>JAHDCJ010000013.1 GCA_020629935.1 Saprospiraceae bacterium | reverse complement strand
TGGGCGTATTTCAATACGCTCATAATAGCCGAGCGAATAGCGAGCGCCGCAACGTAGTGACCCGAAGCACAGCGTAGGGATGGCCCCAATAAAAAATAATGACGACATAAAAAAGTCCGAATCTTTTGATCAAAAGATTCGGACTTTGAATTATATCTTAGCAAATTATCTTAACGTAGACTAAATTCTACTCTACGATTTTGTTGCTTTCCTTCTGTTGTATTATTGTCTGCAATCGGTTGCGTTTCCCCAAATGCTTTGGTTTCAATTTGTCCTTGTTTAGCGCCATAACTAACCAAGTATCTTTTTACTGCATTGGCTCGACGTTCAGACAAACTCATATTATTAGCTGCGGTTCCGTCGCTATCCGTATGTGCAGAAATTGTCAAGGTCAAACTAGGACAATTGCCTAGATAATTGGCTACTTGATTTAAGGTAAGATGCGATTCTGATTTTATGGTTGAGCTGCCCGAGTGGAAATAAACCGCACGTCCAGCACCAGAAATCCACACATTGGCTGCTTCACAAAAACTCATGCCAGTACCTACAGGGTTGGTTGTGGTAGTACTTGGTCGAACAATGGTTGTTGTTGGGTTTGTAATAACAGCGCCACCTCGCTCTGCGGCATCCATTTTAGCCTTATCATATGGACAACCTTGGTGTTGAGCGAAGCCGTATTTATCAGGACAAAGATCGTCTTGGTTTTTAATACCATCGCCATCATTGTCGGGGCAACCCCCAGTTGTAAATAATCCCGGTTCATCAGGACAAGCATCTTTATCATCAGGAATTCGATCTCTATCTTTATCGTTTTCTTTTGTAATAGATGGACAACCTTCCATATGCATTGGGCCATAATTTTGTGGACAAGCATCATCTGGATCGATTAAGCCATCGTGATCAGAATCGATACAACCTACCATGTTGGCATAGCCTTTAACCTCTGGACAGGCATCACCGTCATCTAAGACGCCATCACCATCAAAATCAGGACAACCTTTTCCTGCTCTTCCTGGCGTGTTTGGACATTTATCATTGATGTCAGCTACCCCATCATTATCTTGATCAGGCATTTTTGCATTTTTCTTATTGTATGATCTTTTGGCCATTCCTCTAAGGTTAATGACTAAGCCAATCGAATGTTGAAGATAATCTTCTGCATTGCTAACACCAAGGTTATATGTAGTTTGAGCCACGAGAGAAGCCGATTTCCCTAAACGGAAATTGATACCAAAACTAAAAGGAGTAAAAATACCAAAATTAGAAGAAGAAGTGAGTTTATTGAAACCTACTCCCGCTTTAATAAATGGGCCTACAGGGAAATTTTCTCCAAAGATATATCCATTATAAAATTTGTATTTTACTAAAGGGTGAAAGGTATAAAAGTTTTCACGCAATAAAGGATTACTCATGTCATCTGAAAAGGGATGACGTAAAATGGCCATTGCTCCTTCTGCTCCTAAATCAAAAGATGCGTTAAGGTACCGATTAATAGAGAAGTGAACTCCATAATCAAATATTTTTTTGCCCGTGGCGTTATTTTCATTTAAAGTGAAAAAACTAAACATACTTGGGTGTACCCCTAAACCTAGTTTATAATCACGATTTTGTGCCTTCAAAAGTAAGGTAGAAGAAAGCATTAAAAGCACTAAAAAAAATATTGATTTTGTTTTCATAGGAGGTGGTTTTCCAAATAAAGATAATCAAATTTCAAATAGGAAAAAATGGAATCTGATTATTGTTATATGTATAGGAGCTTCTTTATTATGCTTGAAGTAATTTTTTCATGTCTACCTTTTCTGAAACGATGCGTTCAACATCTTCAATAGATACCCGTTCTTGTGCCAATGAATCTCTTTCTCTGATGGTTACCGTTTGATCTTCTAGTGTTTGATGATCAACGGTTACACAGAATGGAGTACCAATGGCATCTTGTCGACGGTATCGACGGCCAATTCCATCTTTTTCTTCATAGTAGCACTCAAAAGAGAATTTTAATTTATTGATAATATCTCTAGCTGCGTTGGTCATTCTTTCATCGTTTTTAAGCAATGGTAAAACCGCGCATTTAATTGGAGCTAATGCTGGAGGAAGTTTAAGAACCGTACGTGTGGTTTCTTTACCATCGGCATCAGGAACAATGTCTTCAATTAAGCAATTGCTCATAACGGATAGGAACATCCGATCACAACCAATAGATGTTTCTACTACGTATGGTACATAGTTTTCTTTTAGTTCCGCGTCAAAATATTGGATCTTTCTACCCGATAATTCTTGATGGCTTGATAAGTCAAAATCAGTACGAGAGTGAATACCTTCTAATTCTCTAAAACCAAAAGGAAATTCAAATTGTATATCTGTAGCAGCATTGGCATAATGCGCTAAATTTTCATGATCATGGAAGCGAAGTTTTTCGTCTGGTGTAAGCGTTTTATGCCATTTAATTCGAGCTTCTTTCCAGTACGCATACCATTTCATTTCTTCCCCAGGACGGACAAAGAATTGCATTTCCATTTGTTCAAATTCTCGCATACGGAAAATGAATTGTCGAGCAACGATTTCGTTTCTAAAGGCTTTACCAATTTGAGCAATACCAAAAGGAATTTTTTGTCGTGCTGTTTTTTGTACATTAAGGAAATTTACAAAAATACCTTGAGCGGTTTCTGGTCGAAGATAGAGTTTACCTTCTTCTCCTGCGATGGTTCCTAACTGAGTAGAGAACATCAAGTTGAATTGTCGAACTTCCGTCCAATTTTTTGAGCCACTTACAGGACAAGCGATTTCTAGTTCTTCAATGAGACTTTTGATATCATCTAGATCACTATTGCTCATTGAGGTAGCTAAACGCGTATTAATCGTTTCCATTTTGTCCATGTAGCCTTTGACCCTAGGGTTCGTTTCTTTGTACATGGCTTCGTCAAATGTTTCACCAAATCGTTTTCTTGCTTTAGTGATTTCTTTTTTGACTTTATTTTCGATTTTCTCTACATACTCCTCTACTAAAACATCGGCGCGGTATCGTTTTTTAGAATCTTTATTGTCAATTAAAGGATCATTAAACGCATCTACGTGGCCAGAAGCTTTCCAAGTTTTAGGGTGCATAAAAATGGAGGCATCGATACCTACAATATTTTCATGCATTTGCACCATAGATTTCCACCAATACGATTTGATGTTATTTTTTAATTGGACACCATAAGGACCATAGTCATATACCGCACTCAGTCCGTCATAGACTTCGCTTGATTGAAAAATGAAACCATACTCCTTACAATGGGAGACTATCTTTTTAAATTGTTCGTTTTGATTTGCCATAGCTGCAAAGATATATTATCAGATGGAATGAGTAAAGTGAATTACTTAAGTTTTTTTAAAATACATATTGAAAAACGGAGAAGATCCGAAAAGGGTTCATTAACTTGATGCGAAAATATAAAAAAGTAGCGCATGCAAAGCATAATTTCTAAATTGCCTAATGTACAAACCTCCATTTTTACGGTAATGAGTCGTTTGGCTCGTAAACATGAAGCGATTAATCTATCGCAAGGCTTTCCAAATTTTGATTGTGACGAACGATTAAAATCATTGGTTTTTGATTATATGAAGAAAGGATATAACCAATATGCACCAATGGCTGGTATTTTTGAGTTGCGCAATCAATTGGCGATGATCAATGAAAGTTTGTATGGTCGGTCTTTTGATCCAGAAGAAGAGATTACCATAACGGCTGGTGCCACGCAGGCTATTTATACAGCGATTAGTGCTTTTGTTCAAGCAGGAGATGAAGTTATCTTGATTGAACCTGCCTATGACTCTTATAAGCCTTCAATTGAGGTTAATGGAGGAATAGTGATTCCTTATGGATTAACACTTCCTTCTTTTAAGGTAGATTGGGATGCTTTTGCCCAATTGATTACGGATAAAACACGGATGATTGTAATTAATACACCGCATAATCCAACGGCTTCCGTTTTTGATGAAGAAGATATGAAAGCATTAGAACGGATTACGAAAGGAACAAATATCGTAGTGCTTTGTGATGAAGTATATGCCTTTTTGGTTTATGATGGACAAAAGCACCAAAGCGTTTTGAATTTTCCAGATTTGTATGCTAGAAGTTTGGCGACGTATTCCTTTGGTAAGACTTTTCATAATACGGGTTGGAAAATGGGTTATTGTATGGGGCCAGCCCATCTAATGCGAGAATTTAGAAAAGTGCATGAATTTAATGTGTTTTCAGTAAACACGCCCGTGCAGTATGCGATAAGTGATTATATCAAAGATCGAGAGACTTTATTTGGGTTAAGTGCTTTTTTTCAACAGAAGCGAGATTTATTTGGTCAATTAATGGAGGGAAGTAAGTTTCGATTATTACCTGCTCATGGAACGTACTTTCAATTGGCAGATTATAGTGCAATCAGTGAAGAAAATGATGTAGATTTTGCTAAACGCATGACCAAAGAATTTGGTGTAGCGGCAATTCCTATTTCTGTTTTCTATAGTAATTTGAAAGATGAAAAATTGCTTCGGTTTTGTTTTGCAAAAACAGATGAATTACTACAACAAGCCGCAGCGAAATTAATTCAGATCTAATTAGTTGATTTGAAATTGATCTCGATCATTAAGAAAAGGAAAATTGTTTTTTACACGAAGAAGTTCTTCTGGTTTTAATTCAAAAGAAATCAATCCTTCTTTATCCTCAATATGAAACCAAGGTTCGTTTCCTTCAGGACCATATAAGGCAGAATTTCCAGAATATTCAAATCCGTTTCCATCGGTTCCAAAGCGGTTAACACCAAGAGTGAATGCTTGGTTTTCAATGGCTCTTGCTTGAAGAAGGTTGTTCCAAGCATAGGCCCTTTTCTTTGGCCAATTGGCTACAAAGATCAAAAAATGATAATCTTCTACGTTTCTTATCCAAACGGGAAAGCGAAGATCATAGCAAATTAGAGGACATATTTTCCAAGACTTATAATTGATGATTTTTTTTTGTGTTCCTGCGGTATATGATTTATCCTCCCCTGCCATTCCAAAGAGATGTCTTTTATTATAGTATGCTATTTCTCCATTTGGAAAGACCCAAATCAAGCGATTGAAGAATTGATTATTTTCTTGAATGATTATACTTCCTGTTAGGGCGATTTTTCTTTCTTTGGCCTGTTGTATCATCCATTGCACAGAAGGTCCATTCATTGGTTCTGCAAGAGGCTGAGGGTTCATACTAAAACCTGTTGTAAACATTTCAGGCAAAACCACCAAATCTGTATTTTCGATTTGGTTCATTTTATTTTCAAACTGTTTTTGGTTTTCTGTGGGGTTTTCCCAAATTAAGTCGGCTTGAATGGCTGTAATATGAAGTGAATTTTGAGGAAGCATATGAGCGGGAGTTAAAAAACAAACCATTCTTTTCAAGGCGAAAAGAATGGTTATGATATGAAGTATAGTTATAAGGGAATATAAATTATATGGTCATGATATCTTTTTCTTTGGCATCAACGATTCCGTCGATTTTAGCGCCATAGCTATTGGTCATTTTTTGAATAGAATCTTCAAAATCTTTTCCTGCATCTTCGGAGAAACCATCTTTAACAGATTTTTTGACAAATTCCATTGCTGCTCTTCGTGCGTTTCGGACACTAACTTTAGCATCTTCGCCAGATAATTTGACTTGTTTTACTAAATCACGTCGACGTTCTTCCGTAAGCATTGGAATTGTAATTCGAATAATTTCACCATCATTTTGTGGGGTAATTCCCATATTAGCTTGGAAGATTGCACGTTCTATATTTTCGAGCATTCCTTTTTCCCAAGGTTGAATGACTAATGTTCTTGCGTCAACATTTGAAATGTTGGCTACTTGTTTTAAGGGAGTAGGAGATCCATAATAATCGACCATTAGGCCATTAAAAATGGAGGAAGAAGCTTTTCCCGTCCGAATTTTGACGAGTTCTTTTTGAAGGTGTTCGAGTGCACCTTCCATGTTTTCTTTAGATTCTTCGATTTGAAATTCAATTTCTTCTTGCATAAGGTTTTAGTTTTGCCAGGTATAACAAAAAAAATGGCTAGGGATTCCATAATTAAGCGGAAATTTAGCATTTTTTTTTAAAATGTGGAAATTAACCCACGAAAGTACCTACTTTTTCCCCATTAATGATTTTGAGTAAATTTTCTTTTTTATTGATATCAAAGACAATGATTGGTCGACTATTCTCTTTACAGAGCGTAAAAGCAGTCATGTCCATAATATTTAAGCCCAACCGAATCACTTCATCAAAAGAGATGTGATCAAATTTGGTAGCATTAGGGTCTTTTTCGGGATCTGCAGAATAAATTCCATCTACTCGTGTACCTTTTAAGATGACATCTGCATTAATCTCGTTGGCTCGAAGTGCGGCGGCAGAATCTGTGGTGAAGTAAGGGTTACCTGTACCTGCTACAAAGATAACGACCCTTCCTTTTTGCAAATGTCGAACGGCACGCCTTCTGATGTAAGGCTCTGCGATTTGTCGCATTTCGATGGCACTCATTAACCGAGTATAAATACCTACATTTTCAAGCGAGCTTTGTAGAGCGACGCCGTTGATTACCGTAGCAACCATACCCATATAATCTCCTTGAGCTCTTGGGATTCCTGACGCTTCTGCTTGAAGGCCTCTAAATATATTTCCTCCCCCAATGACGATAGCGATTTGAACGCCCGTTTCTTTGATGTCTTTAATTTGGTTAGCATAGTGTTTCAACATTTCTGGGTCGATGCCGTATCCATCTTTCCCCATTAAAGATTCGCCACTTAACTTTAACAAAATTCGTTTGAATGGTGCTGCCATGAATTTTTTTTTCAAAGGTATTTAAAACATTAGTATTGATAAAAAAAAAGAGCGAATAATTAAATTCGCTCTTTTAAAAAATTAACTTCCTAAAGTTACATGCCTAAAGGCACTAACAGCAAGCTCTTTATTGATACCTTTTAAAAATGCACCAACAGTTTCTTTATTTTCTCCTCGCACATATTCTTGGTTCATTAGGGTATTTTCTTTGTAGAACTTACCTAATTTACCTTGAGCGATTCGGTCAATTAATTCTTCAGGTTTTCCTTCGTTGCGAGCGATGTCACGTGCGATTTCCATTTCTTTTTCAATAACAGAAGCATCTACATCATCTTTATCTACAGCAACTGGGCTCATTGCAGCAACTTGCATAGCTACACCTTTACCTACTTCAGTGAAATCTCCTTCTTGAGTTAATCCAACAAGTACACCTCTTCGGTAGCCTGCGTGGATATAAGATACTACCATTGGAGCTTCTAGTGTTTCGTAAGCTTTCAATTCAAGCTTTTCGCCAATTACACCAATTTGTTCAGTGATTTTTTCGCCGATGGTCGTTCCTTCAAAGCTTAAGCCTAATAAATCGTCTTTTGTTGCTGGAAAATTATTTAAAGCAGCATCAGCAAATTGTTGAGCAAGCGCGATAAATTCTGCGTTTTTAGCAACGAAATCCGTTTCACAACTTAAGTTGATTACGATTCCTTTTTTGTTGTCGGCAGAAGTTTGAGCGATTACAACTCCTTCATTGGCTTCACGATCTGCTCGTTTGTCAGAAAGTTTTTGTCCTTTTTTACGAAGGTAGTCTTTAGCAGCTTCCATGTCGCCATTGGCTTCCACGAGTGCTTTTTTACAATCCATCATACCTGCTCCCGTTTCTCTTCGGAGTGCAGCTACATCTTTAGCGGAGATTTTAACTTCCATAATGAATTTGAATTATTTAGTGGGAAATTCCCGGTTTTTAAATTAAAATTATTTAGCGCTTTCTTTTTGCGTTTTAGCTTTGTTTCTATCTTCCAAACCAAGTTTTATCGCATTGGTGATATACTTAGTAATGATTTCTACAGATTTTGCTGCATCATCATTTGCAGGAATAGGAAAGTCTACTTTTCTTGGATCAGAGTTAGAATCAACCATTGCAAAGGTACGCATACCTAATTTGTTGGCTTCAGCTACTGCAATATGTTCGTGGTGAATATCTACAATAAAAATCGCACTTGGAAGACGATTTAAGTTAGCGATTCCTCCTAATACACGCTCCAATTTTGTTTTTTCCCGAGTGATCATCAATCGCTCTTTCTTGGTTACATTGGTTAATGTACCGTCAGCAAGCATTCGATCATAATTTTGCATTTTCTTGATCGATTTTCGAATGGTAGCAAAGTTAGTAAGCATACCTCCCAACCATCGGTCAGTTACGTATGGCATTCCAACACTTTTCGCTGCATCGATAACGATTTGACGCGCTTGTTTTTTAGTAGCTACAAAAAGGATTTTCTTTCCTGATTTAGCGATTTGACGAATAGCTTTTCCTGAACGTTCAAGACATTCTGCTGTTCGGTTAAGGTCTATAATGTGTATTCCTTTTCGCTCCATAAAAATGTATGGGCGCATGGCTGGGTTCCATTTTTTCTTTAGGTGTCCAAAGTGAACGCCTGCATTCAACAGTTCCTCGTATTTAGGTGTTTCCATGTTTATTTAAAGTTGATAAATTTAAGTAATAGCCGAATAAATCGGCGAGGCAAGTTAAAAATAGGATTAACGTTTTGAGAACTGGAAGCTCTTTCTTGCTTTTGGTTTTCCGTATTTTTTACGTTCAACCACACGAGAATCTCGAGTAAGCATTTTCTTAACTTTCAATGGTGATTTGAACTCTTCGTTCAATTTAACCAAAGCTCTTGAAATCCCTAATCGAATGGCTTCTGCTTGTCCTTTATATCCTCCACCTTTAACGGTTACTTTGATGTCATAAAGAGACTCAACTTCTACTTCTTTAAGCGGTTCCAAAACTGTGTTTTGAATTTGTACTAAAGGGAAGTAATCTTTATAGTCTTTGCTATTGATCTGAATATTTCCACTTCCTTGCTTAACATAGACTCGAGCGACTGCTGCTTTTCTTCTGCCTAGTGCATTAATTATTTCCATAATGAAGCATTAAAATTTTAGTGTTTGTGGTTTTTGCGCGGCATGTGGATGCTCTGCACCAGCGTAAACAAATAGTTTTTTGAACATTGCTCGGCCTAATTTATTTTTAGGTAGCATTCCTTTTACTGATTTCTCAATAAGTGCATAAGGCTTTTTAGCTAAAAGCTCTTTTGCCGTAATGCTTTTTTGACCGCCGGGGTAACCTGAGTGAGAAAAATAAACTTTATCATCCATTTTATTTCCCGTAAGTCGAACCTTGTCGGCGTTGATAACGATAATGTTATCGCCACAATCTACATGCGGAGTAAAGCTTGCTTTGTGCTTTCCTCGTAATACCGTCGCAATTTTTGTACACATTCTTCCCAAAGTCATTCCTTGAGCATCAACTATGTACCAATCACGTTGGACATCTTCTTTTCGCATGGACTTGGTTTTGTAACTTAATGTATCCATGATTGTTTTTTTATAAGAAAAATAATTTTTGTTTATTAGCGAGTGCAAAGATAGTTTTCTTTCACACAAAATACAAGCTTTCCTTAAAAATAATTCAAAACGTTTTTTGTAACTTACTGATAAACAGTTCTATTTTCGCACACTCATTTTATGCAAGCGGTTTGTTTTAAAGGATTTAAGTGATTTTCAGAAGCTTGTTTTTATTTTTATTCGAAAAGAAATAAAGTCATGAAACAAGATGCCATTTATACTCAAACTATTACAAAATACTTGTCTGCCTTAGAAAAGGGAGATGTTATGGGGATTCTCGACTTATTTGAAAAAGATGCTGAAGTGGAATCTCCGCTTTATGGATTGCGAACGGCGCATGATTTTTATACCTCATTGGCTGCGGACACTAAAGCATCGAAGATTATAAGAAAAGAAGTGTTTAATAATGGTCATTTGGTTTATGCGGCATTTTTTAATTATGCTTGGACATTAAGTTCTGGGGAAGAAGTAAACTTTGACTGTGTAGATTTGTTTTATTTTCAACTCAATGGAAAAATAAAAAAACTTCACATTATATATGATACCCAACAAACTCGATCGGCATTTGACGAATTATCCTAAATCTTTATTTAAGGTATAATTATTGCAAGGAATTTTTCTACATCGTAAACAACGTCAAATCAAATTTTATTAAAAAATGAAAAAAGCCTTATTCCTGTTTTCCCTTATTTCTACTTCTACCCTCTTTGCCCAACTTCCTTACAAACATTATCCTACTTATTCCTTCGAAGAAATCGCCACACCCGAAGCGCCTGATTATTCAAATGATGAACATTGGGCAGCCTTACCAACAACCAATGATTTTGCAGATGAAACGCCTGCTGGATTAGAAGAAAAACAAGCTACCGCAAAAGCGGATGTTTTTTTTGTACATCCTACAATGTATTCTGGAGAAAAACCCCATGAAACCAATTGGAATGGAGATTTAAGTGATGAAGCATTGAATCAAAAATGCGATGAATCTACCATCAAATATCAAGCTTCTGTATTTAATGAAGCGGGGCGAATTTATGCACCACGATATCGTCAAGGTCATTTGCATGTATATTATGGGAATCAAAAAGTAGATGCTAAAAAAGCCTTAGACTTGGCTTATCAGGATGTGAAGCGTGCGTTTGAATATTATCTTAAACACTATAATGAAGGCCGTCCAATTATTATTGCTTCTCATAGTCAGGGAACTACACATACTACCCGATTAGTTAAAGAGTTTTTTGATGGTACTCCTTTACAAAAACAATTTGTAGTCGGTTATCTTATTGGTATGCCAGTAGAAAAAAATGCATTTGAGACCATTAAAGCCTGTGAAAGTCCAGAAGAAACGAATTGCTTTTGTTCTTGGCGAACATTTGCCGATGGTTATTATCCGCCTTGGTACCAAAAAGATGAAAGTCATGTGGCAGTAACAAACCCTTTATCATGGACTACTTCTGATGAATTTGTAGCAAATACTAAAAATGAAGGTGGCGTACTACGGAAATTTGACAAAATTAGACCAGGTGTTGTTGGCGCTAGAGTACATAAAGGGTTGCTTTGGATTGATCGATTACGTGTGCCTGGGGCACGAATTGTGAACATGAAAAATCTACATGTAGCAGATATTAATTTATTTTATATAAATATTAGAAAAAATGTGTTACTTCGCCTTCAGCAATTTTTAAATAAATAATCATTTATGAATTTATCCAAACTCATTTTATTTTGCTTTATTAGCCTAATTTTTTCTAATGCATTTTCTCAATCACTCCTTTGGGAAATCACTGGGAAAAACTTATCCAAACCCTCTTATCTATATGGAACAGTTCATATTAAAGATAAGCGTGCCTTTGAATTTAATGATTCTGTTTTTGTGAAATTAAATGCTTGCGATCAGTTTGCTATGGAATTGATTGAAACCCCTGAGTTGATGGCCGCAATAGAAAAAGAAATCATGTTGCCAGAAGGGGAAACCCTAGATCAACTTTTTACTAAAAAAGAACTTGAAAAAGTAAATGAAGCATTTAAAGCTTCTACAGGGATCGATGTTTCTGTGGTTAATTCTATGAAACCTATCGCGGTAATGATGATGATCATGGAAATCAAAGAACAACATGACATGGATATGATTGTTGATGATTATTTGTATGAATATGCACTCAAAAATAATATCCCTACCAAAAGCTTAGAAGGTCTAGAAGCTCAATTGCCCTTATTTGAATTTTATACGCCTAAAGTGGTCATGAAATATATCAATGATCTGGATAAAGCAGATGCTTGGATGGAATCTATGATTCAAGCCTATCAAAAAGCAGATTTGAAAAAACTTGATGAATTGCAATGGTCAGATGAAACGCATTTTTCTATGTTGGAAGAAATATTGATTAAGCGGAACTATTCAATGCAAGACAGTATGGAAGTTTTTATGAAAGAAGGCGCTACTTTTTTTGCGGTAGGGGCTGGACATTTACCAGGAAAAGAAGGCTTAATTCAATTGCTTAAAAATGATGGGTACCAAGTAGAGCCTATCATTGCTAAGCATACGCAAACGACCATTTCTTTAAATGATTGGTATTTGTTAGAAGATAAAGAAGATAATTATAGTGTAGAATTTCCAGGTAAGTCAGAGAGTAGAAAAGAAAAAACAGCCCAGGGAATGGAATTCGTGATGCATGGTTACGAACCTGAAGAGTCGGCTTATGATGATAATTATTTTTATGCAGCCACCTGTATACCTTTAGCCGAAGAACCTACCGAATGGAACGAGGAATTTGTAGAAGATCTCTTGGCTAAATCTCAAGCAAGCGTTATTGATCGAGTACAAGGAAATTTGCTCAATACTCGAAGACTTAATCTAAATGGTACCCAAGGCATAGAATATGAAGTCGGTTTTTTAGAAGGTGCGGCCCGCATCAAAGTACGACAGTATTTGGCTAATGAGAAGATGTATATGATTCAAGTCATTTCTATGAAGATGACGCCCAATAACGCCAACATGAATCGGTTTTTAGATTCCTTTAAGTTTTTAAAGTAAGTGGACTTTTAAATATTTTAAATAAAATCAATGAAGAAGTGTTTGCTTTTTATTTGCTTAGTCGTTTTTTGGTCTGCTTGTAATAATACACAAGTTGAAGAACAAAAAGTGCCTACTAAAAAAGCAAACGTAAACGCAGTTACCAATCACTTAGACATAACATTATCTACATCCAATAAACTTTATATTGGTGTAGATAATTTGGCCAAAGTGCATCCTCAAGCTAGTATAAATCATCAAGGCTCCGCTTTAGTAATTACAAAAGGAGAAAAGAAAGGCGAATGGTTTTTGCGCCCTAATCATCCCGGTTTATATCCGGTGGTCTTAAGTCATGAATCCAATAAGAAAACGGTTTTATTAAAAGCGAATTATCTTCCTGATCCTGTTTCTTATTTGGAAGATCGAAGCGATGATGGAAAGTTGCGTGTAGAAGATTTTAAATCCATGACAAATTTATATGCGATTATCGAAAATTTTGAGTGGTATAATGCCTGTTCAATTCACCATTTTTCTATATGGTATTTAGATCGAGGGACAGGAAAAAGTGAAACGATAAAAAATGAGGGTAGTGCTTTTGGAGAAGCGGCGATGTTGTTTTTGAAAAAAGCCAAATCAGGTGATGTAGTTGTTTTTGAACAAGTCAAGGCATTTTGTCCGGGCGAAGAAAAACCAAGAAAATTAAACAGTTTAGTTTTTCATTTAGAATAAAAAAAGACTAAGCCCAAACCTTACAACCTTCCGTACAGTTTTTACAAATGTCGATTTGATCCCTGCCTTTGAGTAGTTGTCTTCGAAAGGCATCATAGGCTTCTCCCTGCCACAAATCCACAAATTTTTGATCTTTTAAATCGCCTAGTCGGTGCGTGGCGTCTTTATCAAAACAACAAGGTACTACTAGACCATCCCAAGTAATTACACAAGAATGCCAAAGCTTCCAACAATGGTTAAGTAGTTTGTTCTTAACCTTCCAAGATCCATCTTCTGTTTCTTTGTATCGTGCATATTTTTCAATGGTAGGAATTAAAGGATTTCCATTTTTGTAATCATATACTTGCGCTGTTTTGAGTTTCACTTCATCCACACCAATTTCTTCTGCTAACCGATAAATATCAGGAATTTGATGTTCGTTAGGCTTAACAACTAAAAATTGAAAAATGATATGTGGCGTTTTGGAATTCATTTTTTTCTTCCATTTAACCATGTTACGCGCGCCTTGTAAAACATTTTCCAAGGTGCCTTCTTTTCGATAGTTTTCGTATACTTCTTGTGTGGTGCCATCTACAGAGATGATCAAGCGATCTAGGCCAGACTCTATGGTTTTTTTCGCATTATCATCACTTAAAAAATGACCATTGGTAGAGGTTATAGTGTAGATGCCTTTTTCATTGGCGTATTTGACCATATCCAAAAACTTAGGATTGATATAAGGTTCGCCTTGAAAATAGAAGATTAGGTAAATGAGTTCTCGATAGAGTTCATTTATGGTCTTTCGAAAAAAGTCTTCTTTAAGATTTCCTGTAGGTCGACTAAAAGCACGTAAACCACTTGGACACTCCGGACAACGTAGGTTACAAGCGGTAGTCGGTTCCATAGAAATGGTAAAAGGCAATCCCCATTGGATTGGTTTTTTAAACCATTTAGTCAAATAAAAAGAACACACGACCTTAAAGCCATTCCATATACGACGGAAAGACATTTTAGATAAAAAATTTAAGGTATCTGCTCGGTTTAAACTCATGTCTGCAAAGATACGAGAATTTTATGTGACTTTAAGATTCAAAATGTTAAAGATCAGGAATAGAGGGATTGTTTTCTTAAGAGAAAAAATGAAGTAATGCCTCTTTACAGGTTGCTGGATAAAGTTTCCATTGGGCATATTCTAATGGGAAGACTGGGATTTTCATTCGACCAAGCATTCGATATTGTTCTAAAGGAAAAGCATTTGCCTGTTGGTTTGGGTAACCGATGAAGTCAATGCAAAAGGTCTTTTGCTTGTAAATAAAAACGAGATCTATTCGTTTTCCAGCAAGAAGATAATCTTCGTGGTATTCTGTTATTTCATGTTGAGATAAAAAGGAAATCACCTCATTAGTGAAATCTGTTTGTGCGAGGTCTTGGTCTTTTATGAATGCTTGTTCGCCCGAAGTTTGATCAATGCTCTTTAGATAACGAGTCAATAAAAAACGAGGCTTCATTAATTGATGCGGCATGGAAACATAAACTTGTTGAACTAATCGTGCGCGAGTGATACTTACATTAAAAACGTCTTCTTTATTTAAATATTGAAAAACGGCATTATGCGTATTTCTATCTATGGTAAAGGACAATAACATCCAGTCGCGTTCTTCTCCTTGGAAGGCATATGGAGTACCTACAATTAATCGATGTCGTTGGATTTGATCTAATGAAAAAAGCTTTGTGATTTGTTTTTCTAAATGAGAAACTTGTGCTCTAAAAGGCGAAAGGATGCCAATACTTTTGCATTGGTTGTTAGGTAAATTTTGCTCTGCATCAATAATCTCTTTTATTTGTTTTAAAATCAAATCCGCTTCGATTTGATTTTTTCCTCGTTTGGTTCGTTTTCCAGAAGTAACCGTTAAAAAGACGGATTTTCGTCGATTGGCCGTTGGAGTTGCGGACATTACTTTTAGCGAGTTATTATAAAATTCATGATTACTGAATTGGATGATTTCGGGGAAAGATCGAAAGTGCTCATCTAAAAAATGAATTTGTGTTCGATTTTTGGAAGCATTGGCTACTAAATCTAAAATGCTTTGATCTCGATAATTGAGTTGGTCATTTTCAGGATTCAACTGGAGGTTTTTAGCGATTTGAGATTGCACGTTTTTTGATAAAAAAGACAAATGCCTTAGTTGTCTTGGATCACCTACAATTACCGATTTTTTTGCTCTACTCAATAAAGGAAAAGCGCTAGCAATATCGCATTGACTCGCTTCGTCTATAATGACCAAATCGAATAGGTGTTTTTGCAATGGAAGCACTAAGTTGACATGGGCCGCATTGACTAGCCAAATGGGAAATGCTTCAAGGATGATATTGAAATTGCTTTGTTTGAATAAGGCTTCTTTTTTGCTTCCAAGGCGTGCACGTAAGGCTTTATCAAACACATTAAAATCGTCCTTTCTTTTTTGAATGAGTTGAATGAGTTGGTTTTCAAATTTTATATCAATAAATTCTTTTTGAAGATCAATACGCTGTTGTAGTAAATCATAATAAAGCGAATAGGGATTATCCGTGATGCTTTTTTTTTCGAAATTTCTAAAGTAAAACCAAGACTTCATTTGGTGGATGAAACGGTGATTAGGCGTATTAATTAATTCACCTCGTTTTAATGCATGTTGCTCATTTTTTAAGATAAAAGATTCTAAAGATTTTATTCTCTTTTGTATTTTTTTTAAATCGGAACGAAGCGTCGCGGTTCTTTTTTTATCGGGTGTTTTGTTGGTATATGTTTTTAATATAAACTGGAACCGCTTTTTTAATTTTCTAAAATATTGTTGTTCTCCAGTTCGAATAAATTGCTTGCCTAATCCTAAATCGTAGGTTAATTTGTCGGCAATGACTTGTACGGCTTGGTCTGTTTTTGCGGCAATTAATATCTTTCGATTATGCGCTAAAGCATCGGCAGCGATTGCGGCAATGGTAAACGACTTTCCTGTTCCAGGAGGCCCAATGACCACGGTGTTATGGTGTTGATGTATTCCATGAATAATTCCTTCTTGAGCATGACTCAAGACCACAGGCGCAAAAGAAAAGCTTGTTGGTTTTTTGAGTTTACTTTTATTTTCTTTCGAAAAAAAAATAGATTGGATAGGCTTTGACGCTAAATTCTGGGTCGTTATTTGTTGGAGTTCATTGAGCAAACCACGGGAAGAACTTGATTTTTTTGCCAAGCCAATACCAATAGCAGAAACGACACTTAAATGGTCAGTAGGTAAATTTTTTAATTGATCTTCTAAATCAGCAGCGGACAATAATTGAGGAAATTTCTCCAGCGAATCGATTTGAATTTCTGGAAAATGTTCTTGAAATAAAATTTCAATTAATCCGATTTCATCAAAGCCTAAATGATCTTTAGCGCAAGCATGTAGAAGGATGTTTTCTAATGGTTCATCTCCTTGGTATAATGGTTTTATTAGATGCACAAAACGTGGATTCCAAAATGTTTTTCCTTCTTGAATTTTTACAAAAGCCAACTCTTTAGTTAAGGAAAGATCTAATGGATGCAATAAAAGCGGAGCACAAATTTTTATGGCTTTGCCTGCGATATGCATGGTGCCAAGTAAGAACAAAGAACCAGCATATAAGGCTTTTTCTTTTGCATGCAGCGCTAGTTTTTTGGATACAAATTCTCCCCATTCAAGATTGATAGGGTTGGCCTTTAGTTTACCTTGTATCCAATCGGAGTGTTCAATAAACAAATCATCTTCTACCTGTTTACCAAGGAAATTTAAAATACCTTGACTGTTGGAGTCAATTTCATAACACCGTTTAAAATAAGCAGCAATTTTTGCAATCGAATCCATAAGTTGGGGTAGACCAATAGAATGAAGCTAAATAAAAAAAACGATTATAAATATCGTGCACGAATAAATTCTCTATGGTGAATTTCATGCCCAATAATAATATAAGCTAAAGCTAAAACAGACACCGGGTTTCCAGAAGCGGTTCCTGTTTCATTGAGCATTTCTTCAGTAAAATATTTGAACATGATGATTGTTAATTTTCGCATGGCGGTATATTCTTCCATGAGATCAGCGATGGTTCTAAGATCGACATTAACGTTGTCTACATAATCATTTTGTTCAAAACCAGGTAAAGGCGTTTTGTCTTTACGAGCAATACGTAAAGCACGAGTTGCCATAATTTGTTCGGTATCTATAAGGTGAATAAGGACTTCTTTTAAAGACCACTTACCTTCTGCATAACGATAATTTCCATTAATTTCTCCTACAGATAAAAAGAAAGCCTGTGTTTCTTGATGGCTAGATTCTAGAATAGATAATAGCTCACCATCTGGAACTAAGTCAATATATGGTTTATAATATTTGGCGTATTCGTTTTTCTTTAATTTTCTCATAGAACAATTTAGGAAATATTTGTTGAACTTACTTTAAGTAAGCTATTTTTTTAATAATTGAATTTTGTGTTTTGTTAATCCTGACGTAAAGCCTAAGCTATCGTTTATAAATCGAAACTTATTGAGTTTTCTTCCGGCGTCTATTTTTTCCCAACTTACTCCCCCATCTTCTGTTTGATAAGTGAAGTGTCGACTTCCTCCAATCCAGCCGATTTGTTCGTTGATAAAACCAATGCCTTGTGCGAAATATGGTGTCTTAGAAAAGATGCGTTCTTCCCAAGTGTTTCCTCCATCTTCGGATTTTAAAAAGTAATAGTTACCATATCCTTTTCGTTGAATAGAAATATAGCCTACCTGAGAAGAAGGAAAGCTGATTTTCCAACACCATTCTCCTATTTGAGAGCCTGTAAAAATGGTTTTCCAAGTATTTCCTCCGTCTTGAGTAGCTAAGATTTGTGATTTAGAATCTTCAATTGCATTTGACGCGGTTCCTCCGACTAATAGACCATGTTGTTCATCAAAGAAATAAACATCCATGATTCCACCAATTTGTGGAGTCAGATCAATCGATGTCCAAGTATTTCCCCCATCTTTGGTTTTTATAAAATAGGAAGGACCTCGCACGCGTCCAGCAGCAAACATCGTTTCATTATCTAGGATTTGAAAAGCGCATAATCCTTTGGGTTTTGGACCTTCAAATTGGGTTATTGCTTGCCATGAAAAGCCGCTGTCTTTGGTATACCATAGCGGATGGGGCTCATTGGAAAACAAATAAGGATCATCAAGACCTAAGGTGCCAATCCATCCTCTTTTCTCATCTTGAAACCCCATGCACCTAAAATAAGTTTGGGGTTTTTGATATATTAAATTCCAAGTATTTCCCCCATCTTTAGTTTGATGTAGCATCCCGTCAGCATTAATGATCCATCCTTGGTTTTTATCTAAAAAATAAAAATCATCATGTCGACTAATTCCTGTTTGACCCTCTAAAAATAAGAAATCAATTTGTGGACCTATACTAAGAGAATCTACGTTGAGCGTTGGTTTGGGATTTATAGTGACAGGAGCTTTCATTTGTTGTTTTCTTACTTTACAACTAGAGATTGTCCATAGATATAAGATGATTAGTAGATAATATATATTCGTAAGTTTCAATAGTTTAAAATTTATGATTAATCAATTTTATGTCAAAGTCTGTCACGTTTTATTGGTTATACATAACAAAGTAGTCGGTAATTACGTATATTGTAGGATAACACATTTTTTTGTGCTTCAAAAGCCAAAGAATTAAATTGTAGTGAAAATAAAAATAAAGTAATGAAAAAGTTATTGATCGTTTGTTGTGCTTTTATGCTTGTTGGTTTAATGAGTTCTTGTAACCGAAATTGTAATGGCAATTGGTACAATAATCGAAATGTACAAGTTGAACCCCAAGAAAATTTAGATCAGAATGAAGTGGTTTTCATTTCAGAAGAAGCTGATTGTACTTCTTTCTAAAAGTTCTTTGCTCTAAATCTTCTTACTAGCTTATCCTGTATAAGCAAAGAGATAGTATTGCCAAGCGCCAACTATTGACATAATAAATATATAGGCTATAAACCCAATAACAATGGGTTTTGGAATGGTAATTTGTGTTTGATGCTCGTCTTTAATCCAATGAATAGGCCATTTTTTTAACGTTAAGTAAGCGAGTAAACTACTTAGACTAAGCGCAATAATTTCCCAAACACATAATTTTCCTACCGTATATCCTACAAAATATTTTGATAAGTAGGGATTAATCATCGTTAATGCAAAAACGGCCCATATAGAGAATAGGAGGATTGTTAATATGAAAAATCCAAGAAATGGATTTCGTTTTATTTTTTTCATAGAGCATTTTTTTCATACTATGAGAAAGAGCGGCGACTGTTTTTTGCCGTAAATCAGTTTATTGAAGGTAAGGTTTTCTATTGATTATTTAAATCGAAAAAAAACAATTAATTTCCCTGAAAAATAAGACATGGCTAGGAAGCGATATTCTCGAAAAAATATAATGCAAGCATTATCCAAAAAATTGGATCTTTCCTTCGAAGAAAATGGGACAAAGAATGTAATGCCTTATATGGAAGATTTTAAGCTATTCCAAAAAGGGCGGAATAAAAAGATATTAAATGTAATGCGACAGACCGACGAATGGATGGAAACGGATCTTCGCATTTTTGATTATCATTATACGACAGGCATTGGCAACATGAGAAAAGAACATAAACAAACGGTCTTTTTTGTCAATTCCAAAGCGATGTGGCTTCCTAAAATTCTTATTCGTCCAGAATGGTTGATTCACCAATTAGCCAAGTTTTTGGGTATGCAAGACATCAACTTTGTTGATTATCCTAAGTTCTCGCATCAATACTTAGTCCAAGGAGACGATGAAGAATTGATTCGTTATGTCATGAATGAAAAAGTCTTGCAGTTTTTTACTTTTGAAAAGAATTGGTACATGGAAGGGCTGAATTATTATTTAGTGCTTTATCATGATCGTCAATTATTAAGAACTCAAAGTTTAGAAGCATTTTACAATAAAGGAATTAAACTTTATGAAATGTTTAAAGTAGAAGAACAAGAAAGTGTGAATGCCTCTAATGCGGATACCGATGCCGCAAAGAAAACATCAAATAAAAAGAAGAAAACTAAAAAATGAACCTCGAATCGTTGAAAAAACGGAATAATGAACTTGCGGTGCTTAATGAAATTGCCGCATTTTTAAATAGTGAGGTGAATTTGACCAAAGCTTTAACATCAAGTTTAGAGAAGGTTGTTCGTTTGTTTGGTTTGGAAACGGGATGGATATGGCTTATTAATCCGCAAACTAAAATGGCTTATTTGGCTGCAAGTCAAGCGTTGCCTCCTGCCTTCCAACAAAATCCAAATTGGATGAATGGTAGTTGTTATTGTATAGAGAAATACTTGGAGAATCCAACAAAAGCTATAAATATAAGCGAGATTACTTGTTCGAGGTTACAAGAGGTAAAAGAAGGTACATTAGATTTGGTATATCATGCAAGTATTCCTTTATTTACAAAAGACGAGAAACTAGGTATACTAAATGTACTTAGTAAAGGGAAACAGAAGCTTTCGAGCAATGAGCTACAATTGTTAAATACCGTTGGCGATATGCTAAGTGTGGCCATTCAAAGAGCACGATGGTTTGAAGAAAGTAGACATCAAGGGATGGTAGAAGAGCGAAACCGCTTAGCTAGAGAAATTCATGATAGTTTAGCTCAGGGTTTAAGTGCCATTGCCCTTCGTTTGGAAACATTAGATATATTAGTGGATCAAAAACAAGATACGCCCAAAATACAAGCGCAAATTGATACACTAAAAGCATTAACTCAACAATACATTGAAGAAACGCGTCGCTCTGTTTTAGATCTAGGCCCACAAGTTTTATTAGGACATAATTTGATTGAAGCCATTGAGAAAAGACTAAACGAAATAGAACTAGAATACCGTATAAAAACGAAGTTTCAAGTATTCGGTCAATATCAAAAATTGGACTCAAGGTTGGAGCATGGGGTATTGCGAATAATACAAGAAGGATTTCAAAACGTATTAAAGCACGCCCAAGCGAAACATATAGATATTCAAATGAAATTTGAAAAAGAGGCTTTACAAATAGTGATTAACGATGATGGAAAAGGATTTGATCCTTTACAAACTTCAACAAAAGGTTTTGGACTTACGAGTATGAATGAGCGGGTTAAACTACTTAATGGAACGTTCGAATTGAAAAGTGAGAAGGACATAGGAACAATTCTAGAAATAAAGATTCCAATAAAATCAACATGATGGAAGAAATAAGAATAGGTTTGGTTGACGATCATCCAGTGGTAAGAGAAGGCCTAGCTTCTATTTTAGAAACGCAATCAGATTTTAAAATAGTCGCACAAGCAAATAATGGAAAGGAAGCATTATCTTTTTTGAAAAAAGAAATCATTGATGTGCTTTTTGTTGATTTAAATATGCCCGAAATGTCTGGCTTAGAATTGCTTCATGCAATCAATAAGCTAGCTATTAAGACAAAGATAATCGTGTTTACAGTTTATGATACGGAAGATCAAATATTTCCTGCATTAGAAGCAGGTGCTAAAGGATATTTATTGAAAGGTTCGGCTAAAGAAGAAATTTTTACTGCGATTCGTGTTGTCCATGCTGGAGGTACCTTACTTGAGCCTATGATTGTTTCGAAATTGGTATCTAATATCAATAATCCAATAACGCCATTGACGAAAAGAGAACATGAAGTAATTCAAGAAATGGCCAAAGGTTGTACCAATAAACAAATTGCAGAAGTATTGTTTATTTCAGAACGTACCGTTAAATTTCATGTGAGTTCTATTTTGAGTAAACTTCATGCAAATAATAGAACAGAAGCAGTTCAAATTGCTATTCAAACCAAAATTGTAAATGTAGGTTAAATATCGTTTTTACCACGATCGATCATCAATATACCATTGATTTTTTCCTTTGATTACCTTAAATTGAATTTGCTCTAATTCCTTTTCTTCTTCATCCACATAATAGGCATTTACGATTGCTTGATCGCCAGTAATTTCTTTTGACTTTATTCGAATCGCTTTAAATAGGTCTTCTGTTTTATGGAAAAAATGATAACAAACACTCGTGCCACAATCTTTAATTTCTTGTGCTAAAGTATTGCGCATATTTGGACTTAAAACACCTGTGTCTTTAAATAGTCTTTCCCAAGTTTTTGCATTGATTTGAACTTCATCAAACATTTCATCTTCTAAATTAAAATCAAATAATAATCGTGCATACCAATTTCCGAAACGCTCTACCACATCGTCAGGGCCATCTTTTTCAAATCTAAGGGCACGAGAAGCACCATTATCTACAAAGTAGTTACCTCTAAAGGTAATTAATGGGTGATTTTCAACCGCTTCATTGTATAAGTTTCCATCTTGATCACTAATGGCCGCAAGGGAATTATTATGGATTTTATTTTCAAATAAATTAAGTTTTGTATCACTTATATTATAATAAACGCCTACTCTACCACATCCATTAATGTCGCATTTTTCAAGGGTTACATAATCACAAACATCTAAAGTAAAAACATTGCCTACACAATGTGCATAAAAAGGAGGCTCTACGTGTCTAGCCACAATATTTCGTATGGTAATATGTGTCCCTGAAATCCAAAACACATTGGCTTCCATATTGGTGCAAATAATTTCTACAATTCCTTTGCCCTCGATCAATAGGTTTTCACCCCGCGCATAAATCTCTTTATCTGATTCATATCTTCCTTCATCTACTTTAATGATTTTATTTTTTAATTTTTCTCCTTTAAAAACATCGTGTAAGGATTTATATGGCCTGTTTTTCCCTACACGGATAATGTCATTGGGAAAGGCCACTGTACCTTCAAACACCCAACCTGTCGTAGTTTTATCAGGGATTTGAATTTCCATCCAACGAGCTGTTATTTCCTTGTTCCGTAAGGTGATGGTAGATCGATTATCTGAATACACACCGTCCCATTTCAAAATGGCATCCTCTTTTACCTGATGAACCACATTCCCTTTTAGATTAGGTTGATCTCGAATATTCAATTTATCTACCCAAACGATAACTTCAGAAGGTATTTCTTCTTTTGTCATTTCTATTTCTGGTGTAGGTGTAGGATTTTCTGGTGGCACCTTGTGCTCTTTTTTATCAGGGACATTACATTGAATAAAAAGTAGAATAGAAAAAATAATCAATACGTTTTTCATAGGGTGATTTTGAACAATTGATGATCAATGCTAGCAAGTTAAGTAATTTATTCAAATCTATTGAGGTTGACCTGTCCTTTCGTACAGGTCAAAAACTGTCCTTTTACCTGTGGTCTCGAAGTGTGGCTAGGGATAACTTTGTATTATAATTTTTAACAAAACGTATCAATTATGAAGAATACAAATAAAACAGCGCTTATCACAGGCGCATCAAGAGGACTAGGATTTGAATTGGCCAATGCGCTGGCAGATCAAGGTTGGAATCTAATTATCAATGGTCGAAATGCTAAAAAGTTATTAGCAGCACAACAACATTTAGCCAAAAAGACAAAGGTCGAAGCCATTTCAGGCGATGTAATTGATGAGATTCATTTATTGCAATTTCCCGATCGATTGGCTTCCTTTAATGGAATTGATTTGGTAGTGAATAACGCCAGTACTTTGGGGGCATCTCCCCTTCCAAAATTACTAGATTTTCCTATTGAAAGAATCCATACCGTGTTTCATACCAATGTAATCGCTCCCTTGTCCCTTTTGCAAAAAATCAGTCCTTTTATTAATGAAGAGGCGGTGATTATCAACGTAAGTTCTGATGCTGCTATCCATGCTTATGAAGGTTGGGGAGGCTATGGATCATCTAAAGCGGCATTGGATCATTTGACACAAACATTGGCAAAAGAAAACCCACAATGGCATATTTATGCGGTAGACCCAGGAGATATGCAAACCACTATGCACCAAGAAGCCTTCCCTGGAGAAGATATTTCAGATCGTCCTTTACCTGAGAAGACGGTAGCAGGTTTTCTTTTTTTAGTCGAGAAAAAAATAGAAAGTGGTCGCTATATAAGTGCAGAGCTTATTGCTAAACATTTAGCCCCATTCACCTAGTTGATCACGTGAATTACTCAAGCGAATGAAATAAATATTTTTTAATTAAAAAATAAAAGAGATGAATACTGAAATTGCAATTCCGAAAATATATAATTCCAAGCCTTTTGATTTTATTTTACCTGATGCACTAGAATGTGCAAAACCTACAGAAAAACGTAAGATAGATCGAGATGCCGTTAAATTATTAATATCTAATACTGAAAATGATGATATTCAGGAAGATATATTTAAAAACTTAGATAAATACTTAAAGCCTAATGACGTGTTGGTGGTAAATACAAGTGGCACATTGAAATCAGCAGTAGAAGGTGTACTTGATGATGGCATGAAAGTAATTGTTCACTTTTCTACGCAAAAAAAAAGGACATGGATTGTAGAACTTAGAAAGTGGACAAAGAATGGAAATAAGCGTTTTTATGGTGGAAAAATCAATGATGTGGTTGCGCTTAAAGGAGGAGGAATACTCCAATTAAACCAACCTTATTATGCAGAGAATGCCACTGAAAATCACCTGCAATTATGGGAAGCAACATTGGAAATTAATACTT
This sequence comes from Saprospiraceae bacterium, assembly GCA_020629935.1. Lineage (GTDB taxonomy): Bacteria > Bacteroidota > Bacteroidia > Chitinophagales > Saprospiraceae > JAHDCJ01. Next base: position 37,236 of record JAHDCJ010000013.1, on the reverse strand, counting down.
CTTTCAATGCGTATTTAGATAGATACGGCGCACCAATTAGATATGCATATAACAAAAAGAATTATCCACACTCATGGTATCAAACCATCTTTGCTAAACAAATGGGAAGTGCAGAAATGCCTTCTGCTGGGCGTGCGTTTACACCTCGTTTATTGGAAAAACTTAAAGATAAAGGGGTCGAAATTTTACCTATTTTATTACATACAGGAGTCGCGAGTTTAGAAAATAATGAGCGGCCTTATGAAGAATACTTTGAAATTGAATCGAACACCGCTAAACGTTTGAATAACGCTAAAAAACGAGGTTCCAGAATAATAGCAGTGGGAACAACAGCTATTCGTGCGGTAGAATCAGCAACGGATCAAAAGGGAAAAGTAACAGCTCAAAAAGGCTGGACAGATTTGTTTATAAATCCCAAACGTGGGTTGCGATTAATTGACGGATTGATCACAGGTTTTCATGAACCCAAAGCCTCTCATCTTTTAATGTTGGAAGCATTGGCTGGAAGAGCGCATTTGCAACTCGTTTATGAAAAAGCAATAAAAGAACAATACTATTGGCATGAATTCGGAGATTTACATTTGATTCTTCCTAATTAAAACGAAGTTAAAACTCATAAGCATTCTGTAAAGGCTGTTTATGAGTTTTTTTTATCAAAACACTAGCGCTCAATTTTTTATAGGATATTCCATTCGCTTTGTCGAATGCCTTCGTATTTTATGGTATTCTAATGTACCTTTAAGCAGTTAAGTCATTCAGAAGATTGACTTGCTGGAGTTATGATTTTTTTATTCATCAATTGAAAATATGGCCTTTTACGAAAAAGATACATTGATGCGTCAGATTAAAGAGTTTGCAGCTTTTTTGGCAATTGTCATGCGATTTAAAGAACGTGGGAATTTAGATGATGCCTTGGCTCAAATAAATGATTCTATTCAAGTTTTATTAAATGAGAAGATGGAAGAGTGGGACGACCTATCACCAAAAGATTTCCTTGATGAATGTTTAAATTTAAAACCACATAGCACAGAAAAAATTCCAATTTTGGCGGAGTGGTTATATCAAAAAGGATTAATTTTGATGGAGCAAAAAGACCTAAATTATTTACCTACGTTAGAAAAAGCGTTATGTTTGTTTCAGTATGCACATGAATCGGACGGTATTTATTCCTTAGATCGAATTGAAAAAATGAAGCATATCTCTACACTCATACAATGATTTTGAAACCGTTTTAAACATCAAGTAAAAATAAATAAACATGGCATTAACAGAGATTGAAATACTTTTTGAGGAAACAGAATTTGTACTAGTAAATAAAGTTGCCGGAGAAAGCGTACAGCCAGATAAAACTTCTGGAAGCTCGGTTTTAGAACGGTTAGAAGAGAAGTATGGACATCCCGTATTTGTGATTAATCGAATTGATCGGCCAGTAAGTGGAGTCGTTTTATTTGCGAAAAATGAAAAATCTGCGGCTAAATTAAATACGCTTTTTAGAGAGCACAAAGTAGATAAAACGTATTGGGCTGCAGTCTCCGTAAAGCCTGATCCTACTTCTGGTGAATTGGTGCACTATCTTCGTAAAGATGGTGCAAAAAACAAAAGCTATGCATTTAACAAACCGCTACATCATACCAAAGAAGCAAAACTATCTTATGAACTTTTAAAAAGTGGAGATCGTTATCATTTAGTAGAAATTAAATTACATACGGGAAGACATCACCAAATTCGATCGCAAATGCAAGTCATGGGATGGTTTATAAAAGGCGATGTGAAATATGGTGCCAGAAGAAAGAATAAGGACCAAAGTATTCATCTTCATGCAAAATCGCTGCGTTTTATTTCGCCATTCTCAGGCGAAGAAGTCGCCGTGCAAGCTTCTTGTCCTTCCGATTCACTTTGGAATGCATTAACAGAAAAAGATTAAATGGAAGTAACACATATTATTGATTGCCTAGCAGAAAATAAATTGGTTTTTAAGGCGCTTTTTGAAAGGGTGCCCAAACCAATGTATAAATGGAAAGTGAGCGAAGATAAATGGAATATACTAGAGTTATTGGTTCATCTTTATGACGAAGAAATAGAGGACTTTCGATTTAGAACATCTTTCGCTTTAGCTAATAATGAAGAACTACTACCTGCCATCAATCCTGAAGGATGGGTAAAAGAGAGAAAGTATAATAATCGTGATTATAAAGAAGTGTTAAAGCTTTTTTTGGACGCAAGAGAAGAATCTATTCTTTGGTTAAATAATCTAAGAACTCCCGATTGGTCAATGACGGCCAAACATCCTGAATATGGATCAATTAGCGCCCAATTTTTTCTTGAAAATTGGCTAGCCCACGATTATCTACACATACAACAACTGAATCGGATGAAATATCAATATTTCAGAATAATGAAATCAAATGTAGATTTAAATTATGCAGGACCGATTTTAATATAAATAGATTAAAGGAGGAATTTTAAGAAGTCAAAATAGTTAAATAAGTACTTTAAGTAATATGGGGTAATCCTTTTATTAAATCAATATTATAAATAGATACACTGATTTGCGAAAACTATTTTTTGACAAAAAATAGATAAAGAAATCAAACTAAATATCGAATTTTATCGTTTTGGGTATAGTAAAATAATGAATAAATAAAACACAGTTAAACTATTATTGATTATGAAAAAAATATGCTTTTTTGCCGTTCTTATTTTTGCCTTAACAGGTTGTAAAAAAGAAGAAGAAGGCGCAAAACTTCGAATTAAGTTTAAATTTGATACGACACAAGAACGCTTAAATAGTTTCGGTAACCCAGAAGGAATACCAAGCGGACATGCAGCTCAACATCCAGACTTTAATGGAATGAGTGTCCATTTTATTGAGCTTGTTCCAACCGAATATACTTTGTATAAAGCAGGAGCAGAAGTTTATCAAGGGGCAGAAGTAAATACTTCAACAAGCAACCCTTACGGCTTTACTACGGCCATAGATTTTGATAAAGCCATCGTAGAAGACGAAGGAGTAGTTTGGTATGAAATTCCTTTAAAGGATTTACCTACAGGAACATTTAATCATCTTCGGGTATCGGTCGCATATCAAAGTTATGATGTGAAATATAATATTATTAATATTCCATTATTAGGAGATTTAAATAATCGGACAGGAACCATATCTTCGTTTTTGGGTTACTTCTCGCATATTAACGACGTAAGTCCAAAAAATTCGACATTGACGGTCAATGATGATAAGTTACAGGGTTTTTGGGCTTTTGAATCTGGTTTAGCCGCACCCTATGATATTTTCTCTGGCGAAGCACCGCAAGGAGCGACAACGGTTGTAAATCCTTTCCCTGCAGTTGATAACATACCTCAAGGATCATGTGTGGTTTCTGGTTCTTTGGATGCCCCTTTGGTCTTACAGGGAGATGAAAATACAGATATCAATTTAACGCTTTCTTTTTCAGCCAATAATAGCTTTGAATGGATTGACGGCAATGGCAATGGAGCTTGGGATATCGATGCGAGTGGAGCGAACATAGAAGCCGTGGTAGATATGGGAGTTCGAGGATTAAAAGGAGTGGTGGAATAATTATAGTATAAAAAAATTCGAAAATTAGATGCCTTGGAGATCCACTCCAGGGCATTTTTTTATAGCCTTTTTAAAGGCTTTACTGTTGATTAATGTCTTAAACGTAGCTTTATTGTTTTTGTCATTTTCCTTCTTTGTGACTTGAGCGTAATATACATCTGCTATGCCAGAAATGTATTTTTGTTCAAAGGCAACGTTGACCAAGCACTCACATTGTTCTTTGGTAAATGTAGGGAAATGAAATCGCCATCGTTCTATGGCCCGATTTCGATAACGGTCGAGTTGCTTAACCGAGGGTTTAAAGTATTGTATGCGGTGGTTCGATGGTTTTTTATAGGATAAAACAGTATAAAATTCATCTCCTTCATAAATGGGCATTCCATTTTGGGCTACATATTCTCCAAGGTTATTTCTACTGATTTTAGGGTATCCACTATAGTTGGCATAGCGAAAAGGGTAATTATATCGGATACGCTTTTTTTTGCCTTCCAAAGAAAAATTAACAAACTCAAACTTAGCAATTGCTACAATTGGATGTTGTTTTAGATCTTTGATAAAGGAAAGGCGATAAGCATAAAAACTGAGAAAGATTATTGAAAAAATGACAATAGTTGAAAAAACACCAACGAGGATACCTTTGTTGAAATTTTTCTTAAAAGCAGATTTACGACGACGATTTAACGGAGTATCAGCTTTTTGATCGACGTCAAATTTATAGGTAAACTTATCCCCTTCTTTAATGACTTCAATTTGGCAAAGTTCTTCTTCAATAAAGAAGGAAAAGGATTTGGAATCAAATATATCGAAATCAATAATCATGGGTTTTTTATTGCAAAAAATTGCAAAATTCCCAGATTCTATACCATGCTTTAATACAATTTTATATTGTTGTCGACGGCTTCCAACATATGTCCAATTGGCTGAATTCACAGTTTAAAAATAACGGTTCTTTATTAGTTGAACGATTATTTTAATTAAAAGATACAAGAAAAATCAATGTAGCTTTTGTTTTTTTTATAAATTCTAAATGGAAAACAAACCAAGTCAATTACTTTTTAGGAAGTTTGATTTTATATGTTCGTCCTTCCTTATTGGTCAAAGATTTAGATCGTAACCAAGGATTGTAAAGTTTTAATGTACGATAATCCGTACCATTTTTAGTAGCAAAATCACCCCAACTCGGAACAGAAGTATCTACTTGCAAAATAATATAATCTTTAAGTGGTGCGTACAATTCATGAGGCTCTAAATAAAAACCATATTTCTCTGGATTGGATAAGATATATTTTATGGCCCCAATCCGAAAGAGATAACGAGAGGTTTCTTCGCCTAAGTTCAATTCAAAAAATGTGTTTGCGTGTTGCTCGCTTAGATGTTTGGTTAAGTTAGGTCCGCCCATATTATAAGAGGTAGCAGCTAAAGACCAAGAGCCAAATTTTTCTTTCGATTTTTTTAAATATTTACAAGCAGCCACTGTAGCTTTTTCTAAATGATATCGTTCGTCTATTTCGCTATTAATTCTTAAACCATATTCTTTTCCTGTACCTGGCATAAACTGCCAAACGCCTTTTGCTCCCGCAGGAGACGTAAGGTTTCTTAATGAACTTTCGGCTACTGCCAAATATTTAAAATCATCAGGTACGCCTTCTCTTGCCAAGACTTCTTCAATAATTGGAAAAAAACGATTGGCATTTTTTAAATTTAATAAGGTAGAAGAATGCCAATAACTATTTACCATCAATTCGCGTTCTAGTCGTTCTTTAACATCAAATTTTTCAATAGGAAATGCTTCGCCTGCAAAATTTGCATTTTCAGGAATTGGGACACTTCGAACCACTTGAAGTAATTGATCTTTTTGTGTTTTTTGCGTAACCTGAGTAGGCACATTATTCTCTGTCTTGGTTTTTTTGTCAGATTGTGAAGAAGAGAAAAAGGCAATAGTTACAATTACCGCTAGAATAAGGGTATAAAAAGAAATAGCTTTCATTAATGGTTAATGTTTTAAAGGTAAAATGTATTGGTAGACAAAAAGAGAACGAAGTATCTTATCGTTTTATTGGACGTGGTTTTTTGAAAATGGGTACAGTGGAACAAGGTTCTCCATACATAATACTTTGGGCATAAGGGCGAAGTATTCGTGTCAATTCTACATAAGCAAAAACAGGAACGGGTTGATTACTACAACCTTTAATAACAATTCGCTTTCCTTCATATTGTGCCCCATCAATGGCTTTTAATTGCATTTGATAGGTATGTTCTATAAACTGCGTTTTAGTCCCAAAATACACTTCCTTTGCTAAAGGAGAAAGATAGGTTACCACTAACATATAAGCCCAAACAGGTACGATCGCATCAGCGGTACAACAAACGGCAACGTATTGGTCTTGGTACTTATTCCAATCCAATGCTTTTAAGGATGCTCTAAAATCCTTTTCCTTTAAAATCAATTCCTTGAATAGAAAATCTTTTATATCAAATTCTACGACAGGCGTCTCTGGAAAATAATCTTCCAAGTTTAAAGTGACCAATCCACTATTCGCTACCCGATTTATCAATCCTTTTTCTTCTTTCATATTCTTATAAAAAAAAGACCATTTGGTATAAAATCAAATGGTCTTAATTACTTTAACTATTATTTAACAGGAAAAGCCTGTAATTGTTGTGTTTAGAAAAAATTGCTACGGTTGTCAGCAATCTTCGCATTCTCTTTTAATCCTTCTACCAAAGATCGAACATTTCTAGACATTTGTCCAGTTACTTCTCTTCGAAGTTGAGGAATATTACTTGCTTCTGTAGCGGTTCCTTTATTCGTTAATTTAACGATATAAATCCCATCTTTTCCTGCTATTGCTTTTGATGTTGCTCCAGGTTGTAAACTCATTGCAGTAGAAACTACATTCATTTCTCCAGCCAAAGGTCCAAGCGAACTAAGTGAAACGCCAGTTGCATTTTCTACCGCAACGCCATAGTCTGTGCTTGCCTTATTTAAGTCTCCGCCAATTTTGCTACTAATCATTTCTGCTTTTTTCTCATTCAAAATGATTGGGCTAACTACAGATTTCATAGCTTCTGCATTGGGTAAACCAGCAGGTGTTTTTTCAATTAAAGCTGCAACGGCATGAGCTCGACTGAAAAATTCTCTTTCGTCTTCAAAAGTATAAACAACAGGAGAAACATCATTTACATTTGCTTCATGCGACCATTTAACTAACTCTCTTGCGGTATTACCTGCGCCTAATCCCTCTACATCAAATCCATTTGGAGTTAAACCATATGCTTTTCGAATGGAGTAGCCTTTTTCTAATGCAGCGGCTTTCATTTCTTTATACGATTGGTGTTCTCCTACAAAATTAAATGCTTTTTGATAACTGTCTTTTTGTGTGTCTTCAGAAGGAACGATAATTTCACTAATGAAAGCGACACGGGCTCCAGTTGCTCCACGGTCTATTCGTTTAGTAACTTCTACTACGTGCACTCCTGCTTGACTTACTACAGTTCCCCAAGTATTCATTTGCGCTTTGTAGAAAATATGATTTCGATATGCAGGTAATAAACCTTCTGGCCCTCGCATGTCAATTTTTCCTGCATTTGCACCGTATTGTAAGGCTAAGGTATCAAAAGGAATTTTGATATTGACCAATTGATTAATTAAACTATCTGCTGTTGCTTTTGCTTTTCGAAGTCCATCAGGATTCGTTGCTGGATTATCTACAGAAATTAATATTTGACGAGATTCCACAGAATCAGGAACCACTTGGCGATCAATAACTTTTGCAATTCGATAATAGCCATAATTTTCTTCATCTTTATCTAAGTAAGGTCCGATTACAGAACCAATAGGTGCGCTGAAAATCGTATCTGCTATTGCAGGACTAAATGCAGATTTTTGAGTAAACACCGTACTATATACTCCATCATTTTGAATAATATAAGAAGAGTCGTTTTCAGCGGTTACAAAATTAGGAATTAACTCTTTTAAGTAATTTCGGTAAGCAAGAGAATCTGCATTCGAAGGTTTTACATCAAAAGTTACATATTCCAATGTAGTCGATGCTTCTTTTGTTCGATATTGCGTGGCGTTATTTTTTAGGTAAGTATTGATTTCGTCATTACTTACTTCTACCTGTCCATCTGTAATTTTAGAATAAGGAATTTTTACATAACTAAAATCAACAGGCGTTTTTTCTTTTGCATGGTATTCTTGCGCCATCCAAGTAGGCGTATACATACCTTTAGAAACAATAGCACTTAATTTTCCTTGTAGATGTGTTTTGATCACTCGATTTTCAAGTTCTGACCAATAACTTCGTACACCCGAATCATAGGCTTGTGGATCGTTAATGTTTGACAAGATCTGAGTTACTTGGTTTTTATCAAATACTCCTGTTTGCGGGTTGAAAAATTCTTGACGAATTTCAGGACTGATAAAGAACGGATCATTACCATCTAATAAAGCACGAAGTTCTTGAGGTCCTACCCCAATACCATTAGCCGTAGCTTCTTCATTTAATAGACTTTCTTCTACCAAGAAGTTCCAAAATTTTTCGCGATTTTGATGAGAATCTCCTTTGTTGTTACCGTGGAAACCTCGTTCTCTATTTTGAAATTGGTTGACATATACTTTTTTGCCATTGATAGTACCTATAGAGCTTTGACTTCCTCCTCCTCGTTGACTGCTGCTACACATATCCATGAAAAGAAATCCACCCATACCTAAAGCAAGAAAGCCAATAAGTAACCAAGAATTTTCTCGAATTTTTCCAATAAGAGCCATTGTTATCTGTTTTTAATAAGTTGTCTATAAAAATGGAGGTAATATAAATACGCCATTTTTACGTTAATGCTGTGTGTTTAGAATAGTTTAAGTTTTTGAAAAACAACAAGTTATATGTTTTTTCGTTTATAAAAAGGATCAACGAAAAAGAATACAAACTTATTCAAGGTCAAAAATGCTTTGCAAAGAAAAGAGATAAAAGTGGAAAATCAAAATTTTTGAAGGCTTGTTCCTTCCTCAAAATAAAGGGGTTATAAAAAAATGAAGGCTTTTTAAACGAATATTTTCATTATTCTTCAGGAAGTTTTCTTACCCGAATAGATTCAATTTTTGTTTCACTTACCGTTTCCAAAACAAATTCATACCCATCTAGATTAATTCTTTGTCCTTCTTCCGGAATGGTTTCGATTGCGGTAACAATATACCCAGAGATGGTATTATAATCTCCTTCGCTTAAACCTAAATCATATTTTTCATTAAGGTAATCTACTTCCAGCCTTCCTGAAAATAAATAGAGTCCTTGTCCAATGATCTTTTCTCCATGTTCTTCTTCGTCGTGTTCATCTTCAATTTCTCCAACCAATTCTTCCAAAATATCTTCTAATGTGCAGATACCTGCGGTACCTCCAAATTCGTCTACGACACAAGCCATACTAAGTTGCATTTTTATCAACCTATTCATCAAATCTCTGGCGGGTACTACTTCTGGAACGACAGGAATGGGTAAGATAGCAAGATCTTCAATTGCTTCTGGGTTAGATAACATTTGTTGATGATGTACATAACCAAGAATGTCGTCTAAGCTTTCTTTATAGATGATGATTCTAGATAAGCCCGATTCGATGAATTCTTTTTTCAAGGCATTGATTCCATCTTCAATGTCTATACCTACAATTTCTGTTCTAGGAAGCATACATTCGGTCACTCGAATATTATTTAGATATAAAGCATTTTTAAATAACTCGGTGTCTATATCTTCTTGGTCCGAAGGTTGGATGTCATTGATGTAATGCTCTAAATCTACTCTTGTAAATACCTTGTTACTATCTTCGGTTTTGTACCTCAATACAAAAGAAATAATCGCATAAGACAAACGAACCATAACCATAACCAATGGCGTAAGAATAAATTTTAAAATCAATAAAGGCCAAGCAAAAAAGAGCAAGGTACTTGATGGGTTTAACCGAAATAAAATCTTTGGAATAAACTCTCCAAAGATCAATACAATGATGGTAGATATAAGCGTAATGATTAAAGGAACCAGCACAACACTAATCCCGTCGGGAATGCCGCTCAAAGAATGAGTAATGGGCATATCTAAAATACGCTCCATTAATAAGGTGAAAAAAGCAAGTGCAATTGTATTTCCAATTAACATTGCACCCAAAAAGTCTGAAGGCTTTTCGAAAAATTGAGCCAATAGATTTCCTCTTCGAGTACCTTGATTTTTTTCTAGTTCTACTTTCAGTCGATTAGCAGAAACAAAAGCAATTTCTATTCCTGAAAAAAAACCTGACAATAAAAGTGTTATTACCGCTATCGTGTATATCATTGTGGTGTGTTCCTAGGTATTTACTTGTTTATAGTACCGGGTTTTGACCAAATAAGTTTCATTTTATCTTTACTTATTCCACTCAATACTCCACCATGACAATCTCCTCCAGTAAAGCCTCCATCCGTACAAAGTTTGTTCCCTTTACAATCATAAACAAAGCTTTGGAAATCACAGCATTTACTCACCTTGAAAAAATAAGCATTGGCATTTTGGTACTCAAAGGTTCTTACTTGATCAATATCTCTACTTCGACTCAAAATATTTTTCATCCATTCCACCTTCATTACATCTTCTGGTAAGTTCTTACAAATATCGTTGGGATCGCCATTGTCGTAGCCACTATCTGTTTGTTCATCCAAAAGATTAAAACAAGTGATCTCTACCATTTTTCCTGACATACAAATGGATGCCATTCCACTTACAGGTAGATACGAAAAAGAAATTCGCTGCCCATCTTTAAACGTCAACTTAGGGTCAACCTTTACGGGTTGAAGCTTTTCGCCATTATCCATTACAATAAGCATCTTGCAGCCATCTAAACCCGTAAAATCTTTGATGGTTCCCATATGTTCACAATTGCCTCCCTTCTGTGGACAACCAAAGAAAATGAAACAAGAAAAAAGTCCAAGGGCTAGTAAGCTAAATTTATGTATCGTCATGTTTAAGTTTTATTTTAATCTACAAAGGTGTATTTAAATTAGTATTTTTTTTATAAATCCAATAACTATTTATAGGTGAGACGCAAAAAAGATCCAAAAGTCAAATCTTGTAGGATCATTATCATCCAAAATTAAAAAAGATGTAGAAATCAATGATTTGTACACCCAATGTTTAAATAAGTTAAAATGAGGCATTGTGCGGATTTCCTTTTTTGAGAAAAAATAATTGATTACATTTGTGGGCATTTTTATAAAACGGATATAGAAAATGCAATTACCCCCATTTTTTCAGAAAATAAGAAAATTACAATGAGTGGACAAACAATCACAATCGAAAATGGTAAATTAAACGTACCAAACCATCCGATTATCCCTTTTATCGAAGGAGACGGAATTGGACCAGATATTTGGGCTTCAGCAGTTCGTGTATTAGATGCTGCAGTAGAAAAAGCTTATGGTGGAGAACGGAAAATTGAGTGGAAAGAAGTATATGCTGGACAAAAAGCATTTGATAAATTTGGCGAATGGTTACCTCAAAGTACCCTAGACGCTATTAGTGAATATTTAGTTTCGATCAAAGGCCCATTAACTACTCCTGTAGGTGGAGGAATTCGATCTTTAAACGTGGCACTTCGTCAAAAGTTAGATCTTTATGCTTGTGTACGACCTGTACGATGGTTTCAAGGTGTGCCTTCTCCTGTTAAAGATCCCAATGCAGTAGATATGGTTATTTTCCGTGAAAATACCGAAGATATTTACGCAGGTATCGAATATTTACACGGTACACCTGAAAACGAAAAAGTGAAGAAGTTTTTGATGGAAGAAATGGGAGTAACTCAAATTCGTTTTCCAGAAACCGCTTCTCTAGGTGTTAAACCTGTATCTCTAGAAGGAACGGAAAGATTGGTTCGAGCAGCGATTGATTTTGCTATCGAAAATAATCGAGAATCGGTTACTTTAGTACACAAAGGAAACATCATGAAATTTACCGAAGGTAAATTTAAAGAATGGGGTTACCAATTGGCTAAGAAAGAATATGGTGCGACTGATTTAGATGGCGGACCTTGGCAAGTAATGACACATAACGGAAAAGAAATTATCGTTAAAGATGTGATTGCAGATGCATTCTTACAACAAATTTTATTGCGTCCAGCTTCTTATGATGTAATTGCTACCTTAAACTTAAATGGAGATTATATCTCTGATGCTTTAGCAGCAATCGTAGGAGGAATTGGTATCGCTCCAGGGGCAAATATTAATTACGTTACGGGTAGAGCAATTTTTGAAGCTACGCACGGAACTGCACCAAAATACGCAGGACAAGATAAGGTGAATCCTAGTTCAGTGATTCTTTCTGGTGTGATGATGCTACAATATATGGGCTGGAATGAAGCCGCAGATTTAGTAGTAAAAGGTATCGAAGGAGCCATCACTAAAAAACAAGTAACATACGATTTCCACCGATTGATGGAAGGAGCAAGTTTACTTAAATGTTCTGAATACGGAACAGAAGTAGTAAGCAATATGTAAAATATAGAATCCGACAAATAAGCAAGCGACTTGAGTAATCAGGTCGCTTTTTTTATGTCCTAAATCTTTTTTTTCTTTAAGTTAAAAAAGGAGGGCGATACTGTTTTTTGTTGCACAAAAAAACAGCCCGGGCTATCCACTATAATGTACTCGCTGCGCTCCGTGCATTCCGTTTCTATCCCTATCGCAAGCAAGTCTTTCCGTGTTTACGAATTAAAATGTCAGGTTTAAATAGCAAAGGGCTGTATTCAAATTTTTTACGAAAAAAAGTAGTCCATAAGCAATAACTTCAAGCCTTAAATCTAAATTCAAAATGGCGAAGAAGGACAAGAAAGAAGGGAATGTTTTTGATAAGATTTTTAAAGAAAATGCAAAAGATCTTTTTATTCCAATCGTAGAAAAACAGTTAGGTATTCAAATAAAGTATTACGAATCTTTGCCCGAAAAATTACAGCGAACACTAGAAAGGGAAATGGATTTTTTCTTCAAAATAAAAACGGTTCAAGAAGAAGAATTTTTACTTCATATCGAATTTCAAACTCAATCGGAGCCTCATATGATTTATCGGATATCTGAGTACCATGCCATGGCTCTTCGACAATATAAAATGGAAATTCGTCATGTAGTAATTTATCTAGGAAGAGGCAAAACCACAATGTCTACCTCTTTAACACCAAACCAAGTTTTCTCTTCTTTCGAACTTATTAATATCCACGCGATGGATCCAGAACGCTTTTTAAGTTCTCAAGTTCCAGAAGTTATTTTACTCGCTATTTTATCAAAATTTGAACAAAGTCAAGTAGAGGAAATATTGCAAAAGTTATTAGATCGATTATTGCAGGTGGTCTCTTCTCCCAAGGCGCTTAAAAAATATTTCACCCAATTGACATTTATAGCAAGATTGCGTAAATTAGAAAGTCAAACCGAAGAAAAAATAAATCAAATGCCAGTACATTACGACATTAATACAGATGGTTTATACCTTAAAGGTGTAAAAAAGGGAATTGAAAAAGAACTAATAAGAAATATAAAAAAATTATTAGAGTCAAGCATTGCAACGGAAGAAAAAATCGCTGAAATTTTAAATGTACCCTTAGAAAAAGTGTTGCAGATTAAAAAAGGTTTATCTAGGAAAAAATAATATCAATAGTTAAAGGGTTATAGGAAGGAGACCCTATCTATTGAATGTAGTTTTTAAAAAGAGCTTCGGTATAAAATGAAAGTTAAAATCATCAGCTTAATTGCCATGGCATTAATTTTTACGGCATGTAAAACGACGCTGTATTTTGGTGAAATTTATTTTGAATCGAATAAGATCAATTATAACAGTGAACAAAGAAAGGAATCCATTAAATTCATTTATCAGAATGAATTCTCCGCTTTCTTGAAAGAGTTAAAAAAAGAATATCCTTTAGATGGTGTATTTGATGAAAAGGATTCAGATACTGAAAAAGTATTAAAAATATTAAACTGGACGAATAGCAGATGGAAGCACAATGGAAGAAACGCACCTGAAAAAAATGATGCAATATCTATTTTGAAAGAAGCAGAACAGGGTGGGCAATTCCCATGCTTTGCTTTTGCCATAGTGCTCCGAGATCAACTCAACGCCTCAGGGTTTAAGGCAAGAACAGTGTATTTAAAAACAAAAAACGCTAAGAGAAGTAAATACCCTCCTGGGCATGTAGCCACAGAAGTTTTTCTAAATGATTTGAAAAAATGGATATTTATTGACGGCCAATTTAATGTGATGCCTACATTAGGTCAAACACCGATAAATGCCGTAGAATTTCAGCAAGCTATTACAAATCAAACGAAGGATTTAAAATTGTTAAGTCTAAATTCTATTGTAAAGGAAGAAGAATATTATAGCTTTGTTTATCCTTATTTATTTTACTTAGATACTTCACTTGACAATAGATATGATAAAGACAATCCTTATGAAGTCAATGGGAAATCTTCTGTAATGCTTGTTCCTGTTGGTGCTAAAAACTTAGGTCGAATAAATTTTTGGGATATGAATATAAATGATTGTATTTACACAAATTCCACCTTAGACTTTTACGCTGAACCCAATTGAAAATAAAAAAGGGATCATAAATTTTCTTGAATAATTACGATGAATTCTAGACACAAAAAATTATTGCTTCTATTTGTTTATTACGCCATTTCTTTTGGAATTGCCTTATTCCTAATTGACTATTTTTCTAGTGGGGTACGACCAGGGTTGAAGTACATTGTTGGTGCGGTATTTTTCGGTTTTGCTATGATCTTTTTTGATCTTATGTTTAAAGATGCCATCGAAACTTCATTGTCTATCGAAGAAGTTAAATCTAGGCTAAGAAAAATAGATTATGAGGAAATTAAATCCTTTGCTAATGGAGTACACATCTTGGAAAAACAAGAAGGCCAAAGTCTTCTAAAACGAAAACATTTATTTGTAAAAATGGAGAATGGGAAAATAGTGGTTTCTGGTTATAAAGCACAAATCAAATTAGCAAGGTCAGTTATCTGATTTCTAAGCTTTTTTTCGACGAGCAATTTCCTTCTTAATAAATTGAAGTTCTCTACTCATATCTCCAGTCACCGCAGAATTTTCTTTTGCTCTGCGAATCAAATAAGGAACGACATCTCTAACAGGACCATACGGCACATATTTCGCCACACAAAAACCTGCTTTAGCTAAATTAAAAGATAAGTGATCACTCATTCCGTACAATTGGCAAAAGTTTAAATGTGGGTGATTATTGTCCATATTTCGAACAGCAATCATCTCTAACATTTTTCGACAACTCAACTCATTATGCGTCGCATTACAAAATCCAATCTGCTCATAATGATCTACACAAAAAGCAATCGCTTCATCAAAATCACGATCTGTATCTGCTTTTGATTTTTGTATAGGAGAGATATAGCCTTTGGCTTCTGCTCTTTCTCTTTCTTTGTCCATATAAGCCCCACGCACGAGTTTTGCACCAAGTAAATATCCCTTTTCCTTAGCTTCTTCAAAAGAAGCTTTCAAATAAGCTAATTTATCATGACGATAAAGTTGATAGGTATTATAAACAATAACAGATTCTTTATTGTATCGCTCCATCATCGCATTCGCTAAATCATCAATGGTATCTTGAATCCAGCTTTCTTCTGCATCAATAAAAACCCCTACTTTATATTGATGTGCCGTTTTACAAATATTATCTAATCGTTTAGTGAGTTGAAGAAAAGCTTCTTTTTCTTTAGCATTTAACGGCTGATCTGTTTGGTTTTTTTCTAGTAAACTAAATGGACCTAATCCGGTAATTTTACAACTTACAACTGCAACGCTTTCGTTGGCATGAGCAAAAGAAATGGCTTGTTGGATTTCTTTCATAGTGGCATCAAAAGCGGCATTGGTATCTTTAGCTTCTGCACCATAATCTAAAATAGTCAATACTCGTTGTGACCATAATTTCTCTACAGTAGGTTGTGATTCTTCTAAAGTAGTTCCACCACAAAATTGAGCAAATATCGTATGTTTAACAAAAGGCCCAATAGGTAATCTTAATTTAAAAGCCAATAATCCCAAACGAGAAAAGATATTTACCAACCAGCCTTTATTCATTAATCCAAATAACCAAGCCGCTTTCTTTAACGCTTTATCCGACATTCGAGAAAAGGCAATTTCTGTATTTTTAAAATCAACCTTTGGTGGAGTTTGAGTTTCCATAATTTAAACATTTGATTGAGTCCAAATTTCCCAAGCTTTTTCTGCTTGAAGGTGTAACATTTCAAGACCATTTTTTATCTGTGCGCCCCTTTTTTCTGCACGCCTTAAAAATAATGTTTTTTCTGGATTATACACCAAATCATAGACAATATGATTGGAATGAATTCCAGCGTAGGGAATCAATGGATAACTTTCTTCTTTAGGACTCATGCCTAAAGGCGTAGTATTTATAAGAATTAGATGATTCTCGATGATTTCTTTGGTTAAATTTTCATAATTTAAAAAAGAAGGATCGGATTGACGAGATACCATTTTCCATTTGATATTCAATAAACTCAATACCTGAGCAACGGCTTTGGCTGCTCCGCCTGTTCCAAAGATGAGTGCTTGGTTATGGATTGGTCTTAACATGGGTTTTAGTGAATATTCAAAACCATATACATCCGTGTTATATCCAATTAAACCCTGCGAAGTTTTTAAAATGGTATTTACTGCACCAAAATTGGCGGATTCATCTATTCGATCTAAAAAAGGAATGACGGCTTCTTTGTAAGGAATGGTTACATTTAATCCATGCAAAGACGGAATCTCTGCCCATAATTTAGGGAAAGATTCTATTGTTTTTAAAGGATAAAGCGCATACTCAAAATTATGAATTTTTTCCTTTTGAAATTTATTACTAAAGTATTTCTTCGAAAAAGAATGAGACAAAGGATAACCAATAAGTCCTAACTTTTTCATTCCGAAACGGTTTGTTCTGGAGATAATTTTTCTAATAAGAAAACAATACCAAAACCTAGAATCATTAAGACAATTGCAGGAATTAACATCGTTTCTCCTTCTGTATAAGCATTAGGCATTACACTTTGTAAAAGAAAAGGTTCTTCTTCCCCATCGCTATTTATTCGGGTTTTAATTACATTTTGCCAAGGCCATACTTTGTTCAACGCACCAATCATAAAACCAGTTAATAAGGCTAATGTTACGTTTTTATAATGTTTAAAGGTCCATGATAATACGCGAGAGAAAAACATTAATCCTACGACACAACCCAGCATGAAAATTCCAATATATACAAGGTTACGATCATTAAGAGCACCTAAGACATGGGCATACATACCCATAAGCAACAAAATAAAACTTCCTGAAATTCCAGGTAAAATCATAGCGCAGATGGCAATAGCACCAGCAATAAAAGCCATCAAATATCCATCACTAGCTTCTGCTGGGGAAATAAAAGTAATGGAAAAGGCAATGCCAAAACCTAGTATTAATGCCCCAATAGTACTAATGTCCCATTGGCTTACTTGTTTCGCAATATAGATGGCTGAGGCAATGATAAGTCCGAAGAAAAATGACCAAAGCAATTGTGGATAGGAATGCATACACCACTCTAAAGCTTTCGCTAATGATAAAATACTCACCAGAATGCCACCAAAAAGAGCAACTAGGAAAGTGGCGTCAACATGATTCCAAGCGGCTTTTAATCCGTCTTTTTGTAAAACCTTCAATGCACCAAAATCTACAGATTTAATTGCATTTAAAAGACGTTCATAAATTCCAGAGATAAATGCGATTGTTCCACCTGAAACTCCAGGTACAACATCGGCGGCTCCCATAGCCATACCTTTCAAAAAAGTAAAGATGTATTGTTTCATAAGGGTAAAGTTGGCAAATTAAGATAAGAATGCAAAACTGTAAACCAAAAAAACAAGCTAGGGATAATTTTGTTATACATTCAAAAAAATAACTAACTTTGGATATTATGAATTTTGAAGAAAATAGTACCCACTTATTGAAAAGTGTTGGCCTTAAATGTACACGAACTCGGATGGACTTATTGGCCTTGTTTATGAAAAATGAACATGCCCTTTCTTATGGTAATCTAGAAACATTGACTGACGGTGTTTATGATAAAGTAACGGTTTATCGTACACTTAAAACGTTTGAAGAAAAAGGTATTCTTCATGAAGTCATGGATGGAGGACCAATGGTCAAATATGGTTTATGCTCTACAGGGTGTTCGGGTGGTCATCATCATGATAGCCATATTCACTTTAAATGTGATGCTTGTGAAAAAACTTTTTGCATGGATGAGTATCGAGTGCCTCAGTTTCAATTGCCAGCAAAATTTAAAACAAGAAAAGTGTCTGTATTAGTAGAGGGCGTTTGTGAGCATTGTCAGACTTAATAATCGGCAACTAAACCTACAATAAAAAGAATAATTAAGGTTAATAGGACAGAACAAACGGTTCCTACTATAAAGATAAGTTTTCTAGCGTTTTCTGTTAGAATCCAAGACTTGAAATAAATTCGGATGAGTATTTCTGCCACCCATCCTCCAGTATAAAAAACATTGGCCATGAGACCGTAGGTGATAATTACTAAAAAAGGAATCTCCTCGAATAAAGAATGGAACAGAGAAAAGAATATTAGCCCTAAGAAACCAATACCTCCAACAAAAAGATTATAATACCATCGTCTTTTTTCCCACCATGCTACTATGTTTAATGCTGGTTCGTCATATGCTGAAATAACGAAGTCGTCCAATAATTCTTCTTTCATTTTCGACTGTTTCGTAAGGTTAATTCATACAATCATGTGCTTTTTCTTTGGCAATGAGATGGATGGTCATGTAATTACCTTTGATGTTCCTCAAAAAACCAAGTTCTTCCAAATGTTCAAACGCTAATTTAACTTTACGAATACCATGTAATTTAGTGTACTCTACGATTACAAAAGAGGTAGGAATTACATCCGTAGTATTAAAAGTAGAAAAGGCTGTTAATTCATTTAAAATACGATCAGCCAATTGACAGATTTCTTTGGAACTAATCATTTTACTATAATTTAGCCATCATGTTGGCGGCCAATAATTTTTTTATCGTTAAATTTCTTTTCGATTTCTTCTTGTTCCTTTTGCTCTTTATCCGATTTCTTAACGTCTTCTCGAATTAAACTTTTTAAGTTGGGTTGTCCCGCATCAATCCATGCCGAATACCAAAAACTCCCTAAGGTATGTATTGACTTTGTAAATCGCTCTTCTACCATTCCTCTCATTTGATCATGGTACGCTTTGGCATAATCCTTACATTGGGTCCGAACCGTGAGATCTAATCGTTGCTCGTAGCAAAATTGTTGGTCTTGGGGAAAGGTTTGACTTAACCTTTTTTCTATTTGCAGTACACTATCTACTAAAATATGACTTCGCAATACGGTCTCCCAAATTTTTTCAGAAGGATAGTCCATATAATCGGCAGGACCAACAAAAAAGTCAAATTCATCTGAGAATAATTCCACTAAACGGCTTTCCCAAAAACCATGAATACCTACTTGATCGGTCAATTGTCCATTATAATTCGTAGTGGTATGCAATGGTACATGCGAGTCTCCAACATAATGTCCAAAATCAGCGGATAGTTGTAAAATCCGTTTAGCATTCTTGTCTTTAAATGCTTTGACTAATCGGAGGTACATCTTTTCTAAATGCCAAGGAATAATCCCATATCCACTCAATTCATCTTTAGCATAACTCCCCTTACAGTTGAGTTTTATCGGTTGATCTTTAAAGAATTTGTTTAAGTCTTCACACTCAACAATCCAATCATCTTCATAGTATTGAGGCATGATCTTTTCTTTGAAAAAATCAGCATACACCGTTTTGTATACTTTTATACTATCTTTTCTAAAATGCTTTTTTACATCTGGCCCATTTAGGGTCAACCAATAGTCAGTGGTTTCCATGACTTCGTTACCAAAAAGCTGAATAGTATCTCCGGATTCTGTCAAGGCAAAAACATCCGTATATTTCATTAAAGCTTCATCCCAATCCCTAGGTAATTCAGGGAAAGGATAAGTGCCATGATGATCAATATCTATATAATGTCGATGCGCTTCATGTTTGGTCGCATAACGTCGTTTGTCTGGATCAACAGCATGTTCTGTAATGTATTCGATATGATGTTTATAGAAACTTATCATTTCTGGAGGTAAGGTAAACACCGCTAAACGGTTTATACGGCGGTGACCATAAAAACCCCAATCCTCTTTTTCTTCAAAATTTGAAAAACAAAGCATACTTCCTAACAATAGGAATACCACCATTCCTTTTATCCACCAAGTGTTCATAAAATACTTATTTCGAAAGTTCAATTGAAAATTTTGGGCAATTACATTTGCTGCTATTGCAGGAAGAAATACCTAAAATGAAAAAGCAAATGACTGCAATGCTAAACCCGATTTTTAATTTTTTCATATGAATTCTATTTTGTAATGATCAAATTTAATTAAAATTGTCGATTATTTAGATTATCTAGAGGATACGATTAATAATTGTCAAGTATAGTATAGATACTTAAGAGACAAATTTTACCTTTAAATAAATAAAACGCAATGATAAGGTAATATATTGGTTAACAAATAGTTTCTTTTGGTACGAAGAAAAAAAATCTTGGTTTGTGTATTAAATTGGGGGCTGGGTCATGCTACTCGATGTATGCCTATAATCAATCAACTGTGTGTTGAAGATGTTGATGTCTGGATTGCTTCGGATGGGGATGCCCTCCTTTTATTAAAAGAAGAATATCCACAACTACAAACATTAGAATTGCCACCTTATCAAATCGAATATTCAGGAAAAGGGATGGTGCAAGATATGGCTTTTCAAATGCCTAAAATTTTATCGGCTATCCGAAAAGAAAAAAAGATCTTGGCTAAATATATCGATCAATATCAATTTGATGCAGTTATTTCAGACAATCGTTATGGTTGTTATTCAAAAAAAACGAAAACGGTATTTTTAACTCACCAAATCAATATCTTAATTCCTTGGAAATGGTTACAATTTATCGTTCGAAAATTTAATAAACGATTTATTCAAAAATTTGATGAATGTTGGGTTCCTGATATTGAAGGAAAACAGAATTTATCTGGTGTCCTTTCCCAAGGTTTAGATCGGGTTAAGTTTATTGGTGTGTTGAGCAGAATGACTAAATTACGTGTGCCTCAGAAATATGAAATTTTAGTGGTGCTCTCTGGCCCAGAACCTCAACGAACTTACCTTGAAAAACGTCTTTGTGAAGACCTGCAATCATTGAATAAACGAGTAATTCTTGTGGCAGGTAAACCTCAAGAAGGTAAAGGAAATACGATGATTTCAAATATCGAACGTATCCCCTATCTAACTTCAAAAACGCTCAATCAATATATGTCGGCATCTAAAATCATTATATCTCGATCAGGATATAGCACGATTATGGATCTGGCAAAATTAGGTAAACAAGCGATTTTAATCCCTACTCCAGGACAAACAGAACAGGAGTATTTGGCACAACGTTTTTATGATCAAAAGGTGTTTTTATATCAAAAACAAGATGCGGTAGACATTTTAAAGGCATTGGAGGTGATAGATGCTTATACTGGTGTGGATAAAAGTATAAATAATCAAATTTTAATAAGCACGATTAGTTGTTTCCTAAACGAATTATAAATAATTAAAACCGAAAAAAGTGCATTCAATTTTACAGGAAATTTTTAACGAGATTGTATTAACGGATAATGAGATACAACAAGTGGCTGAAAAGGTGGAAAAGATTAGTCTAAAAAGGCATGAATTTCTTTTAAAAGCCAATAGAGAAGTGGTAGATGTGCATTATATAATTAATGGGTGTTTACGCACTTATTTTATTGACGATTCTGGAAAAGAACATACCTTGCAATTTGCAATTAATGGGTGGTGGATTAGTGATTATATTGCGCTTTATGGAAAAGAAAAACAGAAATCGGTCTCTTTTATTGAATGTATCAAAGAGGCGACAGTACTTAAAATGTCAAAAAATGACTTTGATGATCTTTGTGTTGAAATACCGCAATTAAGTAAGTTTTATATTAAAAAATTAGAATCTGCATTTGCGGCTTTCCAAAGGAGAATCCTCGAAAATTTAACGTTGTCAGCAAAAGAACGTTATCTCCATTTTATAAACACTTATCCAGACATTGAACAAAATGTGAAAAATTATCACATTGCTTCTTTTTTAGGAATTACTACAGAAAGTTTAAGTAGAATCCGAAAGGAAATTGCCAATGAATAATTTCTTATCATACATCAATTTTTAGGAGTTAATTGAATATTACCTTTAGGTATTCATTTAATAAAAAGAATTGTAATGTTAAAAAAAATATTAGGTCTTGCCCCAAAACTAGAGTCAGATGGTTCTTACATGCCTTCCAAAATTGCTTTAAAATTGTCGACTTCTGCCAAGACGGATTTCGAAAATATTTCATACCAGAAGTATAAGGGAAAACGCTCCAAGATTTTGGTGATTTTTACAGAACAAAAAAATATGACCATGCAGAATGGTAAAAAGTTTTCTACTGGAAACCACCCTGTAGAAGCTTTATTGCCCATGTTACATCTAAAAAATGCAGGTTTTGATTTTGATATTGTCACTCCCACAGGAAAACCCGTCGTTTTTGAAATGTGGGCTTTCCCAAATAAAGACGAACATGTGCAATCCATTTATAAGGAACACAAATCAAGTTTTGAACAGCCTAAAAAACTACAAGATTTTATTGATCAATCATTTGCCGATTCGGATTCTTACGCAGCCGTTTTTGTGCCTGGTGGACATGGTGCAATGCTCGGTATTCCTGAAGATAAAAATGTAGGTAAAGTATTGAATTGGGCACACGAAAATAACTTATTTACCATAACACTCTGTCATGGGCCAGGTTCTCTTTTATCAACGACTTTAGATAATCAAAAATTTATTTACGAAGGATATCGAATGGCGGTTTTCCCAGATTCAGTAGATAAGATGACGCCTAAAATTGGTTATTTACCAGGACTTATGCCGTGGGGTTTAAGTGAAAAGTTGAAGGGTTTAGGAGCTAAGATAGTAAATACTAAATCAGATAAGACCGTTTGTTTAGATAGAAGATTAATCACAGGAGCAAGTCCTTTAGCATCAAATGAGTTAGGGAAATTAGCTGCAAATACCCTTTTGAAGGAATTGAATTAATCAGGTTAAAACATGAATAAACAACTGGACTAATCACCTACATCTTAGGATGATCTCTTGATGAATAATAAATCAAAAATAATTTTAAGGTGTCGGGGATTATTTTGGGGCATCCCTTTAAAAAACGAGTTTTTTAAGGGCGGACTATCTGCTATTATGTGCTCGCTGCGCTGTGCGCATACCGCGTCTATCCCTATGCCGAAGCTAGTCATTCCGTATCAATTAAGTGGACTGAAATAGGCGATGCTTAATTGGCTTAGGTGCTTGGAGGGGGCGACGAAGGAGGCGTGCGCAGCACCGAGCGATGAGCGAAGCCTGAAAAGGACCGGCACGACAGTGCAAGCCCCAAATCATTTAATTAGCAATTAAAGGTAAAAACAAAAGAGAATTACTTAATTTAGTTCTTTGATTTTATGGTGTATATATTAAGGGAAACGCATCTCTTATTTATCAAACCAAAATCCCAAAGAAAAATAAATGAATGTATTCTCCGTATTTCTTGCAATACTCCCAGGCTTAGCGATAGCTTATTGGATTTATCTAAAAGATGAACATGAAAAGGAGCCACATGGTGCTCTGATTTTTTGTTTTATTTTGGGAATGTTGAGTACAATCCCCGCCATTTTTATGGAGGAATTTGGTACAAGCCTTGGTTTTGTAGAATCGGACAATATTATTATCACTGCAATTTTTGCTTTTGTGGTCGTTGCAGGAAGCGAAGAGTTTGTCAAATTTGCAATTCTAAGAACCTATCCTTTTCCAAGGACATATTTTAACGAACCTTTAGATGGCATTGTATATTCTGTAATGATAGGAATGGGCTTTGCTACGTTGGAAAACCTACTTTATGTGATGGAATTGGGTGTGGGAACAGGAGTCTTAAGGATGTTTACCGCAGTTCCTGCGCATGGCGCTTTTGCAGTAATTATGGGTTATTTCGTAGGCTTGGCAAAGTTTGATAAAGCAAATCGATTAACCTTGTTGTTCAAAGGCTTTTTTGGTGCGGTATTCTTACATGGAGCCTATGACTTTTTCCTTTTTCAACGAAACTTCCCTGGTTTAGCAATCTTAGCTTTTGTCGCTTTATACTTAGGTATTCGATATTCGAGAAAACTGATTGAAGAACACCAAATTCGTTCTCCTTTTTCTGATGACAATAGAGAAGTACATATGATTTTAGAAGGAGAAGTTTTAGATGAAGGTAATCTCGGTTATCAAAGAAATAATGAGCAAGAAGAATAGACTAATCGAGCAACGTAAAATCACCCGTTTTCTGAATTTTTTCTCCTTGTAAATTTACATAGTCAATAATATAAACATAAACACCAGGGTTCATGAACTGGCCATTCAATTTTCCATCCCACCCATCAGAAATGGAATTGGAAACAAACAATAATTGTCCCCATCGATCAAAGATTTTAAGTTCATAGACAGAAGGGCTACATCCAAAAGGCCGAAACTCATCATTAATGCCATCATAATTTGGAGAGAAAACATTGGGAATAAATGTAATTTCGCATTCGGAACAATCTTCATAAGTTACCTGGATTTCATCGGTAGAAATACAAACGTCTGAAGTGACGGTAACCGAATAAAAACCCGCATCACTTATTGTTAAACTAGAATTTGTGGAACCTGTATTCCATTGATAAGTCGCATTGGGTTGTGTAGTATTTGCATCTAACTGAATCGTGTTCCCTAAACAAACGATTTGATCTAAACCCAGATTTAATGTTTCAAAATTTCGATCTATAATAACATCAATGGTATCATACATAACACCTAAGCATTGGTGTCTTACTACTACATTGTAGGTTCCAGAAGAGGTGACATTATATGCTGGACCTATTGTACCATCTTGCCAATAATAATTCGTGCCTCCTTCTACAAATGCATTTAAAGCAACCGTATCTACATTACAAAAGTATAAATCAGGACCCAAATTTAAACCTTGATCAGGTGATTCTGTGGCATAAATTGTAATAATCCGTTGACTAATTCCACAAGAACCGACGTCTCCTGTTGCAGTAAAATATAAGGTGTCAGGAACTGTAGGTAAGTATTTGATTTCATTTCCAGGATAAGGATTTCCTAGGGGATCTGTCCAGGTCCAATTTTCTCCTCCACTAACAGAAAGATCGAAGGTGTCACCCACACAGGCATAGGCTTCTAAAGAATTAGTAATGTCATTTTCATCAAATTGAAAACGAATAGCTTCTGTTGCACTCAATGCGGTTTCCAATTGATTGGCATTGAGCACATATGCATAGGAGAAACATTCACAATTTCCTACAGGAAGAGAGGCAATTTTAAAGGCAAGCGACATACCTATATCGCTAGTCTCTTGTCCACTTTGCGAAAAAGGAGCTATCCCATTATATACATCACTAGGCCTAGGCACATTAAATCCGCCCCAGGAAACTTTAGCATTGGATGATCGGCTTCCTAAACCAATAAAACAACCACTTTCTCCTCTTGCGGTGACTAAGGCATCAAATGAATTGGTACCTGGTTGGGAAACAATATTGTTGGTTGTATTGTAATTGCCCGTCCAATGCGCATCATTGTCGGGGTCTACATGTCGTAAAAAATAGAGATCACTTATATCTTCGTTGCTATTATTACAAAGCAATACATTTCCTACGAAATACAATGCCGTGTCGGGGAATGTGGTTGTAATTGAAATATAAATGTTATCTATAGAACCTTCCCAAGTAGTAGATAAAACACCACCTAAACTGGAATAAGAAGTATTGTTGCCTATAATGGAATTTTGCAAACAGATATCTGCGGAAGTATTGGTGTTGGCATTGGGTCTAGGAATACCGTTGATTTCTAAAGACCAACCTTCTACTGGTGAACCAGGAAGAAAATAGTCTCCACAGTAAATCGGAGAACCTACAGTCCAACCATCTTGATCTTGATCTGCTACGAATCCTAAACCAAGTTCTGTTGGATGATAGTTGCCAGAGGTAGGCGGTTGACCTTTGGTGCCATAAGAGCCACATCGAGAAACACCAACTTCTAAATAGGTTCCTTTTAAAAAGACTTCATTGCCTACTTGTTGGGCAGAGGAAAGCCCTGCTCCCAAAAGGAGTAAGTTGATAAGGAATAGAACGAGGATACTCTTTGAATCCATAGATAATTACAAAACGAATAAAGATTACTGTTTTGTTGCTTTAATAGTAAAATAATAAATGCTATTGATGATAGGAAGAGTATATTAGGAGCCGAAGCTTTATAAGAATAGGATAAATATAAAGAAAATATTTAAATAGCCTATTATTTTGAGGTTAAATAAAAAAAGCGGGCATTATGCCCGCTTTTTTTTAAGCTTCTTTTTTTGCAGTAACTTCGAGACTGAGCTCTTTTAATTGTCCATCATCAATATAGGCAGGTGCGTCAATCATCATATCACGCCCTTGATTATTTTTCGGGAAAGCAATAAAATCACGGATAGATTCAATGCCATTTAAAACAGAACATAAACGATCAAACCCGAAAGCAATACCACCATGTGGAGGGGCACCATATTCAAATGCACCCATTAAAAAACCAAATTGATCTTCCGCTTCTTCTTTAGTAAAACCTAAAAGATCAAAGTTTCGACTTTGTAAATCTCTATCGTGGATACGGATTGAACCACCACCAATTTCTACTCCATTAATTACTAAATCGTAAGCATCTGCGCGCAATGATTTCATGGTTTCATGATCTCCATTCAACATTCTAGGAATGTCTTCTTTTTTAGGAGAAGTAAATGGGTGATGCATGGCATGGAACCGATTAGAATCTTCATCCCATTCTAAAAGTGGAAAGTCTAAAACCCATAGAGGTTTGAATTCTCCTTTTTTACGTAAGCCCAACTCGTTGCCCACATGTAAACGAACTTCGTTTAATTGTTTTCTTGTTTTATCTGTTTCTCCAGCTAAAATCAAGATCAAATCACCAGGTTTAGCATCAAAAGCATTGGCCCAATTTTGTAAAGCTTCTTGGTCGAAAAATTTGTCTACCGTAGATTTGAAGGTTCCATCTTCATTACATTTTACATAGACTAAGCCTTTAGCACCAATTTGAGGACGCTGTACCCACTTGGTTAGGGCATCAAGTTGCTTTCTTGTCCAACTCGCTGCTCCTGGCGCACAAACGCCAACCACTAATTCTGATTTGTCGAATACGACAAATCCAGAATTTTCTACTAAAGGATTTAACTCCACAAACTGCATCCCAAAACGAGTGTCTGGTTTATCTGAACCATAAAGACGCAAAGCATCATCATAAGTCATTCTTGGAAAGTCTGGTAAATCAATATCTAAAGTAGTTTTGAATAAATGTTTAGTCAAGCCTTCAAACGTATTTAAAATATCTTCTTGATGAACATAAGACATTTCGCAGTCAATTTGAGTAAACTCAGGTTGACGATCAGCTCGAAGATCTTCATCTCTAAAACACTTCACGATTTGGAAATATTTATCAAATCCAGAAACCATTAAAAGTTGCTTAAAGGTTTGAGGCGATTGCGGAAGTGCATAAAATTGTCCTTCATTCATCCGACTAGGAACAACGAAATCACGTGCTCCTTCAGGTGTGCTTTTTATTAAAAAAGGTGTTTCTACTTCAATAAAATCTTGTGCATCAAGATATTTTCTTGTTTCAATTGCCAATTTACTTCTAAAAATAATGTTCTTTTGAACAGGCGATCTTCGAAGGTCGAGGTAACGATAAGTCATCCGTAAATCATCTCCTCCATCCGTTTCATCCTCAATAGTAAAAGGAGGTATTTTTGATTCATTTAAGATGGTTAAACTTTTTACTTCAATTTCAATATCTCCTGTAGGAATATTAGGGTTTTTATTGCTTCGCTCTCGAACAGAACCCACAATTTGAATAACATATTCTCGACCCAATTTTCTAGCTGCAGCGCATAAATCTGCATCATCATCCATATTGAAAACTAATTGAGTTAAACCATAACGGTCGCGAATATCAATAAAGGTCATGCCTCCAAAATCGCGATTTCGAAACATCCATCCCGACAAGCTTACTTCTTGTCCTGCGTGTTCCATTCTAAGTTCTCCACATGTATGTGATCTGTACATAATAAAAAATTGAAATTAACAATAAACTATATAACTCGTTTTCAAAAAAAAAGATTCAGGTATTGGCTAAAAAAACACTTTCTATAGTGGCCAAATCTAAAATCGCGTAAAGGTAAGAAAAAGCGAATGATCAATCAAACATTACTCGTATGCATAGTACCAATTGGAATAAACGATTTGATTTTTTTCAATTTCAAAATAAAGATAATCATGCCATCCACGCCAAAAATAAATATGATAAGTTTTATTTGGTGCTGTAGCAAGTTGCTTTTTTGCTTTGGATAAAACTTCGTCTCGAGGTATTTTCAACATTCTTAAATCTTCAGGAGTGATGATCGTGTCAGGGGTTCCCATTAAAGAATAAAGATCCTTTTGCTTTTTATTGGATGCGGTCAATGCTCCTTTAAGTTTTTCCATACAATATTGGAAATCACTATTAAAATGTCGTTGACATGGACTAGGATTTTTTTTAATAAAAAGATAATAAGCACTATAACAAGTGATATCCCAATTGCTATTTTCTTTCACTTGGCGAGGAAGCACTTTGCAATCTCCTTGCTCAGGTAAATCACAAGAAGTTGAAGTACTTGTAGATGTTCTAAAACAACCAAAGGTAAAAAAGAGAAAAACGAGTAATATGCTAAAATTACGCATTATTTTCGGCTATAGTTTGGCGATTCTTTGGTAATGAAAACATCGTGTGGATGACTCTCATGAATCCCTGCCGCAGTAATTTCTACAAAGGACGCTTCTTGAAGTTTTTCGACAGTTGGAGCGCCGCAATATCCCATTCCTGCACGTAAACCACCAATGTATTGTACCATGACTTCAGCCAATGTTCCTTTAAACGGAATTCTACCTTCAATCCCTTCTGGAACCAGTTTTTTTATGTCGTCTTCTACATCCTGAAAATACCGATCTTTAGAACCTTTTTCCATTGCTCCTAAAGAGCCCATGCCTCGATATAGTTTAAATTTTCTTCCTTCATAAATGATGGTTTCTCCTGGAGATTCTGCTACACCCGCAAATAAAGATCCCGCCATAATTGTACTTGCTCCACCCGCTAATGCTTTAACGATATCACCAGTATAGCGAATGCCGCCATCTCCAATGATAGGAACACCGGTACCTTTCAATGCTTTTGCTGCTTCATGGATTGCATAAAGTTGAGGAACACCTACCCCAGCGACTACACGTGTAGTACAAATACTTCCTGGTCCAACACCGACTTTTACTCCATCAGCTCCTGCGTCTGCTAAGGCTTTTGCTCCAGCCCCAGTGGCTACATTTCCTCCAATGATTTCTAAGTTGGGGAATTCTTTTTTGGCTAAGCGAACGGCATCAAGTACTCCTTTAGAATGTCCATGAGCGGTATCTATACAAATGACATCAACGCCTACATTCACTAAAGCTCCAATACGTTGTAGCATATCGCCAGTTACACCAACTGCTCCCCCTACAACTAAACGACCATAGGTATCTTTACAAGCGTTTGGATAATTTTGGACTTTCATGATGTCTTTATAGGTAATCAAGCCGACCAATTTTCCTGTTTTATCAATTACAGGAAGTTTTTCAATTTTGTGTTTTTGTAGGATATCTCGGGCTTGTTCTAAATCGGTACCTTCTGGAGCAGTTACCAAAGGCGCATGAGTCATTAAGTCGGTTATTTTTCGACTTAATTTATTTTCAAATCGAAGATCACGGTTGGTTAAAATACCTGCTAAGCCACCATCGTTATCTACAATAGGAATACCACCAATTTTATATCGACGCATAAGGTGTAAAGCGTCTCCAATACTAGCATTAGATTTCAAGGTAACGGGGTCGAGAATCATTCCACTTTCCGATCGTTTTACTCGACGTACTTGTTCGGCTTGGGCTTCTATGGGCATATTTTTATGAATAATTCCAATTCCACCTTGTCGAGCAATTGCAATGGCTAGATTATACTCGGTTACGGTATCCATTGCAGCAGATACAATAGGAACATTGAGTCTTATGTTTCTAGTGAGTTGAGAAGAAATATCTACTTCACGAGGAAGGACTTCAGAATAGGCTGGGATAAGAAGGACGTCATCGAATGTGAGACCTTGGCCTTTAAATTTTTGCGGGTTTTGATCTTTTTCCATGCGCAAAGGTAAATATTCAAATAAAAAGAAACAAGTTAAAAAAGGTGAACATGTTCTTTTTTTATTTCTTCAAAGGTTTTATTGGTGATTTTGCTCTTTGCATACGTGAGATAATCGAAGTATAATAACAAAATTGGGGGATTGACATTTTTTTGATATTCAACTAGTTCGTTATATAAAATGGAGAAATAAGTATATGTAGTTTCCTTTGATGGCGTTCGTTCTACACATTTTCTTAAACAAGTAAGTATTTGTTTTTCTGTGCGAAAATGATGGTGTTTCTGTTTAAATCGATTAACAAGGACGCGTAATTTGTGATTTACAAATTGATAGTTCTTTAATTCAAAATGGCAAATTATTGAAAATAATTCAATGTAAGGATAGAGATCAGGTCTATCTTTTTCACTAAAGGAATTTAAGGCATGACTAAGATGATCTAATGCTAAAGTGATTTCATTTTTGCCGAAATGGATATAAGCAATTAAGTAGAAAAACGTTAATTGAGCCGCTCTAGAAAGACTTTTTTTATTTTGTTGAATTCCTTCTTTTATGGTATCGATTTGCTGGTGAGCCGAAGCAAAGTCACCTTGGTGTATCCATCGGACGACTTCTGATCCATAATAGGTTTGAAATACTAAGGCAGTTATTTTCTTTTGTTCTTTTTTTACTTGTTTGGGAAATTGAGCAAACTTGGCTAATTGTTTTTGGTAAGCCTCTATATTTATTTTTTTCAGAATGATTAAAAGGTCACTGGTATGTTGTACGTATTCTAAGGGATAATTATCATTAAAAAAGGGCGTTTTTTCTAAAAGTTCCAGTAGGTTGAGTAAGGCTAGATATTGTTCTGGAATTTTATTGGTGGTGGCATAATAGAGTATTCGGATTTGATAATGTCGAATTTGAGCATGTGTACTATCATGTTTTATACCATAAGCTAAGAAAGGATTATTTAATATTTCATTAAACTGTTCTAATTGTTTAAGATCTCTTGTTTTTGAATATGATTTTCTAAGAAATAAGCTTTCATAATAAAGCGAGTCGAGTTGATTGGTTTCATTAATACGTTTTAATGAAAAATCGATGTTTTCTTTAAAGCGCATTAACTCTTTGGTATTGGAAGGAGGAGAGAATTTCTTTTCCCATTGAAGGAGTTCTGGGATAAAGTTGACTAATTCATGTTTATTGGCAAGGTCAAAAGCTTTTTTTAATATCTTTTTGCCTTGACTCATAAGCCCTTTATTATAGAGTATTTGAATGGTTAATAGTTCGTTTAATAATTTTTCATAATGAAATTGGTTGCGATCTACATTTTTTAATGATTTTAAAATGATCTTGTTTAGGTATTGTTTATCTGCAGCAAGGTATTTTGTATTGTATTTTTTTGCTTGTAAAAGTTTGATTAGTAATTGCTCATCGGGTTGTTTTAGTTTATCAATGTGATCAAACAGTATGAGATACTTTTTATCCTTTGTAGAATTAAATTGTTTAATGAAAAGCTTAAACCCTCGCTTTTCAGCTTTATCTAAGGAGTGAATGAGGTCATATAGTGCATTCATAAATAAGTATTCATTAATTAAAAACCTGTTATTTTTTGATATTATTATAATAATAAGGATTAATTAATTGAATACAAATAATTTATGTTGTTTTTTTAAGGGTTGGGTGTTGTTTTTTTGTGTCAAATTAATGTCATTTGAGTTAAAAAAATAACCTACATTTACGACAGAAACAATTGAAGTATATGTAAATAAACTTCAGAGCAATTAGGTTTTTGCATCCTTTTATCAGACTTGTTAAAGCAGGGTTAATTTTTACTTGTCTGGTATTTTGAATGGCAATTTGGAACTTTACAGCAGAGGGCTCCGCTTGAAAGTACCTTAAGGAGGGAACTAATTATAAAACCCAATTTGAATTTCCATTCTACCAAAAGAGATCGTATTTTATGCGATCTCTTTTTTTATTTTAGAATAGTTGTAAAGTGGAATCTAAATACTATTTCAATTCGGCTAAATCACGGATAAGCAATCGACGACGATTAAAGGTAAGCAAGTTTTTTGATCGTAAATCATTGAGTACAGTAGTTACTGTTTGGCGAGAAGTAGCGGTTAAATTAGCAATTTCTTGATGGGTCATAAATCCTCGAACTAAGGTCTCATAACCAATTGGTTGTCCTCGCTCAGCAGCCAATTCTTTTAGAAAATCTATAATTCGTGTTCTCGCATCTTTAAAAACCAAGGATTCAAGACGTTGTTCCATCTTTAATAATTTGGAACTTATAATCCGCATAAAAAATAGGTTGAGGCCATTATGCTCTCGCATAAGTCCTTTCATTTCTTCTGAGGTCACAATACACACTTCGGTTTCTTCTGTGGTAATGGCAAAATCTCTTCGTTGGGTTTCTCCAACTATTGCCAACTCACCAAAAACATTTCCTGGTCTTAAAAGCGCTTTGGTAATTTCTTTTCCTTCCTCAGAATAGGTGCCAATACGAACAGCTCCTTTGGTTAAAAAATAAATCTTATCAGAATACTCCTCAGGCAAATAAATATAACTCGCTTTTTTAAACGTTTTATGCACATTCGTCTCATGACGATTTCCCATTTTCCCAGGACAAAAAATGGCGTTCACATCAATGTTGTCTAAATACCAAAGGGGTTGCGTGTTCATGAATTGAATATTTATATGTTTTGGGAATGGTTTTTAGCCTAGCGAATTTAAATCATTGATTTAATTCAAACAACAATAAGGCATAAGTTGTTTAATGAAGGACACCAAAAAAAGAGTTTATCCCTAATTTATGGCAATCTCATGATTTTTTAAAAAGCTAAAATCAAATTTTTTCAAAAGCCTCATCGTACTTTGGACAAGAAACAGACCAATCGTATTTTTTTACCCAATCTTTTGATTGGTGATTTTGCCTGATTTGTTCTACTTGCTCAATAGCTTTTCGAAGTTTGTTTAATAAGTCCGTGTTGTCGTTATACAAGGTATCTTCATGGAAGATGTTTGGAATGTGTGCAGGATAAGCCAAACGATTAGGTAAAATAGGATGATTGTTGGTATACAATGCTTCCACGACACTTCCTCCAAAAAAATCTTGAATGGATGTAGTCAATGAAATATCTGTACGCCATAAAAGTTGGGCATATTCCGCAAAAGAGGAACAATAACCCCAATGTTCAATATGCTCGCTAAACCTTTCCTTTGCTTGTTTAAATATTGTGGGTGATTGAGGAAATTGCTGACCAAGAATAAGGAGTTTGAAAGGAAGTTTTTCTTTTTTTATTTGAGCAATGGATTGAAAAAACGCTTCTGGGTTTTTATCAAATTCCCATCGATGATTCCAAAGAATTCGAGCAGGGCCTTTTCCTTTTTTTTCTTCATAAATATCAAAAGCTGACAAGTCCATTCCTAAGGATAAAACCGTGCTTTTTGATCGAATATCATCTACAGATTCTAGTTCTTTATAATCAGGGAAAGCCTTTAAAAAACGAGGAAGTGAAGTTAAAAAGCTTTGCTGATGAAAAGAAGAATTGAAGTACACCGCATCTGCTGCTAAAGCACTAGTAAATTGAATCCAACCATAATGTCGATCTTGCCCTTTTTTCGGATCTTGATCTTTCGTAGACCAAGGGTAAGTGATTTGATTTTCATGGAAATAATAAGCGGTTTTAACGTCCTTATTTTTTCTTCTAGTTAAAGCTAAAAAAGTAGTTAAATCTAACATGCTTGTGCCTAGAACCAAATCTGCTTGAAAAGAAGACTCAAGATATTTTTTTGCCAACGTAACGGCTCCTCCATGCATCCGCCATTTCCAATGACGACCCGGTAAACTTAATATTCGCACTTCATGACGACTATACTTCTGTAATCCTTCTGCCCATTTTTGATGGCTTCCAGTAAAAAATGGTTCTAAGATAAGGATACGCACAAAGGGCATTTTTTAGGTTAAAAAAAAAGCTATATTTACAGGCTAATATTTGAAGGCAAAACTCATGACTAAAGATAATACAAAGATTGATCTTTCTCCTAATCAACGAGCGTGGAAACGGTTGAAACGGAATAAACTGGCTATTTTTGGATTGATCGTCATTATTTTTTCTGCCTTAATTGCTATTCTTGGATATCTTATTACACCAGATTCTACACCGAATGCGAATGATCAAGTCAACCAAATTGCATTAAAAGGACCGGGATTTAAAATCCAAATGTTGAAGGTAAGAAAAAACAAAGCGATTGAAAAACAAGGTATCTTGACTACGATGCTTTGGGGAAAGCCCAACCCTTATGAAATGGTGCCAATCAATAATTATACGATAAAAGGAGATTCCATTCAAGTGGCGATTTACCAAGGAGAAGATAGACAAGGCAAAGAAAAATGGTATCATTTGGCCAATGTGGTACACCCCATTTCTATCTCTGATCCGATCATAGAAAATCAAGGAAATGCCTATGCTTTTTATCCTATTCCAAGAGCGTTTGAAAAAGAGACCTTATCATCTTTGGTACAAAAAATAGAAGAAGGGCATATCATTGAAAAAACGTATGTTGAAGGAACAGACACTATAGGAAGAGCAAAAATACAAGATGTAGAATCCGATAATTTAGATCAATTGAGTTTTGTGGATTTGGCCAATAAACCCGTTGGATTCAAGATTAATTTTTTGAAGATTAATTCAAATGATGAGGAAGGAAAAATAGAATATGAACCTTTTGATACGAAAGAAATTATTGCCGACTCCATATTTTTGCAACTCAACGTGACAGATACTTCAGGAACGAAGACCTTACAGAAAGCGTATAATTTAGCGGATGTAGTACATGCACTCCCCCCGAATGATCCGAGTGTATATTTTGCGGATTCCACACAAACAAGCCTTACGTTTTTTAAAGCGGATCAACCCAAAAGTAGTTTTGATAAGGCCGCATTATTAAAGACCATTGAAAAAAATCATTTGATTACTAAACGTTATCTTTTTGGGACAGATGGTTTTGGCCGTTGTCTTTTGAGTCGTTTAATGATAGGTGTTCGAATATCCTTGTCTGTAGGTTTAATCGCGGTTTTCATTTCCCTAACGATTGGAATTTTCTTAGGTGCAGTAGCAGGCTACTTTGGTGGAAAATTAGACGATTTAATTATGTTGATTATCAATACCGCATGGTCAATTCCTACTTTATTGTTAGTCTTTGCCTTGGTCATGGCATTAGGAAGAGGCTATTGGCAAATCTTTACTGCCGTGGGGCTAACCATGTGGGTAGATGTAGCTCGAATTGTTCGAGGTCAAGTAAAAGGAATTAAGAATATGCAATATGTAGAAGCTGCCGAAGGCTTTGGTTTTGGATCTAGTCGAATTATTAGAAAGCATATATTGCCAAATATTATTGGACCAGTGATGGTGATCGCAGCGGTCAATTTTGCTTTTGCAATTTTGATAGAAGCGGGTTTAAGTTATTTAGGTTTTGGAATACAACCTCCCCAGCCTTCTTGGGGAACAATGTTATCTGAAAATTATAGTTTTTTGATGATGAGCGACAATGCGTTTCCTGCCTTAGTTCCTGCAATTGCTATTATGCTTATGGTCCTTGCTTTCAATCTCTTAGGGAATGGGATGCGAGATGCTTTAGATGTAAGAGCAAGACCAAGTGAATAAAATGAATTTTGCAAAGAAATAACTAAAGATTTTCCGTAAGTTAGCTATTCAAAAGAGGAAATCTAAAATCAATATAGGATGAAAGATCCGACAAGCAATTTAGAATTATTGGAAAGAGACCTGTATCTAAAACAGTTACAGATCAATCGCTTGTTAGATGTTACCCAAGCAATTAACGACAATCTACCTGCCGAAGATTTATTTAATATTTATAAGTCTACCTTAAATTGGGAATTAGGGATTAAAAAGATGGCCCTATTTATTGTAGATGATGAATCTTGGGTTTGTGCTACTCATATTGATGTAGATGAAAAATTGTTGACTGCGGATATTAGTGAGTATTTTATTAAGTACAAACGCGTAGCCAATTTAGAAGAACCCAATCATCCATTATTAAAAGATTTTGATATTGTAGTGCCTGTTTATCATAAACAACAAGCCATTGCTTATACCTTTATTGGTGCATTGGATGTGAATGATAACACCTATGAAAAAATTCAATTTGTTACGACGATCACAAATATTATTTCTGTAGCGATTGAAAATAAACGTCTCTTCAAACGTCAATTAGAACAAGAACGTTTGAAAAAGGAGATGGAATTAGCAGAAGAAATGCAAAAGCTTTTGATCCCAAGAGATTTGCCTTCTAATGATGAGTTTGAATTGTCAGGAATATATATGCCGCACTCTGGTGTTGGTGGAGACTATTTTGATTATATCCCATTGACCAAAGAAGAAGTGATATTTTGTATTGCAGACATTTCAGGAAAAGGGGTAGCCGCTGCCTTGTTGATGTCCAACTTTCAAGCGAATCTTCAAGTATTGGTAAGACGCCGATTAGCGCCAGAAAAGTTCATTAAGCTTTTAAATAAGGCGGTGTTGCGTATTACGAAAGGCGATAAATTTATTACTTTTTTTATTGGTCTTTATAATCTAAAAACGAGAAAATTAGTCTATGTCAATGCAGGGCATAATCCTCCGCTTTTGTATAGTCAAGATAAGTTGGTTAGTCTCAAAGATGGCTGTACTATTTTAGGTTCGTTTGAAGAAATTCCTCAAATTGATGTGGGCGAAATTCGTTTAGAAAAAGAATCGTTATTGGTGATGTATACGGATGGGATAACAGACATTCAGAATGATGACGGACAGTATTTTGATGCAGATACTTTTTATGATTTTGTGGAACGTTATCATGAGCTTTCTGCTAAAGGATTTAATGATAAATTATTAGAACAAATAGACTCTTTTCGAGGGAAAAAACCATTTCCTGATGATGTGGCTATTTTGACGTGCAAAATATTTGAATAATGGGCCCGAATATTTGGACAATTTTATTTTTAATTGGTGGATATGTAGTTTATACCCGAATGATAAAACCACATTTATTGGAGGCTGGACCGAAGGAAAATGTGAAGGAAAGCGAATATGTGGATTATGAAGAAATCGAAGAATAAAAAAAGCCTGTTAACAATTAACAGGCTTTTAAATTATATTTTAAAGAAGGATTAACGTTTTACAATTTCCGCTAACTGTT
>JAHDCJ010000012.1 GCA_020629935.1 Saprospiraceae bacterium | reverse complement strand
GTACTCGCTTCTTTCATAAAAACAATGCTAAAAACTCCCATCATCAATCCAATGAAAGTAGAACCATTATCTCCCATAAAAATCTTCGCCTTTCCAAAATTAAAACGTAGAAAACCCAATAGACTACCCAATAAAATAAAGCAAATTAATCCCCATACAGGCATACCCAAAAAGAGAAAAACTAAACCAAATAATAAACTATGGAATGCGCCTAATGATCCAGCCAATCCATTAATCCCATCAATAAAATTATAGGCATTGATAAGTAATACAAAAAAGAAAATGGTTACCATCTCAGGAACTAAATAGAACGATTGAAAGGGTAAAAAATCGAGATATAAAACCCAACCACTTTGGCATAAAATAATACCCGTTAAAATTTGAACACCAAATCGAACAAAAGCACTAAGATTGATTAAGTCATCGACTAATCCCGTGATGAAAAGAAGTAAACTCGCCAACAATAATCCCAAACTCGGTATCCCTGGCAGACACATAATAAGTAACCAAGTAGTAATAAAAATTCCGACTCCTCCTAAGGCATGTACTTCTTCTACATGTATTTTACGGTCATCCTTTTTTTCTTGAAGATGTTTAATATTCCCCCATTGTACAACGAATGGCAAGAGACTATTTGATACCCCATATGAAAATAATGCCACTAAAATACTTTTAATAATAATAAACATAATACTATTTTTTATTGAACGATGACGACTAACACTCTTCTATTCTTCGCTTTGCCATACAAATTAAAATTATCTGCTGCAGGTCGATTTTCTCCATATGAAATTTTCTGCATCTTATATGGTGATACTCCTGCATTATTCAGATATGCTTCTACTGCTTTGGCTCTCCGATAACCCAAATCATAATTATAATCCACATTTCCTTCACTGTCTGTATGTCCTTCTAAAATGACTTGACAAGTACTACAATTTCTAATAAAATCTACCGCCTCATTTAACGGATTCACATATTGTGATTTGATATTCGTTTGATCTGTATCAAATTCGACAATGACCGTTAATCGTTTACTTTGCGTAATTGGCTCCATATTTCGAGAAATCGTTTTAGGTTCTGTAATATCAATTTGGCTTAAAGGGCAGCCTTTAGGATTTGTTCCTTTTAGATAGGGACAAAAGTCATCTGGGTCAGCGATACCATCATTGTCGGTATCAGGGCAACCTTCAAAACTTGCGGTTCCTTTCATCCAAACACAACGATCTTCGATATCAGGAATTCCATCTTTATCTGAATCTTGGTTAGTCAATGGGCAGCCTTTTTCTGAAAACTGACCTTTTAATCTTGGACAAGCATCATCAATATCGGGTATCCCATCTTCATCTAAATCTCTACATCCATTAAATTTTGGGCTACCAGCTACATAAGGACAACGATCTGTTTGATCGGGTATACCGTCATAATCGGTATCCAAAATTTCTGATTTGTTTGCAGGCTGTACCTGAGGAAGTTCAATGATATTTTGCTTTGGGTTAAATAATTGATTGGATTTTGCTTTAAATCGATAACTCAATCCAAGCTCGATAGCACCCATTCCATTCGTAGCTTTTCTAAAAGAAGAAGTATTAACCTCATAGCTTAAGCTTAGCTTCACTTTATTAAAATCCAATGCCGTATTTAAGAAAAAAGCATCTTTTAATCGATATCCTCCTCCTGCGGTCAACACCGCATTTTCGTTGACTTGATAATGCACATTTATATTTGCAAGCCATTCCTTAAAATTAGTTTGTGTTTTTAATTGAAGCATCGGTTCTACTTGAATCTTAGAATTAACGGCTAACTTCATGGAAGATTGAATGGCTAATCGCATAGGCAAACTACTCATTTCTCCTTCAAGCAAATTATCTTTAGCCGCAATTAGATGAGCCAAAGAAAATCCTGAGGTAAACGAACTTCCATTTTTACCCATAGGCAATTCTAATTGTAAACCAACTCCAAGATCAGGTAAATTCAATTTAGTATTTATAAAATCTTCCCCGCTTCCTATATTTGGATCAAAACCTAATTCAGCATGGTATTGACTTCCAAATTGTAATTTGGTGGGATCGATTCTGTAATTCATAAAACCAACATTCGCTCCGAAAGAAAGTCGACTACCAGCGCCTAAGGCTTGATGATACGCACCAGAAAGGGCGATGCTTGTTTTACTAAATCCAGATTGTCCTGCTTTATTTTGGTTAGTGGTCAGTCCCCAAGCAAAATTTTGTAAATGATGATCAAAACCTAAAGCATAAGTATTATATCCTTTAGAAATAGAGCTCCATTGATTTCGATATTGAAGAGCGACTCGAAAGTCCTCCTCGAATTGCCCGGTAGAGGCTGGATTTAGACTAAAAGGGATGACCCCTTCGTTTGTAAAATGACGATCTTGAGAAAAGCCCATTTGAATCCAAATCAACGC
The DNA here is from genome assembly GCA_020629935.1 of Saprospiraceae bacterium. Lineage (GTDB taxonomy): Bacteria > Bacteroidota > Bacteroidia > Chitinophagales > Saprospiraceae > JAHDCJ01. The sequence goes on along the minus strand of JAHDCJ010000012.1, from coordinate 60,626 downwards.
AAGTATAAATAGTGTAAGTTTTTTCATTTTCTTTTTTTTTGTAGAAAGCGAATCCATTGAGATTACCTAATTAAATTAACAAAGCCTTTTTTCGATTGCTTTCCAGAAGCACTTGTATATTCAATACAATAGGCATAAGATCCGATTGGAGAAGATGATCCATTATAAGTCCCATTCCATCCGTTTTGTGGATCTGTAGAATAAAATATTTTTTCTCCCCATTGGTTAAATACCGCCATTTGAAACGGGGCAGTTACAGGTCCAAAAATTTCGAATAAATCATTTACCCCATCTCCATTGGGCGTAAAAGCATTGGGTACAAAAATCGCTCGATCAGATAAGGATTGATCTACAATTTCGACGTATGCGGTTTTAACAAGTGTTTCTTCGCATCCATCTTCAAACGTCACGGTTAGGCTTACCGTGTATTCTCCAGGAACCTCATAAGTATGTTGAGCTTCTTTAGTAAATGCTTCATTTAAACTTCCAGAATCTGGATCTCCAAAATCCCAAACAAAGCTAGAGGCGAAATTAGCTTGTGCTATAAAATCAAGTGATTCTGAGGTAAAAGCAATGGTTTTATTGACTACAAAATCAGTAATAAAATTTTCAGATTGACTCACTTCTAAAGGAGCAGAAAGATAAGTATAACCTAATGAATCTGTAATTTGAACTTGATACGTTCCTTCTTCCATCACTACCAATTCATGATCTACTGCATCGGTAATTGGCCAACCATTTAACAGCCATTGATTCCCTTCCATATAACTTGATTGGAGTACTACAGAAGCCGAAGGACATATTGGCAATTCTCCATTTACATGAATAGCAGGAATTAAAGAAATTTCATTCACTTGAATTTCAATAGGTTCAGATTGTGCAATACACCCTTCTTGGTCAGTAACTTCTACCCAGTAGGATCCCGTTTCTGTAACGGAGATGGTAGGTGTAATTGCTCCATTGGACCAAAGATAATTTTCAAACGACCCTGTGAGTAAGGTGACTGAATCTCCTTCAAAAATAATTGGATCACCAATCAAAATAATTTCTGGATCAGGCATTGCTACTACTTCAATTGGATACATTGCAGATTCAAATTCTTGACCATCACGTAAACAACTTACACGAAGGCTATGCATTCCGGGTAACATTCCAGACAGATCAATTATGGCGCTTGAAGTAGATTGCAATTCTACACCGTCTAAATAAAAGGTATAGGCATCATAAACTGAAGGCACCGCTTCCACATTAAGTGTTTCATTTTCACATAAGGTCCAAGAATTAGAAATGCTCGACAATCGAATATCCTGGTTAAGATCAATAATTTTTCTTACTAAATGATTATAGGCGTCACCGACAAAAATTTCTCCAGAAAAAGGAGAAATAGCAATAGACGTTGCCCCATTAAAACGGGCATTCTCCCCTACGCCATCTACGCCACCTGTAGTTAAAGGACTTCCAGCAAAAGCACTTACATAACCTGTTTCATCAATTTTACGAACGATAAAATTATATCCATCAGCTACAAAAATATTTCCTAAAGAATCAACCGTAACATCCCAAGGATAATTAAAAGAAGCCGTTGTACCTTGTCCATCAGAAACACCAACATCTCCAGTTCCTGCAATGGTAGTTACCATACCTGTAGGCGTAACTTTTCGAATTAAATGATTCCATTCATCGGCTACGATAATGTTTCCTTCTAGGTCTAAGGTTAATCCATAAGGTCTGCGGAAAGATCCGATACCTTGAGGGCCATCAACAGCACCACCAATGTATGGAGTACCCGCTAAAGTACTTACCGTTCCTGAAGGGGTAATTTTTCGTATGATATGTGTTAGATGATCGGCTACGTATAAGTTTCCATCCATATCAATTTCAATCCCTGTTGGATTTCCAAAAGTAGCGCCTGTGGCAAAACCATCAGAAGTACCAAAATTTCCTGATCCAGCAATGGTAGTAACAAAACCTTCAGAATTGATTTTTCTAATTTTATTATTTCTTGTATCAGCGACATAAACATTTCCTGATTGATCTGCACATAATCCCCAAGGTTCATTGAAAGTCGCTTCGAAACCTTGTCCATCTTGATCCCCAGATACATAAGGTGTACCTGCAATGGTAATGACTTGATCATCTGGGGTGATTTTTCGAATCACATGACTAAATCGATCGGCCACATAAACATTCCCTTGACCATCAATTGCAATTCCGTGGGGGTTGTCAAAGATTGCGTCTTCATTTGCGCCATCTTGGCTTCCAGCTATTTCCAATTGACCTGCTACGGTGATCACTAGCTGACTTATAGCCCAAGAAGCATTAAAAAATAGGATAGCAAATAATAGTAGCTTTTTCATAGTATAAATATTCGTTTTAAGTGCTAAAAAATTAGGCGAAAGCAGGTTGAGGTACATATACTTTTCCAAGTACTGCATTAAAATATTTGTTGGCAATGATTTCCCAACGATAACGTTTATTTGCGATTTTCTCCATTTCAAATGCGATTTGTCCTAAAGGCACATAATGGATTAGATTTAACACATCAATTAATTGATCTTCATATTTAAAAAAGATCGCTTGATCTTCTGTAGTTACTCGATTGTAAACCACATCAAAAGCTATAATAGGTAAACCCAAATACATGGCTTCTACTAAAGAAGGATTGGTTCCTCCTGCACTATGTCCATGTACATAAATTGTAGCATTGGATCGAATCGCATTGAGCCGACAACTATCATAAATAGGATCAAGGATAAAAATATTTTTATAGTTTTGGTATTTGGCTCTTAAATCTTTGCCATAAGTACTTTTATTCCAGTTGCCAATAATCACTAAGGGAAATTCTTCGTGTTTAGCAAAAGCTTCTAAAATAAGATGTACATTATTTTCTGGTTCAATTCGGCAAACCTTGAAGGCATAATCCTCAGATAGAAAAGGGAATGAGGTAAGTAATTCTTCACTCATTGCTTGAGGTGAAGCATGATCACCACCGTATTCAATTAATTGAGCTTGAATACCATATTCTGTTTTGACATAATCTTTAATGGCTTGATTGTCTCCGACTATTTGATCTGCAAACGTAACGGCAAATCGTTCGCTTAATTTTAAAAATCGTTTTGCTAAAGGACTCCATTTACTTCTTCTCCATTCTAATCCATCAATATTGACGATTACCTTTTTATAAGGAAACAATTTGACAATGGGTAGAAATAAACATCCTGAAACCCCTAAGATTAAAAGTACATCACAAAAAATCAGCGCATGAATCATACAAATGATGTCATAAATAACGCTTTGTACTCCATTAGCGGAAAAAGGCATATACTTAATTTTTGCTCCGTTCCATTCATTTATCCTATCTTCTGCAGGGTATTCTTTTTTAGAATTGTATACCGTAATGTCTAAGTCCTTAGCTAGGTTTAAAACCAATTGTTGCGCTAAGGTTTCAAAACCTCCATATTTAGCGGGGATTCCTACTGTTCCAATAATTCCTAGTTTGACTTGATTATTTTTCATAACTGTATTTTTCAATTAGTATTGACAAAAACTTGCCATAAATACAAAAGACTAATAATCAGTTAATTAGAAAACAAATTACGTCAAAATATTTCCCAAAAATGACACAAAATCCCAATTTGGGACAATTTTTCTTATTTTATCCGCAGAAAATGTATCTTAAAAATAATAGAGATTTGATTTAAGTAGTTGAAAGGAAGGGAATTTATTACTAGGGCAGTAAAGAAGAAAGGAACTATAAAGAAATTAGTATTGAACGGATTTGATATGGAAATAAAAAAAGAATGGGATCCAATCCCTAAGGTTTGAATCCCATTTTTCTTTTTTGGTTCGAATCAAATTCGAATCCAACAAGCTTGTAACATTGCAAGATATCTCTGTACGCATTCTTAGTTAGCAGAAATGCCTACGTTGACAGATGCAAACGCTGCCTCGTTGTTTTAAGTGGTTCAGCCTCGACCAACTGAGCTTAAAACGGGAGGTCTTCTTGACTTATTCTTTTAATGGGTCTGTCTTCCTTTTTTCTAATTTAGATTTCGAAGGTTTCACTGCAGTAGATTCCGACTCATTTACCTAAGTAAATTTAATTCTTAATTAGTCATTAGGTTTGGTTATTATTCCTTAGAACAATTTTACCCTAAGATACAAGTATCTTAGTTTTCTAACCTCATGGAATAGTCAAGCCTTAGGAAGATTATCCTGCTTCATTTTTCTAAGAAAAATTACTAAGGTATATCTATAAGGACTTTACTGATTTTTACTGTGGAAAAAGTCTTTTCAATTCTAATTTTCAATCTTTCGAATAGCATGTATCTATTCAATTCAAGCGAACTTGACAATAGAAATTCTTCTAGACTTGTTTTTTTCCTTACGGAAAAAGAGAAAAAGTTTTTCATCTTTTTCAAGACTTCGATATAGTAAAATACAGTACCTTTTTTCCTTTACTAAATTCAATTAAGGATTTAGGCAGAAGAAAGGATTTAAGTATGTTTTCCGTAGCTCCAGAATCATTTGAAATCTGGTTACTTTCCAGCAAGCTGAAAAGTATCTTTCTTTTAAAGATTTTTATTTCTCGAAAGAAACAAACAAAAAATGTCGAAACATTTTCTTCTGGTGAAAAACACACTATCCTACAATCCGTATTAAAACATTCAAGAACATTTTACTACCTCAACGTAGGAGATGAACCAATATTTTGCATTCAGTCCGCCAAAAATTATGCATAGCGTATATTTAACTATCTTTTGCAAAAAAGTTAAAACCTGCACTTTCGATTAGGCTTCATGCTATACAGCCATTTTGGGTCGTCAACCTAAATGGTTAATAATACTACAAAAGCAGTACATAACTAAAAGCAACATTGGAAAAAACAGCAATTACTCATATAGCAAGCTACATTTCAATTTACTGTTTCTCATCATTTTTATTTTACATTCCCAAAGTAAACTTTAGAAGTATAGAAACTCATAATATGCAAACATAATTGAGCTTCTTAAAAATGATTTCAATATTTTATAACTATTAATTTTAATGAACTTTTGTACGTTTTGTACCTTCCAAATATAGGCTCTATTGGATTAGATTTGCAAATAAAGTTGTTCACATTAGATTCACATTTAGCCTATATTTGTGTGGAAAATATGTTAAGTGTTCTGTTTATCAAATAGTTAAAAAAAGTAATATTTATTTCCTTTTTTTCGAAATAAAATCACCTTTTCTTGTCATTGTGGAAAACACTTTACTCACCAACAGCAATTCACAGGTTATTAACAATTAAAATTTAATCTTCTGTCATCCTATTCCTTATTCTTCTGACCGAAACCAGTCTTCTAATGTATTTCTTTCATGCTTTTTTAGGTCAAAAGCATCCCTAGGTAGAAAATGTTTTTTCTCTCCTTCTTCCTCTAATTCCCATCTATACTTTTTTTCTTTTTCATCTGGCTCAATATCCTTTCGAAAAATAAAAGCGACTAACACTCCTGCGAAAGCACCTAATAAATGGCCTTCCCAAGAAACACCTTCTTGGTTGGGTAGTACCCCCATAAATAAACCGCTATACATAAACAACACAATTAATGAGAGTAAAATGGCTTTAGGATTTCGACGAAAAATTCCAAGCCAAAAAATAAAGGCCACCATTCCATAAACTACTCCACTCGCTCCAATATGATTTACTGGACGACCAAAGGTCCATAAAGCCAAACCTGCAAAAAAATAAATCAAGATAAAAGATTTAAACGCAATCTGTTTATAAAATAAAGCGATCAAAGTACCTAGAAAAAGAAATGGAAAACTATTGGAAACCAGATGGGGAATACCCGAATGTAAAAGAGGTGAAAGTAAGATGCCCCAAAGTCCATCTACCGTTTGCGGCCGTACCCCTAAATGTCTCCATTCGAATGGAGTAAAGATTTGTAAAAAATGGATTACCCAAATACCAATGACAAAGGCTAAAGGCCATTTAATGCCATTCCAAAGATAATTTTTTGATGTTTCTTTATTTAAAATCGATGTGGTATTCATATTGTATTTAAAATTCGTTCTTTTTTTCCAACTTGTATGATTTAAACGACAAAAGCTGCACTTTGTTCTACAAAAAAAGCTCCAGTGCCGTAACACTAGAGCTTTTCATTTATTCTAAAAAAAATAACTTACTTCACTACTGTGAATTTTTTAGTTAAAATTTTATCATCTGCAACTACGGTAAAGAAATAAGTCCCTGCAGCAAATTTTTCTACATCATACACTTGTGTCATATTTGGATTATTAATTTGTTGCCGTGTAATCAATTGTCCTTGTAAATTAGTAATAATTACTTCAGCTTCTGTTATCCCAGTAGGCAATTCTAATCCCATACTTAAATATTTAACCGCTGGATTTGGGAATAAATCTAAAGTCGCATTAAGTGGTTCTGGGTTTGTTATTCCTGTAAAACAAGCTGGATCCGTTCCATTCGTTACTTTAAGATTACAATAAGCAACTGCATCGGCAAAACCTGCAAGGTTCCAAGTGTCCGTTCCATCTCCAAGAGCACCACCAGTTCGAATAACTGATCCTAATTGACCCGGAAAATACGTTTGATCACCATAACCAGTAAAAATTGTACCGTTCCCATCATCTACCACAGATACCATACATAAGTAAAGACCTGCATTTAGAGCAATCGGACCAGGCGCAAAAGTAGTATAATCTACCCATTCAGCTTCAAAATCATCAAAATTTTCAGATGTAGCATCAAAGGAATAAAATGCAACAGCTACAGGATTTACAGAAGCATCTGAAAAGGTATTATCTAAAGGTCCTGTTACTTCAAATAAATACAAGGTAAGAAATTGGCCATCTAATGGTGGATCAGTACCATTTTTTGCTACAGTAAAAACACAAGATACCGCAGAATCTGGTGCTAATAATTCATAAAAATTTCCAAACTCATACGAAGTCACTCCATTTGGTGTTGCAGCACCAGTAACATTAGAATGCTTAGCAAACATGTTATCCGTAATCCCAACATTAAAAGTAGTTTCATTATCTAAGGCTAGTTCATCGGCTGCATCGGCTGATACGGAAAATTTTACTTCATAATCTTCTACACATGGAGGAAACGAATAATTTGCACTCATCTCAAAAGTAGAATCTATATAACCCGCAGGTAAGATATCAAATAATGCATTATCTGTATGAACAACAGCTCCTTGTGAATTTGTAATTTCCACTTCACAATTTACATTAGTTTGATCTAATAATCCTACATTAGATACAGTACCTGCGAACCCTTGGATTGGCTGAGCATGTCTAGAAGGAGTAAAAGCAGAGGTTGCATTTGAGGTGCTTCCCAAAGCTAAATCATTATTAAAATTGAATGCATCGGCTAAGGTTCCACTCACTGGTCCATTAGCCATTTCTGCTTTAATAATTGCGCAATCTTCTTTTGACATAGAGATACAAGGAATGGTTACACTTCCTCCATTGACTCCACCGCCCATTAAAACAGTGCCATCATTATCTACATTATTACATACAATAGCTACTTGTGCTCCAGCGGTTTCTGCATTTAAGCATTTATCACCAAATTCACATGCTCCTCTGTCAATTAAGGCAAAGTTTCCAGCAATCGCTGCTCCATTGTCTAATGCATCACATGCTTCCGTTGGAATTGCACCTGCAGGATCATTGGCAAGTACAAAATCGCCATTGTATTCTCCTGTAATCGGAACTTGTCCAAAATTGGCAGCTTCAATAACATACTCTCCAGCGATAGAAGCAGGAGAATTAATAATAAAGCGTTGCGCATTTACTTGCAGACTACAGAAAGCAACTGCCATAAAAATACCCAAAACGCTTAACGTGTTTTTTGTTTGATTTGTTTTCATAAGTTAGATTTAAAGTAAAAAATATTCAATTTAATGTAGGGTATTGAATACCTACATATAGTGTTTTTTTGGGAAAACCTTTGAATAGATAGGACAAGAAGATAACCTTCTCAATTTTCAAGACACAAAATAATTAAAAAACCCCTAAAACAATAATACGTTTAATGCGTTTTCATCATTTCATCTTGAAATTCACTGAGTAGACGTTCAAAGTTTACAGGTACTACACCGACTTCCTCACAAACTAGTCCGCCTGCAAGATTAGAGAAAAGAGCAATTTCATACATATTCCATCCCGAAGCTAAGCCCATTGCTGCTGCACTAATTACGGTATCTCCTGCGCCACAAACATCAGCAATATCACGAATTTTAGCTGGGATGATTTGATGGGCATTAAGTGAGTGGAAAAAGACTCCATTTTCGGAAAGGGTAATTAGGGTATTTTTGTTGTTTAATTTAGCCTTTAATGCATGGGACAATTTCACCAAATTCAATGGCGTAATTGTAGTTTTTTGTTTAGGAAAGACGGATAGGATTTCTTTTAAATTTGGCTTAAAGAGGGTAACTTCTTTATACTCGAAGAAGTTTCTATACTTAGGATCGACTAAAGTGGGAATATCATTCTTAATGGATTCTAGTAAAACTTTTCGGATTAAATTGATGGTGAGCACCCCTTTATTATAATCTTGAAAAACAATAACATCTGGTTTTTGAATGGCAATAATTTTATCAATCCAGTTCAACAGTTTTTGGGTTTCTTTGGTATTGATATCATTCGTTTGCTCTTGATCCAAACGCAGTAAATGTTGGTTTCTAGCCAACACCCTAGTTTTACAAGTGGTTATTCGATCCTTACTTGAATAAATCGCTTCTGTAGATATATCATTTGCCTTTAGTAAGTCCAACAATTTATTTCCTTCTTTATCTTTTCCAATTACGGTACAAATGATTGGCTTTCCTCCCATTGCTTTGATATTAGCCGCCACATTAGCTGCTCCTCCTAAGCGATATTTGGTATCTTCTAATTTTACAATAGGTACTGGAGCTTCTGGAGAAATTCGATCTACCTCTCCTATTAAGTAGTGATCAAGCATGATATCTCCAATAATGAGCACTTTTTTTTCTCTAAATGATGCTATGATTTCAGCTGATTGGATAGGCTATATTTTAAGAAAGAATTTCAACAATGTTTAATAATCCAGTATCCATTTTGTTCTCATGCTTAATAGCGGTACTAAAGGAAGTAGGAACAATATCTCTATGAATTTGCCCGACCATGACTCCCCCTTTTCCTTTAAGCAATTCTTCCACGGCTGCTAGTCCAAGTCGACTGGCTAATACCCGATCGGCACAAGAAGGATTTCCTCCACGTTGGACATGACCTAAGATAGTCGTTCTTGTTTCATATCCATCAAAAAGTGCTTGGACTTTTTTGGCAATGAGTAAAGCGCCTCCTTCGTCATCACCTTCTGCGACTACAATAATACTAGAGGTTTTTTTATTTCTTAAATTTTTCCGAAGGGCCTTCGCTAAAGCTGCAATATCTGTTTTAGTTTCTGGAATCAAAACGGCTTCTGCCCCCGTAGCGATTCCAGTAGCAACAGCAATAAATCCTACATCTCTTCCCATCACTTCCACAAAAAACAACCGATTATGGGCGTGTGCGGTATCTTTAATTTTATCAATGGCTTCCATTGCTGTATTTATTGCTGTATCATAACCTAAGGTAATATCCGTACCTGCAAGATCGTTGTCAATGGTTCCTGGAACACCGACAAATGGGATGTCAAATTCTTCCATAAAAACCTTTGCTCCAGTAAAAGTCCCGTTTCCTCCAATGGCTACTACGCCTTCAATTCCAGCTTGTTTTAATTGATTATAGGCGATGGCTCTTCCTTCTTTTGTCATAAATCGAGCACTACGAGCAGACTTTAAGATAGTACCTCCTTTTTGAATGATATTACTCACATCATGAGAAGCCAAGTTAGTAAAATCCCCATCGATCATCCCTTCATAACCTCGATAAATACCGACCACCTCTACCCCATGATAAATGGCTGTTCTTGTTATTGCACGAATGCAAGCGTTCATACCAGGGCTATCCCCTCCAGATGTAAATACTGCAATTTTTTTCATTGGTTATGGATTATAAATACCGTCTTCTAACTAATTCAATAAATTTTTGAGCACGTTCTTTTCGACTATTACTTGTCCAATTATTAACTTGAATGACGTGTTCTACAAGATAAGCTTTGGCTTCATCTAAATTGTTTAGATTATTCAATTTAGTGAGTACTTCATCAAACATTGCCGTATTTTTATTAAACAATTCATTGATGTAAAGCAATTTATCATTAATAGAAATTGCTCGTTTGATATTAACTAAAGGACTTGAACTTAATTTCTGCGACAATTCATTGGATTGAGATTTCTCAAATAATGCTTCGATATCTTCATCAAAGACTTTTACTTTTTGTGCAGGTTGCGGTGCTGGTTTAACAGGTTGTGGAGGAACAAATTCAACAGTAGGTGCTTTTGTTTCCATTACTGGAGGATCTTCTAATACTGGAGCAGCCATTTTAGCTTCTAAGGCTTCTCGTTCTTTTTCCAATACTTTACGTCGATCATCAGCTAATTTCGCTTGCAATTTCCTTTCCGCTTCTCGTTCTGCCAAAGCACGTATTTCATTTTCCTTAGCTTTTAATTCTAAGGTTGCTTTGACTCTTGCTTCTTGTTTTGCTTTTTCAATAGCTTCTTTCATTGCTTCTTCAGAATAGCTTGTTTCTTTTATTTCAGGAGTCTTTTCTTCTTCAAATAAGACGTCATCATAAATTTCACGAAGATATCCTAACATAAGGTCTCGTTCCATACCTTCTAGTTTTCCATTTTGGGACTTCACGGTATCAAACAATTTATTTAGTTTCCTAAGTGTTAATTCAATTTTTTTGGTTTTCATAAATATGAAATATTTGAAATCAAAGATATACTAAATGAGTAAATTCTAAATAATTAGCTAAGTTAAAAAACTGTATTCGATTTAAAGAACGATATGATTGATTTATACTGAATATTTTAAACAACTTAAACGTACAAAATGTGGATAAAATTATAATTTGAAGATAAAAGAATCTATGTCTTTTGATTACCTTTGGCCATTATACCATTTGAATTTTTAATTCTTTATGTTTTTAGAACCTCATTTTAAAGCTCAGCGCGCAGGTTGGATAGAAGTAATTTGCGGATCCATGTTTTCTGGTAAAACAGAAGAACTCATTCGTCGACTAAAAAGAGCAAAGATCGCCAACCAAAAAGTAGAAATATTTAAGCCTAAAATTGATGTTCGATACGATGACGTCAAAATTGTTTCTCACGATTCAAATTATATAGAGTCTACTCCAATAGATCATTCGAGTCAATTATTAGAACTCACCAAAGAAGTGAATGTAGTTGGTGTAGATGAAGCTCAATTTTTTGACAATGATTTGGCTGAAGTATGCCAAGAACTTGCGTTAAGAGGTTGTCGAGTTATTGCAGCAGGTTTAGATATGGATTTTAGAGGGAAACCATTTGGCCCAATTCCTGATTTATTAGCCGTAGCAGAATATATCACAAAAGTCCATGCCATTTGTCAACATTGTGGGAATCTAGCCACCCATTCATATCGATTAATTCAAGAAGGAGATACCGTGCTATTAGGAGAGAAAGAAAGTTATGAACCTCGATGTAGAACCTGTTATAAAATGGGAAATATTCTAGATTTCAAGCCTTTACAAAACGACACAAATTCGACTTCTACAGATAAGGATTTGTTTTCATAACATATAAAACACAGGAATCCCAAACACTACCACTAACCAATTTCAACACTTATACCCCGTCACAAAAGCCAACATTATTCAATTCAACTATCAATTTTATTCTAAATATTGCAGCATGTCAAAGGGTATTCCAATATCAACCTACACCCAATTTACTTAGAGCACCTACTGACTGTAAAATTCTAAAACACTATGCTGAATAAAGGAAACATGAACGGTTTCTCAGACGGATTTACCGAATCGCTCGAGCGAATGGCTCGATTGGAACACGAAAACTACATCTTGAATGTTCAAATTCAAGCCAAAGATGAAATGCTTCAACTTTTTTATCAAGAGCAATCTATCTTATTTTTTTCATTAAATTATGAAACCCAAACGGTAGAATATATCGTTGGTGCAGGATTAGAACGTTTTAATGAACGACCTGTTAATTTATTAGGAAAGTCTGTTTTTGAATTAGCGAAACAAAATGAAGAAGCCGTTTCTATATTAAACAAAGCTTTTCAAGGCGACGAATTTCAAACGCACTTTCAATTGAGTCCAGAGGTTACTTACAAAGTAAGTTTTAGACCTGAAAGAGATAAGGAAAACCATATCATTCGAATCTTTGGCCTAGCCATCGACCTAAGCTAAATCTACTTGAAATCATCTTAAAGCAACATATCTTAGATATGACGTTCGGCATGGTAGGAAGACCTTACTAAAGGTGCACTTTCAACAAAATCGAAGCCTTTTTCCATTCCTACTTCCTTATATTTTTGAAAAATATCTGGATGCACATATTCTGCAACTTCTAAATGCATTTTAGTGGGTTGCAAATATTGACCAATCGTTAGTACATCACAACCATGTGCTAACAAATCATCCATAATCTCAAATACTTCTTCTTGAGTTTCTCCTAAACCAACCATAATCCCAGATTTCGTTCGTTTTCCAAAATCTTTTGTCCGTTGGATTTGCTCTAAACTTCGTGCATATTTTGCTTGTGGTCTAACTTTACGATACAGTCGTTTTACCGTTTCCATATTATGAGATACCACTTCTTGTCCCGCATTAATCATAACTTCTAATGCTTCCCAGTTTCCTCGGACATCTGGGATTAATGTTTCTATGGTAGTTTGTGGACTTAATCGCTTGACCTCTTTAACTGTTTCATGCCAGATAGATGCTCCTCGATCTTTAAGTTCATCTCGATTTACAGAAGTAATGACGGCATGTTTTACCCCCATTAGATGAATGGCCTCCCCTACTCGCTTTGGTTCTTCTTCATCAAATTCAGAAGGGCGTCCTGTTTTCACGGCACAAAAAGAACAAGATCGGGTACACGTATTACCAAGAATCATAAAAGTGGCAGTTCCTGCTCCCCAACATTCTCCCATATTCGGACAATGTCCTGATTGACAAATGGTATGTAATTTATATTCTTCGACAAGACTCCTTACTTTTCGGTATTTCTCGCCAATGGGTAATTTAACACGTAACCAATCTGGCTTTTTCCTACGTGGTTCTTTTGATTCTATTATTGGTAAGTCAAACATCTCTTATTCTATTTAAGGCGGTTACGAACGCTTTCCTAATTGTAAGGTAAGGTACAGATTTACGAAAAGAAATTTATTATCTTCTGTCAACATAATGGGGATTTTTCTATGGTATCCTTCAATCATTATTCCCACATCAAGCGCTTTTACAAAATTATTATATACTCCCCAGTCAAAATGAAGGCCAGATTTAGCATGCGCTCCAAAAGCAAATTTCATCTTTCCAAATCCATATATAAAACCAGAGGCGCCGTAAATTGTTCCAATATTTAAAAACAAATTTGCATTTTCTTCAGTATATGGTTCTGAAACAATTTCAAAATCATTCATATCTTCTGTAAAGCGGATTAGATCAAGATGATACGGTTTTACAAAACCAATGGCTGGCCCTCCAGAAAAATTATATCCTACAGCAACTCCTCTTCGTTTTGCTTTCTGCGAAAAATACCTTTTCCCTCCATATCCAAAATGCATTCCATAAAAGCTATTTTGTTTTCCATAAATAAATGCTTTAGGAGAATTGGATAAAGGCCCAGGAAAAACATCAAAACTTTGTTTAATTTCTCTTGGGTGTTTCATCGTTACAATACCCACAGTAAACATATCGGTTTTCTTCGCCGAACGAATTAATCCATAATTAAAGGCAAAACCAAATCCACTGGTATGTACTTTGACATCAAATGAAATTTCCTTACTTAATTCTTCTGAATCTGAATTCTTTATCTTTACTTTTTTGGGTGTAACAACGACCTCTTCCTCTTGAGCAGAAAGACTATCTAAGCCAATAAAAAGGCAAAGAAGTACTAATATTTTCAGTTTCAAAGAATTTGTTATTGTCATTATTTCTTATTTGTTTGATAAATTTACAAAATAACAGCCACAAAAACCATACGCAATTTAATTTCTTCGTACTTAATACATTCAAGAAATTAAACCTTGAATTTTAATAATAGTTTAAATATGGCATTATTTACGTATAACCAAGCATACTAAATTATAAATTCTATTCCTTTTATACCAAATGCTATTTAGCCATGTCTTCTACAATTTCTCCATGAAGTGCTTTTAATATTCCTTTGGCTTTAAGTAAACATTCCTCATATTCTTTTTCAGGAACAGAATCATATACAATAGCACCACCTACTTGAAAAGATAAATATTTTCTTTTTTGATTATAAAGAATAGAACGAATAACTACATTAAAATCAAAATCTCGATTCGGGCTAATATAGCCTACAGTCCCTGAATATAAGCCTCGTTTGCTACATTCATATTGTTCAATCAACTCCATACTCATGACCTTAGGAGCCCCAGTCATTGATCCCATTGGGAAAGCAGATTTAATGGCGTCTACACAATGTACGGATTCATTGAGTTCGCCAGTTATCGTTGATATCATTTGATACACTTGTTCAAAACCATATATTCCAAAAAGTTCTTCCACTTGTACCGAACCAGCTTTACATGACTTGGATAAATCGTTTCGCATTAAATCAACGATCATTACATGTTCTGCTCGATCTTTTTCACTTTTCAATAAAACTTTTTTCCAATGTAAATCTTCCTTTCGATTTTTACCCCGTTGTACAGTCCCTTTAATAGGCTGAGCGAAAAGATGTTGTTTTTCTTTTTTCAAAAATCGTTCGGGGCTAGCACAGATTAAATAATTTTCATTTAATTTATAAAAAGAAGAAAAAGGAGCTTGCGAAATTTCATTAAGTTTGAGGTAGCTTGCTAAAGGATCAATTTCACTATGGGTAGAATAAAATTCTTGACAAAGATTCATTTCATATACATCCCCTTCCAAGATATGCTCCTGAATAGAAGCCACATTTTCTAGGTATTTCTTTTTTTTCATTCGAGGAAAAAAATGACGTACCTTATCCACTGTGTTTTCTTCAATTTGTTCTTTTAAAATAGCCTTAAAAATGTGATGAGGATTAGATTCTTTGGAATAAATAATTACATAACCTGGATAAAAATCGAATAGAATTTCAGGAATAAAAAAATGCATATTCGCAAATCCCAGTCCATCAAAATTATTGGATTGTAGATTTTCTATTTCATTTTTTACATCATAATTAATATGACCAAAAATCCAGTCTTTTGATTGGTTTACAAATTGCTTGAGTGCATCAAAGGAATTGCTCTGAGGTTGAATATTATTATTGCCATTTCCTAAGGCTAATAAATTGCGAAAAGTCCCTTGTGGATACAGCGGATAATGATTGTGATCTAAGAGACAAATTTCAGGAAAATCTGCTGCCCATTGCAGGGTTTTCTGCTTAAAATCACGAGATGAAAAAAGGGGAAAGGAAGCCACATTATGCGTATTCATACTTTCCCCTTTTTTATTAAAAAAAAGAAATTAGACCTCAACGGCCGCTTCTTTAACAATCAATTTTTTACGTTCTGGTCCTGTCGAAATCATAGACACCGGAACTTCTAAAATTCCTTCAAGACTTTTTACATAGTCTTTTAAATTACTAGGTAAAGCTTCATAAGTCACCACGTCATCTAAATCACATTCCCAACCTGAATAACTTCGGTAGATAGGTTCAATTTTTTTATCATTGATATCATAAGGAAGCGTATCCGTTTCCTTACCATCAATACCATAAGCGGTAGCCACTTTAATTTCATTGAAGGTATTCATTACATCAATTTTGGTAACGACCAATTGCGTTACTCCATTTAACATGATGGTATATTTCAATGCAGGTAAATCAATCCAACCGCATCGACGAGGGCGTCCTGTAGTTGCTCCAAATTCTTGTCCGATTCTTCCTAGTTCTTTGCCTGTATCGTCAAACAATTCGGAAGGAAAAGGGCCAGCTCCTACCCTTGTACAATAAGCTTTTGTAATCCCGATAACTTCGCCAATCAGTTGCGGAGCGACTCCAAGTCCAACACAAACACCCGCAGTAATTGTATTCGAAGAAGTAACAAAAGGATAGGTTCCAAAATCAATATCTAACATAGAGCCTTGCGCTCCTTCAGCAAGTACTTTTTTACCTTTTTTAATAGCTTGATTGATGTAATATTCTCCATCAACGAACTGCAAAGATCGAAGTGTTTTAAGGCTTTCAAACCATTGTTTTTCTATTCCTTCTAGATCATAATCAATGGCTGGATAGATCGAAGCAATCTTAAGATGTTTTTCTTTAAGCGCTTGATATTTTTCCATAAAATCTGGAGATTCTAGATCACCAACACGCAAACCATTTCTTCCTGTTTTATCCATATACGTTGGACCAATTCCTTTGAGGGTTGAGCCAATTTTTGCATTGCCTTTAGATGCTTCGGAAGCAGCATCAAGCATACAATGTGTTGGTAAGATTAAATGTGCCTTTCTAGAGACGAGTAGGCGTGGAAGGTAATCCACTTCTGCCTTAATTAGGTTTTCAATTTCTTGTTCTAGGGTAATCGGATTAACAACTACTCCATTTCCGATAAGGTTGATCAATTGTGGTCTAAAGATTCCAGAAGGAACGGTATGAAGCACATATTTTTTACCATCAAACTTAAGGGTATGACCTGCATTGGGTCCACCTTGAAAACGAGCAACAATGTCATAATTTCCAGCAAGGTAATCAACAATTTTACCTTTACCTTCATCACCCCATTGTAAGCCAAGAATTACATCTATTGCCATGTTCTATTTAACTATTTTTAGATTAAAAAACCTCAATAAAGGTACGTAATATTAAAAGTAAACTAATACATTTCAATTAGCTATTTTCCCACATTTTATAGAAAAAATGTGTAAAACTTTTACAAGTTGGGGTTCAAGTCTTAGTTAAAGGAAGGATTGGAGAGATTATTCTACTTTTTTGGCCATTTCTTCAAATGATTTCAACGCCGCTTCTTTAGTTTCGAGTACGGTAAAAACCTCTTTTAATTTAGTAACCACCAATAATTTATCTGCTTGTTCAGAAATATTGATAATAAAGGTATCTCCGCCCTCATTTCTAGATCGAGTGAGAATACCTAAAAGAAGATTTAATCCAGAACTATTTAGAAATTCTAATTCCTCTAGATCGACAATATATTGTATATATTCATCGAGTACAAGTTCTTCTACTTTGAGTATAATCTTACGATTTTCCAACTCATTAAGTAGTGAATTTACTTTGATAATACAGGTTTCATTTTCTAGGATAAATTCAAATGGAGTGGACATATATTCCTGAATTTTAGTTTAGCTTATGGCTTCTTTCTTATCACAAGCTCCATCACAAATTCCGTATAAATTGAGGGAGTGGTGGGTAATTTTAAATTTCAAAATTTCTCCCACAAGACTTTTAATTTGTTGTACTCGAGGATCACAAAATTCTACTACTTTACCACAATCTACACAGATCACATGATCATGTTGTTTAAAGCCATAAGACTTTTCGTATTGCGCTAAATTTTTACCAAATTGATGTTTTTTAACGAGATCACAAGTAACCAACAGCTCTAGTGTGTTATATACGGTGGCACGACTTACTCTATAATTTTGGACTTTCATATGGATATATAAAGCCTCTGCATCAAAGTGATCCGATCGTCTATAGATTTCTTCTAAAATAGCAAAACGTTCAGGTGTTTTGCGCAATCCATTTTTCTCCAAATGATTTGAAAAAATTTGAATTACTTCTTTTATTATATCTTCTTCCTTTCGGTTGGATGCCATAATTTTATTAAGGTAGTATAATCAGTTGATAATATAGATTTAGTACTTTACTAAACCGTATTTAAATTTTGCTTTTTACGATTTCTCCACCAAAGAATGCCAATGGTTGACCCAACTAAATAAGGCATTGCTAAAAGATATAAGATTCCTTTATTCAATCCTAAGCCTTCTGTGCCTCCATTTTTCAAATTACTTTCTGCTCCCGCAGCGCACATTCGACATTGGGCTTCTAGGCTTTCTGGAAAGAAGATAAAAAGCATAGAAGACAATAGAAAAACGATGAAAAATATTTTTGTAAATCTGCTCATAATATAAAATCTACGTAAAGATACAAAATATTAAGGATAATATGGAGATAACAATAAATAGGTAATTACTCCTGAAGCGGCTACATACAACCAAAGGGGAAAAGCAAAACGAGCTAATTTCTTATGTTTTTCTATTTGATTGGTATATCCACGTACAAAGGTAAATAAGACAAAAGGAATAACAATCGCCGATAATAAAATATGACTAATTAGAAAAAAATAATAGACCATACGAAGACTTCCCGCAGCAAGTTTTTCTGCCTCATCTACAATATCATTATGATCTAAATCCCCAAATTTAGTAGGATCAGCAGACCAATGATAAAGCACATAAGAAATGAGAAATAAAATGGATAGAAAAATGGCAACGTATATCGTTTTTTGATGCTGTTCTATTTTTCCTTTTTTTACAAAATATACAGCTATAAGCAGCACGATCACGGTCAATGCATTGACTGAAGCGTGAAACTTTGGTAATAAATAAGGACTAAATGGCAAGTCCAATTTTGGAACTAAATCTGGTGTTAATAAAATTAAAACCAGTCCTGGTACAACGATGGAAAAAAACCAAGCCCATCGATTTAATTTTTTTATTTGATCTGTCATTTTCCTTTTATTTTATTTCATTTCAGTAGCATCCGGTATTCCAGGATCTCTTTTCGTTTCTTTAGGTAAAATCATGGCCATATGACGGATCAATAAATTTACATCTACGGAATCATTCCCATTATAGTAATTTCTAACCTTCAATTTATCATCTACTAAAGCGATACTGCCATTTGAATAACCATCTGATACTACCTGATATAAATCATTTTGGAAACTTACCACTTCCATAGAGTCTGTTTTGATCCATTCCCAAACATCTTTACTTTTCCCTTTCTTTGGAGGTTTATTCAATTTATTTTGATTCGTATATAAGCTTACAATTTGTACACGTTCTGTTTTACTAAATTGATTTTCTACTCGACGAAGTGCTTGAATGGATGTTTGGCACTTTGCTTCGCATGGGTCATTAATAAAATGAAAAAGGGTTAATTTCCCAAAGGCATTTTTATAATCTATTGAATCTCCTTTAGAATTGATAAAGGCAAAATCTTGGACATTGGCTTTAGGTTTAAGCATTTCCATGTTTTCTTTATAATAATTTCGCCCCAAGCTCAAATAGTAATAAGACAAAATGGGAAAAATGACTAAGATAATTAGAAGTAAACTTCGTTGAATTAATGTTTTTTTTGCTTCCTTCATAATAGGTATTGTCCTAAAATCAGATGATTCTATATTTCAATAATTTAACAATTTAGACAGAGAAAATGTTTATGTCTAGCCAAAGCTATTTTCAATTAAAGAATAGTTTTTAGCAGATTTAAACATTTAAATTGAAATAAAATAAAAAAGCGATTCCAAGAAGAATCGCTTTTATTTTTTATCCTAAAAATTGGATTTCATTTGGAATCTCTTCAGCATTCTTTATAGGATGCTTATAGTCCATTTCGATATAACCCACTTTAGCATTATTTTGATCTTTAATATAGTTACGACTATTATTCCAATAATTTCCTTCCATAAGAAATGCAATAACAGCCCATACTAAAAGTAAGGTAGGAAGAAGTACACTTAGAGCTAAAGATCGAACTTCATATCCCATGTGCATAAATTCTTTTACAATGTAATAGGCTTTATAAAGACTTACTACAATCATCAGAACTCTTAAAATCCAGATGTTGATTGTAAACCCTTCAATAATAATTCCTTTACCAACTAATGCAAGTACTACTTCGACTAAAGTAACTACAAGGAGTAAGAAAAATCCCCTCCACGCAGCTCGTTTACCTTGTTCGTATGTTAATCCGGTTCCCATTTTATTTAAATTTTAAGCTTTTTTTTAATTGAAATTATAGTAGGTAGAATACTAAGAAAACGAATACCCAAACAAGGTCTACAAAGTGCCAATAAAGCCCTACTTTTTCCACCATCTCATATCCATTTTTTCTTTCTACATAAAGTCCACTCATCACATTAATTAAAATAATGACTAAGATCACAAGACCAGAGAAAACGTGAAAACCGTGGAATCCTGTAATAAAAAAGAACAAAGCACCAAAAGCTTTAGGACCATATTCAAGGGTTTTGATTTCTCCTTTGTCAGGGTGTCCTTCTTGAGTTACTTTATATTTTGGAAGAATAAATCCACCTTCATCAATAACAAAACCAGGGTAGTCGCCAGGCGTTGTAGGCATTGGGTGTGCTTCACTTCCATGATCATCACCATGACCGTGGCCACCTGCTTTATGTAAAAGATATGTTTCGCCTACTTTAATCGCTTCGGTTTCTTTTCCATCATGATCCAAAAGTATACCTTCCGTGGTATGTGTTCCAAAAGGATCGACAGTAAGTGTCATATTCTCTTTTACAATCAATGTATACCACTCAAATGCCTGACATCCAAGGAAAGTTGCTCCTCCAAGAATAGTTAATAATAACCAATAAGCAGCTCCATTTTTATTCTCTCTATGTCCTTCTTGAACTGAACGTACCATAGTTACACTACTCACAATTAAGACGAAAGTCATAAAAGTTACAAAGAGTAAAGGATAGTGTCCCGATAAGAAAGGAAACGATTGGAATACAAAATCAGGAACGGGCCAAGAAGGCATCGCAAAGCGCAATGATCCATAAGCTATCAAGAATCCTGCAAAGGTAAATGCATCCGAAAGAAGAAAGTACCACATCATTAACTTACCATAACTTGCCTTCATCGGGGATTCTCCTCCCGACCAAGGGCCATCGTCTACGGTGTTGAGCGCCATTTCTTCTACTTGATCAACGACATGTTCTGTTGCCATTATTTTTTCTTTAAAATCTATTAAATTTCGGTATTACCGATTTGTACTTATTGAAAAATGATAAACAAGAGTAAATAAATCCAAAGTATATCTAAAAAATGCCAAAATATAAGCACCATTTCGAGACTTACTTTTCGTTTCTCTGTTACCTTAAATTTTAGTTTAAAGGCTTTAATCATTGCAAAAATCAAGGCACTTATTCCGCCTATGATATGCAATGCATGTAAGCCAAAAATCACATATAAAAACGAAGCTGATGGATTCGTATTTAATTGGATATCCATTGCATACAATGTAAGCCATCCTTGATATTGCAAAACCAAAAAAGCAAAACCAAGAGCAAAGGTGACAAGAAGCAATCCTTTATAAGGAACTTCTTTTCCTTTTTTATACGCCAAATAAGAACTATGCAAAGTCATGCTGCTTATAAGCAACACCACTGTGCTCACGAAAAAGATATCTGGCACTTTGAATTCTAGCCAATTTCCTGCGGATCTTCGCACGAGATATGCACTAGTCAAAGCAGCAAACATCATTACCATACTAGCAATTCCCAACCACAATGCAAATTTATGTGGGTGAATGCCTTGTTTGTTTTCTTGTTCTATTGCCACGTTCATTATTTCTAATTTACAAAAAGACCGTTGTCCTTTTATTTTATACTTTATCTATTACTAAAGCGATTAAAGCAACTGGTAAATAGATAAAAGAGCCAAACATCAACATTAAAGCTGATTTTCGGTCAAGTTTTATATACAAATTGAAAGCTAGTCCCGCAAATATTACTCCTGCTAAACCAACAATAACTGCTGAAATTAAACCCGTAATTCCCATTACAAATAGAAATAGACTTACTGGTATTAATAACAATGCGTAAAATAAACATTGAAAAGCAGTGTTTCGATCTCTACCTCCTTTAGAAGGTAGTAAGTAGAAACCTGCCTTAGCATAATCTTCAAATGAAACCCAAGCAATTGCCCAAAAATGCGGAAATTGCCACATAAATTGGATACCAAATAATGCCAAAGCTTCTGGGCTTAATGTTCCTGTAACAGCTACCCAACCAATAAGCGGTGGGAAAGCGCCAGGGAAAGCCCCAACCAATACAGCTAAAGAAGAAGTCCTTTTCATTGGAGTGTATACAAAAGCATAACTCAATAAAGAAATTGCTCCAATTAAAGCGGTAAGCGAATTAAACGTTGCTAATATTGCTAATCCACCTAAACTCATCAGTCCTGCAGCAAATACCGCTTCCGATACTTCCATTCTTCCAGCAGCTAAAGGTCTATTCGATGTTCGATCCATTAATCGATCATACTCTCTTTCTAATATTTGGTTAAATGCACTTGCAGCTCCTGACAATAAAAATCCACCAAAACATAGTTTCAATAACTCTGCCCACATAAGAATAGGCGCTGCTAGGATATATCCCATCGCAGCAGAAAATACCACCATCATCGACAATCTAAACTTAGTTAGTGTCTGATAATCTTGGATTTTCAATGAAATCCCATTGGGTGATTTTGCTATTTTTGCTTGAACTTTTGTCATGATGCTTCTTAGTGTGCGCCCATATCTTTTTCTCCTTCTTTTAAAGGAACGGTTTGAGGGATAAATTCAATACCATCTTTACCATAATCGTATGCCCAACGATGTACGTGTGGAATAGCACCTGGCCAGTTTCCGTGTCCTGCATGTACAGGAGCAGTCCATTCTAGTGTATTGGCACCATAAGGGTTCTTCTCCGTTCGAACTTTTCCTTTAAATATACTATAGAAGAAATTGATAATGAATAATATCTGTAAACCAAATACAATGATTGCAGCCGTTGAAATAAACATATTTATTGGCGCAAATGTATTGAAGGCTTCAAAATTCGCGAAGGTATAATATCTACGAGGAACTCCTGCCATTCCAATATAGTGCATTGGCCAGAATATGGCATAAGCACCAATTAATGTTCCCCAAAAGTGAATTTTACCTAAGGTCTCATTCATATAACGAGCAAACATTAATGGGAACCAATGATAAATCCCACAGAACATACCAAAGAATGCTGCAATTCCCATTACAATATGGAAGTGAGCTACAACGAAATAGGTATCGTGAAGTGGTATATCAATTGCTGAGTTTCCTAAGAATATCCCCGTCAATCCCCCCGAAATAAACATGGATACAAATCCAATTGAAAATAGCATCGCCGTATTAAACCGGATATTGGCCCCATATAAAGTACCAATCCAGTTAAACACTTTTACCGCAGATGGTACCGCAATAATTAAAGTAAATAACACGAAGATATTAGAGATGAATGGATTCACTCCTGCCATAAACATGTGGTGAGCCCAAACAATAAAAGACAAGAAGGCAATAGCTAATATAGAATAAACCATCGCTTTGTATCCAAAAATAGGTTTTCTTGCATGTACAGACATCACCTCTGAGACCAGACCGAAGGCCGGAACAATGATAATATATACTTCTGGGTGTCCTAAGAACCAAAACAAGTGTTGGAAAAGAATTGGACTTCCCCCTACTCTATCTAAAGCAGAACCTTGGATAAAAATTTCACTTAAATAAAAGCTAGTACCCATACTTCGATCAAAAATCAATAATAGAATTCCTGACACTAAAACTGGGAAAGATAATAATCCTAGAATTGCAGTCACTAAAAATGCCCAGATAGTTAATGGCATTCTCCACATCGTCATTCCTTTTGTTCGAAGGTTTAATACTGTAGTAATGTAGTTCATACCTCCAAGAAGTACAGAAACTACAAAGAAGATCAAACTCACTCCGAATAAAGTCATCCCTGCTCCCGATCCTGACATCGCTTGGGGTAATGCACTCAGTGGCGGATAAGCCGTCCAACCTCCTGCAAAAGGCCCTGTTGATAAAAACAAGGAAGAGAACATGATGGCTCCTGCTAAGAAGAAGAACCAATAAGATAACATATTAAGGAATGGAGATGCCATATCTCGTGCTCCAATCTGCAATGGAATAAGCAGGTTACTAAATGTTCCAGACAAACCAGCAGTAAGTACAAAGAAAACGAGAATAGTACCGTGCATCGTCACCAATGCATAATAAAATTCTGGATCTAGTGTACCCATTCCAGCATCATTTAAAACGATCCATTTTCCTAAGATCGGTTTTAACCATGCCATACTTTCCTCTGGAAAACCTAATTGTAATCTAAAAACGATTGACATTGCTGCACCAATAAAGGCCCAGAATATACCAGTAATCAGGAATTGCTTCGCAATCATTTTGTGATCCTGACTAAAGATATAAGTCGTTATAAAATTAGATTGATATTTATCCCCATGATGATCGTGATCTTCATGGTGGTCATGAGCATGTACTTCCTCATGGGCGTGGATATCAACATTTGCCATAATTCAATGATTTATTTATATCGAAACTGTGCTTTCAAAAATTATTAATGATCTCCTGTCTTCTCTTTCTTTCCTTTATTGAAGATCTTCTTTATTATTTTTCCTTTCTTCCCTTTATTTTCGCCTTCTTCTGTTGTCGTTGCTTTACCCGCATTGGTTCCTTCTTTTCCATCAGCCTTCCCTGCATTATGCGTTCCTCCACTATGCGTCTCTTCCGTGTGGGTTCCTTCAGTATGAGTGGTTGTTCCTCCAGAAGTGTGCGTTCCATTAGTATGATCTCCAGAATGTGATTCTTCTGTAGAGTGTCCTTCTACATTGTGCGATCCTTCACCATGCCCTTCTCCTGTGTGTGTTCCTTCTTCTCCACCATGTCCTTCTTCTAAACTGGTTTCTCTAGACAATACTTCAGTCTCTTTTGGAGGATTTACTTCTGTACTATAAAATGATTTTTTACTATTATACCATTTTTTAAATTCATCCATTTCAACAACACGAACAATCTTTTGCATACTAAAGTGACCATCACCACAAAGCTCCGCACAAGCCAATTCGTATTCAAAGGTTTCCCATTTCTTAAATTTGTTTTCTGGATCAGAAGGATCAGCCATTGCTTGCCATTCTGGATATCCACTTAGAGATTCTCTGTATTCTTCTGTGGTTTTTGTAGGTGTAAATACAAAATACGTTGGCATACCAGGAACCGCATCCATTTTCACACGGAAATGAGGTAAATAGAAATTGTGTAATACATCACGACCAATAATACGAATTCGTATTTTGTGGTCTTTAGGTAGATATAAGGTATCTGCTAAAAAATCATCATGATTTTTTTCATCAGTCCATACCTGTCCAGTTTCATTATACCCTGCTTTGATATTCCGAAAATCTCTTGTTCCTAATTTAAAGTCTGTTGCTCCAGGATATCGAAGTAACCAACCAAATTGGAATCCAGTGGCTTCAATTTCTAAAAATTCGCCTTCGTTTAAACCATGTTTCATATCATCTGGAACATCAGCCATAGACTCATTCCAAACAGATAATCCTCCAATTACTAAGAAGGTCATTACAATTGCTGGCACAACCATCCAGATTAATTCCAAACGATTATCATGTGGAATATACTTTGCTACTCGACCCTTTTGACCTCTATATTTATAAGAGTACCAAAATAAAAGAATATGAGTAATGAAAAATACGATACCCGTGATGATTAATGTGGTTAAAAATATCCCATCAATTAATCCACCGTGGTGTGATGCGGATTCATGTGGTCCAAAACCTAACATTCGATCTTTGAATGCAAAGAATGAAACAATAACGAAGATTAGAAAAGCAACCATAAACACTAATCCCATAACCGCATTACGGTTATTAGCCTGTCGTTGTGCCTGTTCTTTTCCTCGTAATCCAACAGCTATCTCGTTGATCCGTCCAATTTGAACAAGGACAACAAAGATTAAAATTATACTTAAAATGATTAACAAACCTCCCATGATATTTAGGATTGTATTTTTTGATTAATATTAAATTTCCTACGCGTGATGATGATAACTCTCATCTAAGTAAATGTCATTCTCTGGTGTAAGGGATGCTCTTCCTAATCCTGTAAAGAAAACAAACAGGAATAAACCAAGAAATCCAGCAAACATTCCAAACTCTATGTATCCAGGCATTCCAAAGCCCCATCTCAATGATTCTTCATGTGCATCTCCATGCCCGTCTCCATGTGTATCATCATGTCCGTCTCCAGCATGATCGTCTTTATGTGCATCCTCTTTTTTATGCTCATCTTTATGTGCATCGTCTAAATGCTTCGTATCAGATCCATGATCATCATGCGCAGCATGTGCTAAATGATGTTCTGTTTCTACTACTCCCGGCTTAATCATTTGGAAATAATCCATCCAGTGACCAAAGAAAACAAAGATCGCAACAAAGATCATTGTTCCATGCTTTCGTTTTGTAGAATTACGCATCAAAACAAAAAATGGTAATAAGAAATTGATCACTAAGTTTCCGTAAAACAATACTGGATACTCATCAATTCTCAATTTAAAATATGTGGTTTCTTCACCTATATTAGCATACCAAATCAACATGAATTGAGAAAACCATAGATAAGTCCAAAAGATACTAAAGCCAAATAAGTATTTCCCTAAATCATGCATATGCTCATCCGTGAACTTAGGGAAGTAACCTTTTCCTTGAAGATAAATCATCATCAAGACCGTAAAGGCAATCGTTGAAACTAACCAACTTGCAGCACTGTACCAAGCAAACATAGTACTATACCAGTGCGCATCGATAGACATCACCCATAACCAGATCATGATACAAGCTAAATATCCACCTGCAAACAAGAACACTCCAGCTAATGCTTTAATTTTATTAAAGGAATAAAGCCCTGCATTATTATCTTCTCGTAAAGATAATCTTCGATAGGCATACATGGTAAAAATCCAATACCCTCCAACAATCAAGGTGAAAAGAAAATAATTTGTAAAATTTAAGAAGGGCGATTTGGCTTGTAAAAGTTTATCATGAGCTACAGAATCTGCATCTGCCCAATGATAAAGATCATGCCATCCCATTTTGATTCCCAAGGTGATGATTAAAAGAAAAATCACACCAATTGGCATAAACAAAGACATGGCTTCCCAGACTCGCTTAAATACGGTTTGCCAACCAGAGTAAGCCAAAGATTTGGCACAAAGGATAAACAAAGAGATAAAGCTAATTCCTACAAAGAAAACCGTGTTGTGCAAAAAGTTTGACCAAAAACGCAATCCATCTCCTTTCATAAAAAGGCAGATCAGTGCGGTAAGTAGGCCAACAAACATCAACGAGAACGTGAATGTCTTTTGTTTTCCGGTGAATGTAAATTGATTCATTATCGATTATATTTTCAGCTATTAGTGTCTTAAAATTTCAAATTCAGTTCTTCGATTTTGTTGGCGTCCTTCATCCGTAGAATTAGAAGCAACTGGTCTCGAATCACCATATCCTTTAGCAGTTATTTGACTAGCATTAATTCCTCTACTTATCAAATAATTTCTAACTGCTACTGCTCGATCTTGAGATAAACTCATATTAGATGCGGCATCTCCAACATTGTCGGTATGTCCGCTAATTTCTACGTTTGTTCCACTATCTGCTAAAACTTCAGCAAATACATTAAGTTCTCTTCTTGAAACAGCTTTCAATTGAGAAGAACCTGTAGCGAAAAATACATTCTCTAATCGCATCACATTTGGATTCACTGCTCCAGATACTTCCCCATGATCTCCTCCATGTGCATCACCATGACCTGATTCATGTCCACCACCATGTGAGGTAGCAGAAAGTAAATCAGAAAATTTAGATTTAAATGCTGCATCTGGATCTGGAATTGGATCGTAGGCAGTTCCAGTCTTTTTAGCTTGTAGAGAACGAATGTAGTGAATGACTTCCCAACGTTCTTCATAAGAAAGTTTGTCTGCATATCCTCCCATCACATTTTTTCCATGCATTACCGCATGATAGAAACGACCTTCACTAGCTCCAATAAATTCATCAGAAACTAAATTTGCAGGTTGCGCTGGATATTTCCCTCCATCATCTCTTACAATATAGCCATCTCCTTCTCCTTTATCTCCATGACAAATGCCGCAGTAGATTTCATATAAATCCTTTCCTTTATCCAATCCCTTTTGGGTAATTGGATATGGGTTTTCTGTAATTTCAGCCATTGCTCGAGTTCGTTCCTCTTCTGTATCGTCATAGTAATAAGGTACATGACCATTCATTGGAGTTCCTGCCATGAAATCAGATTTTTCCATAGCATCAGATGGATCCTTCGCGAGACTCATTCCCGTATATCCCCTTGGAATTGTTCCTTTTACAGGAAGCATTGGTTTTACGTAGAAATCGCGCAGGTTTTCTTCACTTTCCCAAGTATTGGGTCGGTAATATTGAAGATGATTTGCTTCATAAGCAATGGAGTGCGCCATATCAGGCATGTATTCATGCCCTGGGTTATTTCCGCTTGAAGAACTACATCCACTATTGCCCATAATTAGAGCAAATAAAAGGAAAGCAGCGCTTAGATATTTAATATTCTTCATTTCTTAGAAAATGCTTTTACAGCGTTTTTTAAATATTTTTTTCAAAAACTTCAGAAGCTCCTGTCTTAGAGAAAAAGCTTCGATATCCGTCTATCTTATCTTTTGCTAAACCATCCGTTTCAAAAGCTACACAGAACTTGTCATCGGTGATTCGATCATGCAAAATTGGATTTTTAACTCCTGGGCCTAAGCCACAGATTACATAAAAGGTAACTACCATTCCTACTGCGGAAAAGAGTACAGTTAACTCAAATGAAATCGGAATAAATGCAGGAACAGACCAATAAGGCTTACCTCCAAATATTATAGGCCAATCTCTTGTAAAGACCCAAGTCATAAATCCAAAAGCAGTCATTATTCCTAACATACCATAGACGAAACCTGCAATGTGCAGACGAGATTCACTTAATCCCATGGCTTCATCTAAACCGTGTACTGGAAATGGCGTATATACATCCATGATTTCAAGACCATCTTCATGTGCAGTATGTACTGCATCCAACAATTCTGTTTCATCATTGTATAAGCCGAACAAAATGTCTTTATGTTTACCTTTCATTGCTATGAAATTTGATAATGTTCTTTTATTAATTATTCTCGTCTAAATCGTTCGCGTCAATCTGATCATCTACTTCGTAATTTGGATCATCTGTAACTTTATCTTCATCCAAAACGACTTTCACCCCAGTTTTTGCTTCGTAATCTTCACGATTCTTAGCTAGGTATTGATCTCCGTTATATTTAAGTATGTGTTTTACCTCTGCAATCGCAACCACTGGTGCTACTCTTGAGAAAATAAGATATAAAGTAAAGAACAATCCGAAAGTAAATAAATATACTCCAATCTCAATTATTGATGGCCAGTAATAACTCCAACTTGATGGCAAGTAATCTCTTGCTAAAGTAGTTGCAATAATTACAAAACGCTCAAACCACATACCGATGTTAACTACAATAGATAAGAAGAATGTCCAGAAGATACTTCTTCTAATTTTTTTAATCCAAAATAGCTGTGGAGTAATTACATTACAAAGCATCATTCCAAAATAAGACCACCAATAAGGTCCCATTGCTCTATTCATAAAAGCAAATTGCTCATAAATATATCCAGAATACCATGCAATAAATAACTCTGTCAGGTAGGCACATCCTACGATAGTACCTGTTAACAGAATAATTTTATTCATTGCTTCAATATGCGTAATTGTAATATAATCTTGAAGATTCATTACTTTCCTTGAAACAATCATTAAGGTTTGTACCATGGCAAACCCAGAGAAAATCGCTCCTGCTACAAAGTATGGAGGGAAAATCGTCGTGTGCCAACCAGGAATAACGGAAGTGGCGAAGTCAAAACTTACAATGGTGTGTACAGAAAGTACCAATGGTGTTGCTAATCCTGCTAATACTAAAGATAAGTATTCATGACGTTGCCAGTGTTTAGCTGACCCAGTCCAACCAAAAGATAAAAAGCTATAAATCCGCTTTCTCATACCTTTTGCTCGATCTCTTAATGTAGCGAAATCAGGAACTAAACCTGTATACCAGAATAATAAGGATACGGTAAAGTATGTACTAATTGCAAAAACATCCCATAAAAGTGGCGAGTTAAAGTTTACCCATAACGGCCCTCTTGTATTTGGATAAGGAAAAATGAAGAAAGCCAACCAGATTCTTCCCATGTGAATACCAGGGAATAAAGCAGCACAAATTACTGCAAAAATCGTCATTGCTTCTGCAGCACGGTTTACACCTGTTCTCCATTTTTGTCGAAACAATAATAAAATCGCTGAGATCAATGTTCCTGCGTGACCAATACCGATCCACCAAACAAAGTTGGTAATATCCCAACCCCATCCTATAGTTCGGTTAAGATTCCAAGAACCAATACCCACCCAAATAGTAATCAAGAGACATGCCCCGCCGAAGGCTACTAAACCAAGCGAGACTAACATGCCTATTACCCAAGCAACTGAAGGTGCTTTTTCCGCTGGAGAACAAATGTCCTCTGTAATATCATGGTAGCTCTTACTTCCTGTTACCAGGGGTTTCCGAGTAGGAGCAACAAATATACCGTGGCCCATAATTATTTTCGATTATAATTTAATAGTTAAATTCAATTCGTTTAGCTAATCTTCTCATTCTTATTGGTTACTTTCATTGTGTAACCTACTGAAGATTGAACATTTACTTCTTCTAATACTTTGTAATTCAATGGACTTGCCCAATCTCGATTTATCTTGGCTGTTTTAATATTTAAATCACCAAAAGTAATCGCATTTGTTGGACAAGCAGATTGACAAGCAGTAACCACATCCGTTTCTCTTAATGGACGGTTTTCTACTTTTGCCATTAACTTTCCTTCTTGGATTCGTTGTACACAGAAACTACATTTTTCAATTACCCCTCTAGATCTTACCGTTACATCTGGGTTTAATACCATACGTGTTAAGTAACTCGCGTAGAATGGTTCTTCCTCTAAATCTGGTTTCTGCGTCATCGGATCATTTTCATTCCAAGGGAATAAATCCGCGGTTGTATAATCTAACCAATTGAATCGTCGTACTTTATACGGGCAGTTATTTGCACAGTATCGAGTACCAATACATCGGTTATATGTCATTTGATTTAATCCTTCGGAACTGTGGTTGGTTGCTCCTACAGGACAAACATTTTCACATGGTGCATTATCACAGTGTTGACACATTAATGGTTGATAAACCACATTTGGATTTTCCACATCACCATAAAAATATCGGTCAATTCGCATCCAAGTCATTTCATGGTGGCGATTTACCTCTTTTTTACCTACAACAGGTACATTATTTTCTGCTACACAAGCTACTTGACAAGCTCCACATCCAATACAAGTATTCATGTCCACGTTCATTCCCCAATGGTGACCCATTTTATAGAATTTATCGTGACCAGGATACATGGTTCGGTCATTTAAATGTTGTGCATGTTCTCTCTCATGTATTAAATCTTCTACATCCTTCTTAAGAGAAGATATGTCTGAAGTTCTTATTACCGTACGATCAACTAATGAACCTTGGAAGCCTTTTCCTAAAGTCATTAATGCTGTTTCATCTACATTATCGCCTTCACCATCCACTTTTACTCCCATCGTGTGGTGATATTGTACACAAGCGAATCGTGAATCGGTTCCTTTTTTAGTGGAGATGGTTACATCAGAAGCATAGAACTGAGTATTCCCGTCTGCATCTCGTTTTAAGAGAGGAAATACATTTTTTCCTACCCCTGTTCCTGCTCGGCCCGATACTGTTCTTCCGTATCCGACGGCAATCGCACAAGTATTTTCTAATTGTCCGAATTGGATATAAGCTGGCATTGTCATGGTTTCTCCATTGATAGTTACATCAACTAAATCTCCACTTTTCAAACCATTAAATCCTTCAAAACGACGATCGCCATCCCATTTGATATTTACCAAAACAAAGTTATCCCAAACACAACGAGTTAAAGGATCTGGCATCTCTTGTAACCAAGGGTTATTTGCAAATTGTCCAGCACCAATATTTACAGTTTCATAGAAAGTAACATCCATTCCACCTGTATTGGGTTTGCTAACTTTTCCTGCAGCGGCACTTACATCTCCTATAAATCCTGGGCTTCCAGTTTCTGTTGCATCTGCATTGACTACACCATCATGTAAAGCACTATCCCAAAAAGATCGGAAAGATTGGAATTTTGTTTGGCTACCAAAAACGGTAGACTCCCAATTTCTTTGCATGAATTCGTAGTAAGCGTCTTCATGTCCTTGTTTAGTAATTTCATCTTGAGCCCAAGTCAATAAAGTCAATTCTTTAGCTCTTGTATCAAACAAAGGTTGAATAGTTGGTTGAACCAACATATACTGTCCTTTCTTTGCTTCTGCATCACCCCAAGATTCTAGGTAATGATGATCTGGACAAGAAAATTGACAAGCAGCCATTGTTTCATTTGGCAAAGCAGCAAAAGAAACGCTTAACTTCGCTTTTTTCAAACCTGTGGCAAATTTATCTCCATCAGGAAGATCATATATTGGATTGGCATCTCCCATAACAAAAACAGCATCTACATTTCCGCTGTTCATTTGAAGAATTAAATCTGTAACATTTTTATCAATTCCTTGTCGTTGGTAACATGGAGAAGACCAATCAATGGTTTTTCCATATGCTCCCAACATATTATTAATGTTATTTATTAAGATTTGCTCACTTACATTATTAGAACCTGAAACCACCAAAGATCCTTGTCCTCGTGTATTCCATAAATCTTGAGCGGCCTGTTTAACTCCATTTGCTGCATTTTCATGAGCGAAGTTTCCGCCACCACTTACGCTAGTTCCGCCTGCTAATTTAGCCACTTCATTATGTAGAGCTACGATAGCAATTCCTACTTCTGAAGGACGAACCATCACCCGATTATCTGCATTTGATCCAGTTAAAGACATATAACTTTCAAAACAGATTAGACGAGAAACAGATGCATTATTCACATCATCAATACGCCGTGTTTTAGCATATTGGTTTGCAAATTCTACTGGAGAAACCCATGTACCTAAGAAGTCAGCACCAATACTTACAATCGTTTTTGCATTATCAAAACGATAAGAAGGTAATGCTTGATAAGCTTCACCAAAAGAAGCTAAGTTAGCCATTAACATACCTGAATACGAAACGGCATCATACATCACCACTTCTGTATTTGGATAAGCTGTTTTAAAAGCAGCAATTGCTGCTTTTGTAGTAGGACTAACAATAGTATTAGCAACGATACGAATTCTAGATCCAGCATTCAGCTGATCCATAATTGCCTTATCGACTTTTGCCCAATCTGCAATATCTACAGGGTTTTGACGATTGTATTCCCCTTTTATTTTACCAGGTCCTTTAATTCTTGAAGTATCGTACAATTCAAGCACACTTGCTTGAACTCTAGCGCTAGTACCTCCATTGGTCATGGAAGACATGTTGTTTCCTTCAATCTTAATAGGTCTTCCTTCCCGAGTTTTTACGACAACTGGACAAACATCACCACCTTGGATATAGGTAGAGGCATAATATGTAGCGATTCCAGGAACAATAGCGTCTGGTTTTACTACATAAGGGATTCCTTTTTTTACAGGGATTTCACAAGATGCAGCGATTGTAGCAGCACCTAGTCCGAAGCCCATGTATTTCAAAAAGTCTCGACGGCTACTTCCTTTGGTTGCTTCGTCAACTCTTTCTTCATCAGAAAGCGCATCCATAACAGGAAGTTCGAAGAACTCATCGGTTTGCAATTGTTTGATCAATTCTGGATCCTGATTCATTTCTTCAGCACCAACCCAGATATTTTTATTTTGCTTCTTCATGATTATTTGATCGTATTTATAAAGCAAGTGTTTTTTCTATATAATATTAATAGTGACATTTTTGACATTCAAGACCTCCGATATCCTCTACAGCGATTTTATCGATCTTTCCGTCTTCTTTATCATGCACATACTGTTTGTAAGCCTTTGCATAATAATCACTACCATCTGTTTTAACTTCTGTTTGTCTGTGACAATTGATACACCATCCCATAGATAATGGAGCATATTGTTGTAGAACTTCCATTTCTTCTACCTTACCATGACAATCTTGACATTCTACTTTTCCTACACTCACGTGTTGAGCGTGATTAAAGTAAGCATGATCTGGTAAGTTGTGAATGCGTACCCATTCGATAGGTGATTGGATATAACTAGCTACGCCAGGTTCTGTCTTTGTTCCATTCAATTGATTAGCAACAAACTTACTAACCGCAGCTTCGCTCTTTGTCTTTCCTACATCACTCGCTACATATTGAGACTCAATCCATTCAGCAAACATGGCTTTGACGGTATCTTTATTTACGTTCTCGTAATCTTCAAAGTATTTTCCAGTTACTGGGTTAAATCCAGCAGAAGCATAAATTTTAGATAATTCAGCTGTTCCGTAAGTTGATCCTACTTTAACTGCTTCATGACAGTTCATACAGGTGTTGACACCAGGAATGGTTGCATGTTTACTACGACGTGCACCATCATGACAATATTGACAATCAATTTTATTCACCCCAGCATGCGTTTCGTGCGAGAATTTAATTGGTTGTTCTGGTGCATAACCTTGCTGTCTTCCAAAATCAATTGCATTATTAACGGTAAAGTAACCACCTATAATTACTAAAGCAAAAATGACAAAACCAATAACAGATTTGCTAGTAAGCATATCCATAAAAGTTTTACGTTTTGCATTTGTATCACCTGCTTTGACTGCAGACATGTGATTAAGGTTAGCAATAATTCTAGATAGTGCTAATGCGAATGCTGCTAAGACCAAAAAGAGGATACCCATCATAGCACCACTCATTCCTGACTTTTTAGATCCACTATTATCACCACCACCAGCAACAGTAACTTCTTTAGGTTTGTAAGGTCCTCTATTATAGTATACATTATCAACAAACAATAAAAGCTGTTCGATGTCTGCATCAGTAAGGTCTGTAAAAGGAGTCATCACTGTAGGTGACCATTCTTTCCATAACTCTACCGCTTTAGGGTGACCATCAGAAATTTGTTTTTGTGAATTTCTTATCCACGCATATAAGTCTTCTTGCGGATAATCTGCCCATCGTTCTTCAAAACCACCTAAGGCTGGCCCAGTAAGGTCATCCTTCATATTTTTATTGTGACAACTTGCACATTTGGCTTTAAAGAGTGCTTTCCCGTCTGGTTGAGCATCTTGCGAGAAAGCAGAAGAAAGGCTGAAAGTTGCAAAAAGCAACATCAAAATCTTGGCTCTCAAAGGTTTAAATATCATTTCCAATTTCTTTATTTTCTAAGACGTATTAGAATTCACACAAATTTACAATACAGAACAACCATAACCAACAAAATTGGAAGGTTGAAAAGTATTTAGATTTGTTCTAAATAAATAAGGTCTTAACAAAACATTAACCTTATTTCGTGCGATGGGCAAATGTAAAATTTAATCGGAAAAAAACCACGTGAATTGACTCTTTTTTATTCACATTTGTGGAGAATATTTTTTAAGCCTAAAATTTTGGCATAGGCTTTGGCTTTAATATGATATAATGTACATTTAATTTATTTTCAAACCCTAAAAATTAAAGCGATGATTAATAAAACTTTATACCCTCGATTTTGCTTTATAGGATTATGTTTATCTCTATTTTTAGGTGCTTGCATGACACCTCAAAAATTAACCTATAAAGGTCAGTATACAAAAGCTATTGATTTGGCAGTAAAAAAATTGTCGAAAAAAAACAAGAAAGACCAACACATCCTTTCACTAGAAGAAGCATTTACCAAACAAACTGAAAAAGACATGGGTAAAATTACCTTCTTAAAAAAAGAAGGAGAACCTGAAAGTTGGGAAGAGATTAATAGCATTGCTAATCGAATAGCTCGAAGACAAGAAAAAGTTAAACCATTATTGCCGTTGTATGTAGCTAGTGAAGGAAATCGAAAAGCAACTTTAAAATTTGTTCGTACCAATGATCTCATTTTAGAATCAAAAGAAAAAGCAGCTGCCTTTCTTTATGCTAGAGGTATTCAATTATTAGAAGAAGCCAAGTCTTCTCAAAATAAATTGAGCGCAAGAGAAGCTTTTAATCAATTTGATAAAATTGAAAAGTACTACAGTACTTATAAAGATAAGACTCGACTGATGGCTGAAGCCAAAGAATTGGGAATGAATCATGTCTTATTTAAAATGAGGAATTCGGCATACGCAGTCATTCCAAGCAGTTTTGAAAGAGAACTTTTCAATATGAACACTCGAGCCTCAAATAGTACTTGGGTTCAATATCATCAACAACAAGACCCTGCTAAAACCTATGATTATATTATCGTTGCCAATATGACCAATATTGCGGTTAGTCCTGAAACCACCGATAATGTGCAATATGTAGAAGAAAAACAAATTCAAGAAGGAGAAGAATTTGTCTATGACCAAAATGGAAATGTGGCCAAAGATACTTTAGGGAATGATATTAAGGTGCCGGCTTATGTTACCATTTATGCAAGAGTATTTGAAACTCTACAGCGTAAATCTGGTCTTTTAGAAGGCGATTTAGAGTATTTTAATGGTCGAACAAATGAAGCCCTTTATCACTTCCCTATCCGATCAGAGGCATTTTTTGAAAACTATGCTGCTACTTTTGAGGGAGACCGTAGAGCGTTGAAAGACGAAACCAATAGAAAAATAGGTAATCGTCCTGCGATCTTTCCAAATGATATGGATATGCTATATTTAGCGATGGAAGTTCTTAAAGAAGATATCGAAAATCTTATACGACAAAATCATCGGATTGTTAAAAATCCGACACCATAATATATATACAGTAATATATACCTTACAAGCGGACTTTCTAGTCCGCTTTTTTTACGACCAAAATGAAATAGTTAAAGAAGAATTCTTTATTGTACAATACCGTACGTGTTATGGTACAATTTCTTTTAGTTAGCATTTCTTGATATTCTTCTAAATCAAATTGATGCGGATGCAAAATATCTCCTGGCAACAATCGAAATAGATGTTTAAAAAAACCATAATTGTGCGCATCAATCGAAACTACTAATTCCCCACCAGGTTTAGTCATTTCTACCAATTTATCAAAACATTGATCAAGGTCAGAAACGTGGTTGATTGCATTCATACAAAAGATAGTATCATATGCGACATCAGGAGTATAAGCTTCCAAAGCTTGACTATAAAATCGGACAGAAGGATAATTTTCTTTTTTGAAATGATCAATTTTCTCTGCATAATCATTGAGCAAAGGATCTACAGCATCTGTTTTACAAGCATTGGTAACCATAAAAATACCAGCGGGTCCACATCCTGCATCTAAGACTTGACTATTGGGTTTTGTATGCACTTCAATTTCATCTAAAAGTTTTTCCCAATAGGCCTTTTTCCAAGTGAGGTAATCACCTACTGGTTTTTTCTTTAGATAATTTTGCCACCAGCGTATTTCGGCAGCTTGGGCTATTTTCCATCGGGTTCTTCCTTCAAATACTTTGCTCATATAAATGATAAATTTAAAATTCCCTTCTTTTTTCTGCTCAAAGGTAAATAAGTCCGTGGACAAAATTATCTTTATGGTTTAGTAATCTATTTTTTTGATTGTAGTTACTTCTAATTTTCTCTATTAGTTTAAAATTAATCCACTATGTTATTTTCTAAAGGAATGAAAGTTCGTCTCGTCAATTCTGGAGATGTAGGCACTATTACTCAAATGTTACCTGATGAAATGGCAGAGGTCTTCTTACCTGAAGACGACATGAGTATTCCATGCTATTTAGAAGATTTGGCTCCTTATGATTATTTTAATAAATCTAGCAAAGAAGATTTGCCACCAAAAGAAGTAAAGGAGACCATAGAAAAAACTCAAGAGCCTTCACTCCCAAACATCGCTGTTAAACCTGAAAAGGGTTTATCCCCTGCGCTAAGCTTTGACCCGAAACTTATGTCTGACGGAACGGTTGGTTCTTATATCATTTATCTAAGCAATCCAGGTACTATAGACTATATATATATTGTCTCGTGGTCATTAAACCAACAATTGTCAAAAAAAATGGATGGCCAATTAAAGGCAGGTACTTTAGTTCAATTGGGGTATTTACAAAAAGATGAACTCAATGATTCCCCAAGGTTTACATTGGAGTTACGCCAAGTAACTACCGATGGATCGCATGTAAATTTTAATTTTGACCTTAAAATAAAGGCGCAAAAGTTTTTCAAAAAATTAGCTCTAGAATCCATCTCTAATAAAGAAATGCATGTATTCCCTTTAGCCTGTAATAACCCTAAAAATGAACATGCTTCGTTAAAAGACTATACCAAGGTTCATACTAAAAGTGATCGAAAATCGAATACTTCGAATTATTATGACTACGAGAATAATGATCTTTCAAAAAGTGTAGCCTTTCCCAATCAAATTGATCTTCATATAGAAAAATTAACTCCGCTCCATGAAAAAATGATTGATGGGGAGAAATTAGCATTCCAACTTCGTCGCTTCGAGACCTATATTTTAGATGCCATTCGATTTAACAAACCCTTTGTTTATATCATTCATGGAAAAGGGAAAGGCGTCCTTCGAAATAAAATCATTGCTCGATTAAATGAAATTCCTGAAGTGGATCGTTTGGAAGAGTCGATGGATTATGGAAATACCAAAGTGATTTTTAAATCAAATTAAAGATTCAAATCCTTTTTTATTTTTTCTGCGAAAGCAAATAAAGAATCAAAACTAAAATCTGGATTTAGATTGGCTATTGCTTGGTGTTCTTCTTCTTTTCCTTTGATCCAAACGGTGCGCATTCCAAGATATTGCCCAAACTCAATATCACTTTTAGAATCGCCTACCATCATGCTTTTTTCAAAATGGATAGAAGGAAAAACACGTTTGGCCTTAAGCGCCATTCCGGGTTTGGGCTTTCTACAAAATGGATCTTCAATGGCTGTTTCTGCACAGTAATAAATAGCATCAAAGCGCCCGCCCGAAGCTTCTACTTTTTCACTCATCCATTCGTGCACTTCAATTAAATCTTCTTTCGTCATTATGCCTTTACCTATTCCTTGCTGATTAGTGACTACAATCGTTTTATTAAAAACAGTTTGAAAAATAGGAAAGGCAGATAAGGCATTTGGTGTAAACGAAAATTCATCAATAGTTTTCACATAAGTGCCAGGCAATCGTTTATTGATTACACCATCTCTATCTAAAAACAAGGTCCACGTATGATCTAAAAATTGAAAACTCATTTTGATTTTATTTGAAAGAAGGACATTTTACTTTTCCTTTAGGATGCTTTCGACGATAACCTTTTTCTTTATCTCGTTTTAAAAATGGATTGATTTTTATTGCTAAATAAATATCGGTTCCTGTAAGATTTTTCTCTTTGGTAAACATCCCTATTAAATTATCTGACCCAACAGATAAGGGACCAAGACGAAATGCAGCTCCCATATGAAATTGACTATCATTATACAAAACCAAAGGTAAGGAAAACTCTGCCCACTTCAATTCAAATCGTGGAGTAAGTGCTACTATATTTGCTCTTTGCACGCCAGGTCCAGGTAAAGGCAAGCGACGAATAGCTGTTATATTTGCAAAGACCATATTGGTCAATCGGATGTCGGCTTGAACTGACAATGCCCCTGGCAACCACATGCCAAATTTATTTCCTTCTAGAGAAGCAGAGGTATTACTAAACACATGATCACTTAACAAGGATACCAGTTCTTCGGTATTATTAATGGTTTCATATTCATTTAAGGGCACCACAAAAGCACTATCTAAATTTAGATTATGTTTTTGAGCATTTTTTCCAAAACCAATACGTCCGATATCTAATAAAGAAACGCCAATTTTCAATTTATATGGAGCTTCATCAGCGATTAGTTTGTACTCTACGCCTAAATCTAAAGATACTCCTCCTCCATTCGATTGAAAATTATAATCCGCTTCTGAAGCCCCTGGTTCATACTGCACATTGGTCGCAAAACCATAATCCAAATTTACATTTCCAAAATTTAACGTATCTCCTGGATCATAACTCAAACTGGCTTCCGATAAGTTATTTACATAAAGTCCTTCATAACCTTGAAGAAATTTTATACTCCCTCCTACCGCGAGTTCTTTGTCTCTTTTTTTCATGATTGTCGTCGCATAATTCAAACCGAGTTCACTCCAAGCCATGACTCCTAATTTAAATTTTCCTACATCAAAAGATTCACCTAATGGTCGATTTTCCATTTCATAATAACTCAAACTTCCAGGAATTTTGAATGCAGAAACTACGGTTCTAAATCCTGTTGTGATGCCTAACGTATGTCCCTTAATTTTAAACATCGCGGAAGGCCCCATGACAAATTGATTTACATGTACAAATTTGGGGTTTCGATTATCGAAATAATCAAAAATATCATAGGGTTCTTCTGGCAAATTTTCAGGATCAAGATCGCCTCTAAAGATTAGATTTCCTTCATTTTTAGCTATTTGTAAAATGCTTGTTTTTTCTGCGTAAGCATAATTATTTTCAGCAAAAACGCCAAGGGCCACTAAATTCACATCCCATTTAAATGGGCTAAAAGCAGTATGTGCAGGATTAAGTAAGACACTATTTATTCCTGTATAATTACCAAGTTTCAAACCCAATTGATCTTGAGCGGAAAGGAAAGTAGCGACTACATTTAATCCTAAGAACAACAAACAAAAAATCCAATTCTTCATCTAAAAAAATTTCGTAAAGAAAAATGTTATTTGCTTCCTATTACGAAGAGGAACAATGGATTATTGTTGACATTGAAAAACTTTAGAATTTATGGCAAGCGTGTGACAATATGAGTAGGTCAAAACGCTTATTGATTAGCTAGGTCTATTTTAGATTGGATTTTTTCACGAAGCGCTTGTAACTCTTCTTCTTTTCGTTCGATATCTTTTTTCATGGCCAATTTTCCCATCCCTTCAGGTAACGTGCTAAAGATAGAACGTAAATATTTTATGGCTTCTAAATATTCAAGTTCTACATCCAAAAGATCTTGAAGCTCTTTACGTTGGTTTTGATCAAATCGCTCCAGCTCGGGTTCGTAGGATTTTAATTCCATTGCCTCAATTGGGTTTTCCATGCGTTCGGCTAGGTCTTGAATATGCGACAACAATTTATCTTTTTGTTCTTGAGTTTCTGTTTCCGAAAGTAGATCCATACGGATTTTGCTATGTAAATCTTTCTGCCATAGACTGAGCCGAACGGTTTCATCTTGCAGGTCACGAACCGCTTCTTCTGTAGATTCTAAAGTAAAGATATAGAGTCTACGAATTGCTCCTTCGATATCTCCATCTAAAAGCAAATTGGTTATTTCTTCTTTTAATCCCATATTTATGATGCAATTTACTATATTCATTCCGATATTGGAAAAACCTTTTCAAAAAATAATAGAATAAGCTATGGGTTCGATTTATAAAACAATATTTGTAGATGCACATAAAGGGAAAAAGACCAGTGTTTGGAAACCTCCCACATTGATTGATGGACCACAATTGGCGCGTGATGTTCAAGCTGCAATTGTAGAATTAGAGATGGAAGGATACCGCCTTTTTAAGATGGAATCGGTCATGGGAAATGTAATGCATGGAGGGGCACATAAATCAAAGACCGAAGGCATGCTTTTAGTCTTTGAATTAGTGGACTTTGATTAAATTGGAAAATAAAAAAAACCTTAGCACGAACTAAGGTTTTTATTTTATTTCATATGAATATGATCTATAGAATCAAGCGAGGCTATTTTATTGTTTTTCATAAATCTCTCTCTTCTCCACCGTTTGACCAATTAAATTAAATCCACTATAAGTAATAATCAATTCGGTTTCATTAATACTTTCGATATCATAATCTGTACTAAATTCAAAGTCAATAAGATCGCTATTTCCACCTATAGAATAAATTTCTTCTTGTTCCAACAATAAGGTATTATCAATATCAAACTCCTTTCGAATTACATTCTCCGCTGTGAACTCAAAGGTTTTATATTCCGCAAGGTTTACAAAACTACCTTCTTCATAAAGTTCCGTTTGAAGCCAAGTTCCTAAAATTAATTCACTTACTGGAATCACTGGAGGTTCTGTTTCTTTACAAGCGTTAAAGCAAAAACTCACCGCTAGAAGACTTAATAAAAAGAACACTTTTGTTGTTTGCATAATTGGTATTATTTAAGGTTTAAAGTATAGGAGTATTATTATTATTACGAATAAAAGAACGACTTAGTTACAATGAACGTCCACTTAAACATTCAAATTTACAATATTCTATTTACTTTTTCTTCACATAATAGATCACCCCTGCATGGTCATCACTAAATAAAAATCCATCTTTGCCATAAGAAAAAACATCACAAGGTCTTCCTACTCGGTTTCCATTCTGCAAAAAACCATTGACCACAGGTTCGGGTTTCAATCCTTTTTTAAATCGAACCAAGCTATATCCTTTACCCAAACGCACTACACCAGAACCATGCAAAGCCGCGACAAAATAATTTTTTAATTCGGGGAGTGTGACTTCATGATTAAAATATTCAAAGCCAAGCGGAGAACCATGTGCCTCAAATAAGGCATAAGCAGGTCTAACATCTTTGGCACAATCTATTGTTTTGGAAGCCCAAGAGTCTTTCACCATCTTTCCTGCCGCTTTATTATCACTTTGATCTTTTGGGTCTTCTTCTTTTATTTGACCATTATCTTCATAGCAATATGGCCATCCATAATGTCGTCCTTCTTCTAATTGATAAAAATGATCATTGGGCGTATCATCACCTAAATGATCAGGTCCCATATTGGTCGCATAAAATTTCCCTTCTACCCATCCGATGTCTACTGCATTACGAACACCGGGAGCAAAGACCTTAATGTTCTGTCCATTGGGGTCCATTTTAACCACGGTAGCTCGCATATATTCTTCTTTCTTTTCTTCACATAAATTACAACTACTTCCTACAGAGATATATAATTCATCCTTATGAAAGGCTAAGGTTCGGGTAAGGTGCCAACCACCATATTTATAGCTTAATCCATAACCAGGAAATTCACATAGTTTTTCGGGTGGACTGGAAGGTGCCATTTCTCCATGGGTATATTTATACCGAACCAATGAATCGGTTAAAGCCACATAAAGCCATTCTTGTCCTCCTTTATCTTTATAAAATTGAATGCTATTCGGATTTCTCAATCCCGATTTCCAAACATTTACTTTTTTAAATTTATTGGTAGTTTTATCAAAATCATCCAAAATATAAATCTTCCCTTTTTTATTGTCGGCTAAGGTTTTCATATCGGGAATAAATAGTCGTTGATCTGGAGACTCCGCAAAAAACCGAATGCGATTCATTCCTTCTGCGGCTACATGAATTTCATAACCTTCTGGAATATTTAAACTAAATGATTTCCCATTAGCTAAATTAATATTTTGTGCCACTAATTTTACCGCAGTTCGATCAATTGGATCTTCTTCTATATTCCGAAAACCATCTGTTTTCGTAGTAGGGTTATCTACCTTTGGATCCTTCTTTGTCAGATCCTCCACGACTGGTTTTTTATCTACAGTCGGTTTAGATTTCTTTTGTTTACAAGCAGATGTTCCAATAAGAATTGCACACAAAAAAAGAACATATTTGGGGATTCGCATATCGTATGTTTTTTTATTCTGAAAAATAATATTCGTTCAATTTACATAATATTCGGGCAAATATAATAAAAAGTACTCTTTTTCTACTCTATACAAAAAGGAAGCGAAACACAAACTAAAACCCTAACCTACAGTTATTTACACATAACACAAACTTAACCAACAGGAGTGCAAATTAAATAAAACAGGCATCAAACTTGACCCAATGTTAATTTATTGTTAACTTTGAGTTAAATTAACGTGTTAACTTATTAAATTAGATTATTATGGCAAAGAAAGTATTTAAAGAAAGGCAGTTGTTTCGAAATGTAGAATTTTTCGCCTTTGCCGCAGGGTTGTCTGCATTGCTTCTTTTTATTCTTGTACAAGAAATTAGAACAGGCACCAACACCATGTATGAAAAAGAATTAACCTGTATCTTTTTAATTGCGACCATTATTATGGCTGTTTTTTATGCGCTACAGGTACAACTTAAAACCGTAGTCACTACTTCAGGAATTAGTTTTCAGATCATGCCAATTCATTTGAAGAAGATACATATTCCTTGGGAAGATGTGGCGTATTATGAAATTGTGGAAACCTCTAATATGGCACAATGGGCAGGAGCAAATATTACCTTTAACTATGAAAAACGA
Source organism: Saprospiraceae bacterium (assembly GCA_020629935.1). Classification (GTDB taxonomy): domain Bacteria; phylum Bacteroidota; class Bacteroidia; order Chitinophagales; family Saprospiraceae; genus JAHDCJ01. The sequence continues at coordinate 16,196 of JAHDCJ010000012.1, read as the reverse complement.
TATAGTTTTTCTGGTCGAAATGGTGTCCGTATTACGTTAAAAAATGGAGCGCAGTATTTAATTGGATCTCGTAAGACAGAAGATTTGACGAAAGCAATACAGGCCGTTTTTCCAAAATAGTTTTTTCATTCCAAAATAAAAAAGAGACGACCTTTCAATAGAAGATCGTCTCTTTTTTTATATAAACGCTAAAAAGATTACTTAAAAATCTTTCGCTTATTCATTGCATTATGATATCTCCGAGCATTAACTAAATGCTGATTATATGTTTTGGCAAAATTAGAATAACCAGAGAAATCTTCTTTTGCACAAAAGTATAAATAATCATGCTTCTCATAATTCAATACCGCATCTAGATATGGGATTTGAGGCAAGCTTATTGGCCCAGGAGGAAGTCCCGCATTTTTATAGGTATTATATGGAGAGTCTATTTCCTTATGCTTATCCAAAACCCTTTTGATTGTAAAATCTCCCATAGCAAAAATCAAGGTAGGATCTGCATCTAGGGTCATTCCAATTCGTAAGCGATTCATATACACTCCAGCTACGGTTGGACGCTCTTTTTTCATATTGGTTTCGCTTTGGACAATGGAAGCCAAAGTCGCTACTTCTGTAGGACTTAAACCGATGGCTTTAGCTTGTTCCTTTCTTTTTGTTGTCCAAAATTTATTATACTCTTTCTTCATTCGTTGTCCAAAACCTTCTGCACTGGTACTCCATTTAAATTGATAGGTATTGGGAATAAACATAGCGATGATGGTTTCTTTCTCAAATCCAACATCATGGATAAAATTAGGATCATTAAACAAGTTCGCCAATTCAGCAGAGTCTGCTTCAATAAATGGGGCTACTTTCCCCGCTAAGTCTTCTTTTGTGCGGGCATAATTAAACACGACATTCACAGGTTTATCTTTACCTGACCGCAACATATTAACCAAGCTATTATTACTCATTCCAGATTTGATCTCATACTTTCCTGGATATATATGTTTGGGCAAATTCTTCTTTTGGGCGACCCAAGTAAAAGCACCTATGCTTTTCAAAATTTTTCGTTGTTTCAATGAATCTACCACATCTAAATATTCCGCTCCGCTAGGAATAAATAGCTCCATCTTTTCCCCACTAAACTTTGTATTGGGTCCATAGATTTTTTGATAATAATCATACCCAAAATATCCTCCAATTAATAAACCTAACAACAGGACTAAACCAATAATTTTCCAAATGGGCAATCGTTTCTGTTCTTCTAGTGTTTCTTCCATTCGATTTTAACATTTAAATTACAACGAATCGACAAAAATATTAAAAGCAATTGACATTTTATGTGTAAATTTAGAGTCTTCAAATTGTTAACTTTAATTTAACTCATTACAGGAAGTTTTTTTACAAAAAAAATAAAAAATGCGACGTTTACTTTTCATTTTATTTCTAATCCTCCCCTATTTTGCTTTTAGTCAAATCATTGAACTTTATCCTTATGTTCAAGCAACTACAGAGACCACCAATGTAATCGCTTGGCGAACTCCTGTGGGAGAATCCAGTGAATTGCATTATGGAACGGATCCAGCAAATTTAGATCAAGTGCTTTATGATCCTACAGTAAAACAAATCCACTCTTTTCAAATGACTGGATTGACCGCTGGAACAACTTATTATTATCAGGTAATTTCTGGGGTTATTACTACCGCTGTAGATCATTTTGATACCGCAAAACCTGATGGAATGGCTCCTTTTAGTTTCTTGCATTATGGCGATTGCGGATACAATAATGGTGTCCAAAATAGTATTGCAAACCTGATGAAAGCAGAAGACATTGACTTTGCAGTAGTGGCAGGAGATATCGATCAAGGCAATGGAGATAATTATGAAGAAGTATTTTTTGGGGTGTACAAAGACTTACTAAAAGAAGAATGTCATTTTACTTCTATTGGAAATCATGATACCTATGCAGACGAAGCCGCTACTTATTTAGATCAGTTTCATATGCCCTCAAATAATCCGCAAAATACCGAACGTTATTATTCGTTCACTTGGGGAAATTCTAAATTCATTTGTCTGGATTCTAATCTTCCTTATACCGTAGGGTCTGATCAACATAATTGGCTTGTAGACGAAATGCAATGTAATGATCGAGAATGGCTCTTTGTATTTTTTCATCACCCTCCTTATACCAATGCTTGGGATTTATTATACTATGTCCCTTTCCAACCTTATTATCAGTATGAAGGAAATACAGATATGCGTACTGACCTCATGCCTTACTTTGAACAGTATGGCGTAGATTATGTACTCAATGGACATTCACACTGTTATCAACGTGGTCAACATAATGGCGTTTATTATATCATTTCGGGTGGTGCAGGAGCTTCTACATTGGATATGAATACCAATAGCAATGCCCCGAATATTGATACCGAATTATACATCAATCAATATGTTCGGTTTGATGTAAATGGTGATGAAGTCACTTGGGTTTGCATCGATCCTAGTGGTAATGTGGTGGATGAAGTTATACATAGCAAATCCTATACGCCTTATGCCGTGACCGAAACAATTACCGATGCTAGTTGTGGAGGAAGTGATGGAATCATTGCCCTTAACATTGTAGGCCCAAAACCACCTTATACTGTTAGTTGGGACAATGGCCAATCGGGATTAAATAATGTAGGTTTGGATGCAGGAACGTATGTAGCTATGATTACCGATGGCAATGGATGTACCCGTGCCGCATCTTATACCGTGGATCAAAATGGGGGGATTTCTGCGACAACCAATGCCGTAGACGCCACTTGTGAAAACACCAATGATGGTGCCGTAAGTATTGCTACTTCTGGTGGAGGAAGCTATACTTATCTTTGGTCGGATGGATCAACAAATTCTTTTATCAATGGCGTCTCGGCTGGAACGTATAGCGTGACAGTGACCTCAAGTGTAGGTTGTTCATTAGTCGAAACTTTAGTGGTTAATGCAGCAAACATCATCGATTCAAATATTAATACCAATACAGGAAGTACCAATTTCTGTGAAGGAAGTTCGGTTCAATTAATAGCTGCTGCCGGCTATAGTTCTTATGTATGGTCTGATGGACAAATGGGACAAACCATTACCGTAACCAACCCAGGAAATTATTCGGTGATTATTGAAAACGGTGTCGGTTGTTCCGAAACTTCGAATGTAATAAGTCTTAGTCAAGACCCTTTGCCTGTTGGTGATTTTAGTGCTAGTTCCAATGAGCTAGTCGCGACCTTTAATGCTTCTGCTTCAATGAATGCTTCGAGCTATTCTTGGGATTTTGGAGACAGTCAAACAGCTACAGGAGTCAATCCAAGTCATACTTATGCGAGTTCTGGAAGTTATAATGTAACGCTTACTGTAACCAATGCTTGTGGTACAGACATCGTTAATCAAACAGTAATTATTACAGTATCTTCTATCATTGATCCAAGTAATAATCCTTGGAAAATCAATTTAAGTCCAAATCCATTTCAAGATTTTGCCATCCTAGAATTTGATTATTTAGGTAATGATTTAAGCTTACAAATTTTGGATGTAGATGGTAAAATTATACGGGATGAAGTATTGAATGGTCAAAGCCAAATTCAAATCAATCGAGGGCAGTTGGCTTCTGGCGTTTACTTCTATAAATTAACCAATGGACTGGAAAGTTATATTGGGAAGATGCTTATTAAATAAAAAAAGATAATGAGGTTGTTGGGGCGTATGATCATATGCCCCAACAGCCCTATTTTTTATGCATCAAAATCACGAATGGTTTGTTCGATAATATCGCAACATGCATGCAATTCTTCTTCAGTGATTACTAATGGTGGTGCGAAACGAATAATGTTTCCATGCGTTGGTTTTGCTAATAAACCATTGTCGCGAAGTTTCACACAAATATCCCAAGCGGTTGAGCTCTCTTCATCGTCATTGATCACGATAGCATTCAATAAACCTTTACCACGAACCAAGGTAACCAGATCTGTAGTTTCTACAAATTTAGCCATTCGAGTACGGAAGATCTCACCCATTTTATAGGCATTTTCCATAAGGCCTTCTTCTTTGATTACTTCTAAGGCAGCTACTGCTACCGCGCAAGCCATTGGATTTCCACCAAAGGTTGAACCATGTTCCCCTGGTTTAATAGTCAACATCACTTCATCATCAGCTAAAACCGCAGAGACAGGATAAAAACCACCAGAAATTGCTTTCCCTAAAATTAATAAATCAGGTCGAACGTCTTCATGATCGGAAGCCAACATTTTGCCTGTTCGAGCAATTCCTGTTTGTACTTCGTCCATCATTAATAAGACATTATGTTTTTTACAAAGCGTTTCTGCCTTTTTCAAATATCCAGCTTCTGGCATATACACTCCCGCTTCTCCTTGGATGGGCTCTAACCAAAAACCACAAACGTTTGGATTTTGTAGAGCTTCCTCTAAAGCCGCTTCATCGTTATAAGGAATGATGTGAAAACCAGGCATGAATGGACCAAAATTTGTCGTAGAGGTCGGATCTGTCGATGCAGAAATAATGGTAGTTGTTCGACCATGAAAGTTACCTTCAACCCCAACAATCACCGCTTCATTCGAAGGGATACCTTTTACTTCATATCCCCACTTTCTTGCTAACTTGATAGCCGTTTCGTTGGCTTCCGCTCCAGAGTTCATCAATAAGACTTTTTGATAATTAAAAAACTCTGTAATATATTTTTCGGCTGGGCCTAATTGATCATTATAAAATGCTCTTGAAGTCAAAGCTAAGGTTTTAGCTTGCTCGATCATTGCATTTAATATCTTTGGATGGCTGTGTCCTTGATTCACAGCGGAATAAGCAGAAAGAAAATCGAAATATTTTTTACCTTCTACATCCCAAACATAAACACCTTCTCCACGACATAATACCACAGGAAGTGGGTGATAATTATGTGCACCATGATGATGCTCTAATTCCATAAAATCTTTAGACGTCATTGTTTTATTTTCCATCATAATATCGTATTTATTCAGTTTATCAATTAAGAGTCCCTAAAGTTCCTTCTTTTCGGGCATTTTTTCAACAAAAACTCCAAATTGTTTTCAATCCCTAAAAAGGTTATCGTTTACATTTGGAATTCAGCATGAATAAATTTACTTTTAGAATTGCCAAAAAATAATTATTCTATTCGAAACCTGCATCTGAAATTGGCTTAGGTGCTTGGAGGGAGAGCGAAGCGAAGTGCGCAGCACCAAGGCGAATGCCGCGCCCAGAAAGGACCGGCCCGATGAGGGCAAGCCCCAAAAAAGGGAAAAAGTTGCACATTTAATTTTGTTCCATAATTTCGAAATGAACGTATAGATAAATCACCAACGAACATGGCACGTAGCTTATTTTTAATCTTTTTATTAGTAATTACTGGAGGCTTGATTTATTTTTTAGATCAAGGACTTATTAGGGATAAGATGCCGATTCCTGCTTTTGGCAAGATACTGAATCCACATACTGGCTTTTGGAAGAATGGGGAAACCCAAACATTAGATTTACCTGAGGAGCTACAATTTAAAGGTTTATCTAAACCTGCTCAAGTAATTTTTGATGATCGGATGGTACCTCATATTTTTGCAGAAAATATCAAAGACGCTGCTTTTGTCCAAGGCTATGTTCATGCTTATCATCGGCTATGGCAAATGGAATTTCAAACCCATGCGGCCGCTGGTAGATTAACCGAAATTTTGGGAGAGATCGTATTGAAGCAAGATCAAGAAACCCGAAGAATTGGTATTCCTTATGCGGCTAATAATGCCTTAGAAGAATGGAAAAAAGATCAAACCGTTTATTCTTTTATTGAATCTTATTCCAATGGAGTCAATGCCTATATTGATCAATTGAGTCCTGCAGATTATCCAATAGAATACAAATTATTGAATTATAAACCTGAAGCTTGGACTCCATTAAAATCAGCTCTTTTACAAAAATTGATGGCACGTATGTTGGCTATGCGCGAAAGTGATTTGGAGAATACCAATACCAAAAACACCTTGGGTGCCACGACTTTTGATCAATTATTTCCAGAATGGTTTGAAGAACAAGATCCGATTATTCCTAAAGGAACGGTGTACCCGCCTTCGGTAATGCCTGCGCCAACCGATACGACCAATCTGAATATTGGCGGCGTGTACGATCATGATTTAATTAAAAAATACGATCCACATTTAGGAAGTAATAATTGGGCGGTTTCAGGATCAATGACCGCTTCTGGACATCCTATTTTATGCAATGACCCACACTTGATGTTGACTGCGCCTTCTACTTGGTATGAATGTCAAATACATATTCCTGAATCAAATACTTATGGTGTTTCACTTCCTGGGTCTCCTGGAATTATCATTGGTTTCAATGAGCACATTGCTTGGGGCGTCACGAATGTAGGTTGGGATTTGACCGATTGGTATAAAATTACTTGGGAAGATAATAGCAGAAAAGCCTATTTGTATGATGGCAAATATGTACCAAGCCGAACAGTCATTGAAGAATACCAAGTGAAAGGTCAAGGGATATTGCGAGATACGGTTTACTATACGCATTGGGGACCTGTAGCTTATTTAGAGAAGGATCATCCTTATCAAGATATGGCAATTCAATGGGTAGGACATTTACCTTCTAATGAGGCGACTACTTTCTATCATTTGAATAAAGCGAAAAATTATACGGAATATGCGGATGCGATAAAAGGCTATGCGACTCCTCCACAAAATTTTGCTTTTGCTTCTAAAGAAAATGACATTGCACTTTGGGTACAAGGTCAATTTCCGATGAAGAATTCCGAGCAAGGTCGTTTTGTCCAAGATGGTTCTAAATCAGCATCTGCTTGGAAGGGTTTTATTCCACAATCGCATAATCCGCATATTAAAAATCCAGAAAGAGGCTTTGTTTCTTCTGCCAATCAACATTCTGCGGCACCTGATTATCCTTATTATTTTTCTGGTCGTTTTGGCGATTATCGAGGGCGAATATTGAATCAGAAATTGGGAAAGATGGATAGCATTACGATTCAAGATATGATGGATTTGCAAACCGACAATGAGAACTTACGAGCTCGTCAAATGTTACCTCTTTTACTACAATATTTAGATAAATCAAACCTAACTGAAAATGATCTTGCTTATTTGAAAACCTTTGCAGGGTGGGATTATCGTTTTGAAAAAGATATGGTAGCCCCTTCTCTTTTTGATGCGTGGTTTGATGCTTTTTACGACATCACATGGGATGAAATTGAAGCCCTTGATTTTAAAGGTGGAAAAACATGGCCTAAATGGTGGCGTACCATTCATCTTTTAAGAGATGAACCGAATAGTGTTTATTTTGATGTACAAAAAACAACAGAAAAAGAAACCGCCAATGACGTGGTAACGAGTTCATTTAAAAAAGCCTGCAAAAAACTATCGGAATGGTCGAAGAAAGAAAACAAAGAACCCTTGTGGGGTCCATACAAAGCGACCGATATTTTACACCTTAGTCGAGTGATCAAACCTTTTGCTTTTACCAATATAGATGTAGGAGGAGATCGTACCGCATTGAATGCCATTAGCAAACATAATGGCCCTTCTTGGCGAATGATTGTAGAACTGGGAGAAGAGATCGAAGCCTATGGAATTTATCCTGGTGGACAATCAGGCAATCCTGGCAGTCCAAATTATGGAGACTTTATTGACAAATGGGCTAAAGGTGAATATTATAAATTATGGTTTATGAAAAATGCAAAAGACGATAAGCAAAAGCCTAAAGCCACGATGACATTTAATCCATCCTAATTTTAATCTAGACCTTCTTTAAAACATTAAATTGACATGAAATTTATTAGTGGTTTATTCCTCATTGCGGTCTTAGCTTTCGGTTTACAATATGTATTACCTTGGTGGAGTATTGCTGTTGCTGCGGTACTAGGAGGTTTAATTATTCCTCAGAAAAAAACATGGTGGACTTTCTTTTGTGGGTTCTTTGCCATAGGAATTTTTTGGGCGATCTATTGTTTTATTCAATACCAATCTAATGATGGAATATTAGCCAACCGTATGGTTCAATTAATTGGTAGAAACAATGGTATTTTAATGATTCCGATTGTGGCGCTTATAGGTGCTTTAATTGGTGGATTGAGTGCAATGATTGGAGATTTACTTCATCATACTTTCTTTGGAAAAAAGAAGGATTAAAAACGATTACAAAAAATTAACATAACATGCATTTCATTATATATGATTTAGAGGCGACCTGTTGGAAACATCCTAGAGCAAGTTTTATTCAGGAGATTATTGAAATTGGAGCAGTAAAGATTAATCAATATGCCGAAGTAGTGGACACTTTTTGTGAGTTTATTAAACCGGTCCACCACCCTACTCTTAGTCCATTTTGTAAGGAGCTTACTTCCATACAACAAGAAGATGTAGAAAACGCGAGAGAATTTGCGGAGGTAGCAGAAACCTTTGCCGAGTGGATTGGTTATAGCGATCGTCAAGAATACTTACTTTGCTCTTGGGGCTATTTTGATCGCAAGGCATTACGGCATGATTGTGAGTTAAATAACATTGATGCAGATTGGACAGACAAGCACATTAGCCTTAAGCATCAGTATAGAGATATTAAGGCTCTACGCAAACCGATGGGTTTAAAACGTGCGGTAGAGAAAGAAGGATTTACTTGGGATGGCCTACATCATAGAGGGATAGACGATGCCAAAAATCTAGCCAAATTATTTATTCTTTACTTTGATGAATGGAAACACGAATAAGTAATTACTTACTTTTTATTTCAAAATCAATCCATTAATTTCCAAGCAGCTTCTACTTCATTTACAGGGAGTTTACATGTTTTATTTTTACAAACGTAAATGGTGGTTTGTCCTGAACGTAATTTCCCTTTTAACAATTCTAAATCCCCCTCTGTTTTTCCTCCGAGTAATAATACATTGGGCAAATATTGTTGATCCCATTGGTTTCTCAAATTTGCAAAATCATCCCCTATGATAGCTACTTCATAAAGAGGATTGGTCAATTCATAATAGAGATTACACCAATTGGAATAGAAACTTGGCTGCTCACTTGATTTGATTTGATCAAGCATATTATTCAACATCCATTTACTTTTTTGGATATAATCTGCCTCATAAAAATAAGTACCCAAGTGCAATAAATTTCTAGCCATGACAGAATTAGATGCAGGAATGACATTATCACTTAAGATCATTTTTCGAGTAATTAATGGATCATCTAATTTAGAGGTATAGAAAAACATTTTTGATTTCGTATCATAAAAATTAGCTAAAGTATACTCTAGTAATCCTTTGGCATCATTAAGCCATTGTTCGTCAAAAGTAATTTGATACAATGCTACATAGGCATCAATTAACAAAGCATAATCATCTAAGAACGCATTGATCACTGATTTGCCATCTTTATAATTTCTGTTTAAACGATAATCCTTTTGCAATGCATTTTTCTTTAAAAAAGTAGCATTTTTGATCGCTGCATTTAAGAAGGTTTGATCTTGAAAACTTCGATAAGCATCTACATACCCTTTAAGCATTAAGGCATTCCAAGAAGTTAAAATTTTATCATCAAGTCCTGGGCGAATGCGTTTTGCTCTGGCTTCCAATAAGATCTTTTTATTCGCCCTAATTTTCGATTTAAAATTGGCTATGGATAAATTATATTTTGCAGCGATTGTTTCTATTGGTTTAGTAATATGGAGTACATTGGTATGTTCCCAATTCCCATTGGGTTTAACGGTAAAGGTCTCATTAAACATGGCCGCATCTTCACCTAATAAAGAATCAATTTCAGTTTTTTGCCAAACGTAAAACTTTCCTTCTACGCCTTCACTATCGGCATCTAAAGAACTATAAAATCCACCTTCTTCATTAGTCATTTCTCGCTTTATATATTCATGCGTGGCATAAACGATTTCCTTGTATAACGGATTTTGGGTTTCTTGATAAGCTTCTGAATATAAACTTACCAATTGACCATTATCATAAAGCATTTTTTCGAAATGAGGAACTTGCCAAATGGCGTCGGTAGAATACCGTGCAAATCCTCCTCCGATTTGATCAAAGATTCCTCCATTCGCCATATTTTCTAAGGTAGCGTTGACGCCATCTAAAGCCGTTTGATTTCCCGTCATTTTATAATAGCGTAATAAGAAAAGATAATTATTGGGCATTGGGAATTTTATTGGACGGGTGGCACTTACCTTTTTACCTCCTTTTTTTAAATCAAGCCCAGAAGTAAAAACTTGTGCAATCGATTCTAATTCAGGTTTTGTAAATTCTGCTTTGTTATCATTAAATTGTACGAGGCCACGTTGCTCAATACCTTGCATAATCGAATTAGCAAATTTTTCTAATTCTTGTGGATTCTTTCTAAACCTTTTGGTCAAGTCATTGAGGATATTCTTCCATTGAGATTTGGGATAATAAGTCCCTGCAAAAAAGGGACGACCATCTGGCAGAGCAAAGGCATTAAGTGGCCAACCACATCCACCACCACCGCTTAAATGACAGGCAGTCATATATACATCGTCTACATCGGGTCTTTCTTCTCGGTCTACTTTTATACATACAAAGTTTTCGTTCATGATGCGCGCTATAGTCGTATCTTCAAACGATTCATGTTCCATTACATGACACCAATGGCAGGAAGAATAGCCCACACTAATGATAATCATTTTATTTTCATCCTTTGCTTTTTTCAAGGCTTCCTCTTTCCAAGGAAACCAATGGACTGGATTATGGGCATGTTGTAATAAATACGGACTACTTTCATTCACCAATGCATTGGTATATTTATGATCTTTTGATGTTTGCGCTTGTCCATTTTTAGTGTTACAAGCCATTAGGCTAATCAAGAAGATAAAACCGAAGGTAGATAGTAATTTGGTAATCATAAGTCCTGATTTATTAGATATGAGCTTTAAAAGTACGTTTAGCAAAGCGAACGAGCGAATACATTGTTAGGATTTAATAAAAAAACACAAATAATTTTATTTATTCGAAACAAATAATTTCAAATTAAGATTTTTTTTTTACATTTGTGCATGAGCAAAAAAAGAAAATCAAGAAAGAAATCTTCTGGAGGATCCAATTGGTATACTCAATTGGGTTTATTAGGTGGAGTCGTAGCCATTATGGGGTATGTGTACACTCAATATTTTTCTGGCGGGGAAGTGATTACTAATGATCAAGAGGAAGAAGAACCCATTGTGGAAAATAATAACGATGACGAAACTTACTTAAAAACGGTTAGTTTTTTAGATTATCTTCCTACCTCTACTACAAATCAGATTATTGAGCATCCGTATTTTGCTTTGTCTTATAATGAGAAACATGAACAGGCCGAATGGGTCATGTATGAATTAGACATTCCTCGTTTGAAACACCATGTAGAACGCACCGATGATTTTAGAAAAGATCCTTTGGTTAAATCAGGTTCGGCTAGTCCAGATGATTATCGAGGTTCAGGTTATGATCGAGGTCATTTAGCGGCAGCATCGGATATGGCATTTACTGCCCAAGCCATGACGAATACCTTTTTAATGAGCAATATGTGTCCACAAGCGCCTAAGTTTAATCGCGGAATTTGGAGAGAGTTGGAAGAACTTACTAGGAACTGGGCAAGGCAAAATTCACATATTTATGTGGTTACTGGTCCGGTACTCAATGGGGGAACTTCAAAAGAAGTAATTGGTAAACGCAATCGAGTTACGGTTCCGGGATTATTTTATAAAGTATTATTTCATAAAGGGAAAAATCATTCCAAAGCCATTGCTTTTTTAATGCCGAATGAAGCGTCGGAAGAACCTGTAGAAAAATTTGCTACAAGTATTGATCAAATTGAGTTATTTACAGGCATTGATTTTTTTCCTAATTTGCCTGATCGATTAGAAGAACAATTAGAAAGTTCGTTTGATCTGAATGAGTGGAAATTTAGTAAGGCTTTGTTTGAGCGAAGAGTGAATACTTGGAATAAGCGAGGCTAATGCTCTTGCTTTAGTTTCATAAAACTCCATAAAAAAAACCAATTTAAATTATTGCCAGAGACAACAACCTAAATTGGTTTAATATCAAATCTAGACTTAAATGCTAGTAGTACTTTAATCTTCTTACTTGTGCTACATATTTTGCTAATCTTAGCACCTGACAAGTATATCCATACTCATTATCATACCACACATATAAGGTAACTGTTTTTTGATCTTCAGAAACTTTTGTAGAAGGTGAATCAAAAACAGAAGCATTCGCTGCACCAATTGCATCACTAGAAACAAAGTCTTTGGAAGTAGAATATTTGATTTGCTCTACTAAAGGCCCATGTAAAGAAGCGGTTCGCACCAAATCATTAATAGCTTCTGCAGAAGTTTCTTTTTTCACATTTAATGTTAAGATGGCTAAAGAAACATTAGGCGTAGGAACACGGATAGCACTTCCGGTTAATTTACCTCCAAGATCAGGAATTACATTGGCAATTGCACTTGCGGCACCAGTGGAAGTAATCACCATATTTACTGCCGCAGCTCTTCCTCGACGAGGTTTTTTATGGAAGTTATCGAGTAAGTTTTGTGCATTGGTGTATGCATGAATACTTTCAATATGACCATTAGAAATTCCTAAGTTGTCATGTACCACTTTTAGAATTGGAGCGATGGCATTTGTAGTACAAGAAGCTGCACAGAAAACCGTATCTTCTTCAAAGTTTAAGGTTTTTTGGTTAACTCCATGAACAATATTTTTAATTCCTTTACCCGGTGCGGTAAACAATACTTGTTTAATTCCCGGACGAAGGTGTTGTGAAAGACCTTCTTTATCTCTCCAAGCCCCTGTATTATCGATCAATAAAGCATTGTTGATATCATATTCGGTATAATCAATCTCTGCAGGGTTGTTAGCGAAAATAATACGGACATAGTTACCATTTACAATAAGATGTTCTCCATCTTTAGAAACGCTTACTAAGCCACGGAATTTACCATGAACAGAATCTTTACGCAGTAAAGAAGCACGTTTAGCCATTTCTTCTGCTTGGTTGTCTTTCATTTTTCTACGAAGTACAATAGCACGTAAACGGAGTTGTTCTCCTTTTCCAGTCATTTCAATTAGACGACGAGCGGCGAGACGACCAATTCGGCCAAAGCCGTAAAGGACAACATCTTTAGGAACTAAGATTTTTTTATCTTTCCCTACGAAATCTCCTATTTTGTTATTTAGAAAGTCTTCAATACTTGCAAAATCGTTAGATGAGGTTAGCCATTCGGTGGCTAATTTTCCTATATCAATACGAGAAGGGGCCAATTCCATTTTGGCAATGGCATGTGCTAATTCTAGGCTAGTATCAACCGTAATTGGTTGTTTTACATAATTTTTAGCGAATAAATGATCATTTAGGACTTCACTAGGTCTAGAGTCATAAATATTTCGTCTAAAAAGGATAAGTTCTACGGATTTATCGAATCGGAGTTCGCCAACAATTTGAAGCAATTCAAGTGCTTTCATTTCTTGTTCTCTCCATTTATCTAAGGATACCACGATAGAATTTTTTTTAACCTCGTCAATTTCCATTTTTGAGCTTTTAAAGGTTTGTGAACAAATGGTTATAAATACGAGTGCAAAGATAAGATTTATGAATAGAAATTTAACATCTAAACGTCAAATCAGGGCAAAAAAAAAGTACGATGAAGAATCATCGTACTTTTTAAATATTTTAAAGCGGAAATTAAGAGCCTAAATAAGCTTTAAGCAATTTACTTCGAGAAGTAGATCGCAATTTATTAATCGCTTTGTCTTTAATTTGTCGAACCCGTTCTCTAGTAAGGCCGAATTTATCACCAATATCCTCTAAAGACATCGGATGCTCCACACCAATACCGAAGTATAGTTTGATTACATCGTGTTGTCGTTCAGTAAGCGTACTTAGTGATCGTTCGATTTCTTTACGTAAAGAATCCCGATATTCTAAAGCTTTGTCGGTACCAGGAGTGTTTGCATTTTCCAAGACATCGAGTAAAGAATTATCTTCTCCTTCGACGAAAGGTGCGTCCATAGAAACGTGTCGTGCAGCCACACCAAGTGTTGTTTCTACTTCTTCAGTTGCAATTTCTAGTACTTCAGCTAATTCATCGGCTGAAGGTTCGCGCTCATACTCTTGTTCAAGTTGAGAGAATGCCTTGTTAATTTTGTTTAATGATCCTACTTTGTTTAAAGGAAGACGTACAATTCTTGACTGTTCAGCTAGAGCTTGCAAGATTGACTGTCGAATCCACCAAACGGCGTAAGAGATGAACTTAAAGCCTCTGGTTTCGTCAAACCTTTGAGCAGCTTTGATAAGTCCTAAATTACCTTCATTAATGAGGTCGCTCAGCGATAAACCCTGGTTCTGATACTGTTTTGCCACGGAGACTACGAATCTCAGGTTGGCCTTGGTTAGTTTTTCCAGTGCAATTTGATTGCCTTGTTTAATTTGCTTTGCTAACTCTACTTCTTCTTCTGGTGTGAGAAGATCTACTTTTCCAATTTCTTGAAGGTACTTTTCTAATGATTGACTTTCTCTGTTAGTAATTGATTTAGTAATCTTGAGTTGACGCATACGGTAGATAGGTTTTAATAAAATTAAGGGTATTTTAGTGGCTGTTACAAGCTACAAAGATAGTCTTAATTATGTTTAGAATCAAGACCTATGTAACTATATTTTTAAAATATCCTAGTTAAAATAAATAGTTTGTAAAGTTGGGCTTACATTATACTAATGCTATTTTTTTTATTTTAGTTCAATTATAATTTGGAAAATTAGTTTTTTTATTATTTATTGCGTCGAACAGGGGCAGCTGATTTTTATTTTTTATCTGAATTATTACCATGAAAAGAGTATCATTTGAACTCGAATTTATTTTTAGGGCTTCGCCTACTATCCTCTATAAATTTTTATCCACTCCTAATTGCCTAATACGGTGGTTTTGTGATGAAGTTGATATAACAGCTGATGTTTATACCTTCAATTGGAACGGATCTGAGGAAGTAGCACATCTACTTGATGATATTGAAGACGAACGTCTAAAATTTCGTTGGGAAGATGCTGATTCTCCTGAAGAGTATTTAGAATTTAGGCTTAAAAAATCACCTGTTACAGCAGAAACCATAATGGAAATCACTGATTTTTGTGATGAAGATGAAGTGGAAGAACAATCTCAGTTATGGACCTCTCAAATGGAACATCTACGTCGGGTAACTGGCGGATAATGCTCGTCTACCTTATATGTTTCTCCCTTTCTATCGAAAAAAATTAAATATTTATCGAAAAAATCGGCTACCAAGAAATTAATTGTTGATTTTGCCAACGATCTATAGATTTCGGACCGAATATTTAGGTCTTATTAATTGACTCCAAAATTTATAAAATGGGTTTATTTGATTTTATTAAGAATGAATTAATTGATGTTATTGATTGGGTAGAAAAGGACAATGATACCGTTCTTTGGAAATTTCCTGACAAAGACTATAATATTAAAAATGGTGCTAAACTTACCGTTCGAGAATCTCAAACAGCGATGTTGGTAGATGAAGGGCGAATGGCAGACATTTTTGAACCTGGAATGTATTCTTTACATACTGAAAACATTCCAATTCTTACTACGTTAAGAAGTTGGAAACATGGTTTTAATTCGCCTTATAAAGTAGATGTGTATTATGTAAGTACAAAGCAGTTTACAGATCTACGTTGGGGAACGCCTAATCCTATTATCTTAAGAGATCCTCAATTTAAACAAGTTCGAGTTAAAGCTTTTGGAACGTATTTTATTCGTATTTCAGATGCGGCTTTATTTTTCAAAGAGTTTGCAGGAACTGCTCCTATTTTAAAAATTGGTAGTATTGAAGATCGTTTACGAGATATTGTTTCACCAAAATTTAGTGAAGCACTTGCGGAATCTGGCGTTTCGGTATTAGATATGGTTTCTAATTATACTGAATTAGGTGAACGCATTTTACCTACTATTCAAAAAGATTTGGAGCCATTTGGTATTGAGTTGACCAAATTCCAAATTACAAGTACTTCCCTTCCTAAAGAAGTAGAAGAGTTTTATGATAAGATGACCAATATGAATATGGTCGATGATATGGATAAATTCCAAAAATTCCAGCAAGCAAATGCCTTGGAAGATGCGGCTAAAAATCCAAA
>JAHDCJ010000132.1:7759-13831 GCA_020629935.1 Saprospiraceae bacterium | reverse complement strand
AATAGTTTCTTTTACTGATGATCCGGGCTTAAAGAACTCTGGGAAATTATGCTGACGAAAAAATACTGTTATATAGTATTTATAGTTTCCAGTTCCTTTTCCGACATTAATTTTCCCCTTTTTTATAAGTTCGTATTGATCACAGATTTTATAAAATAGTTTTTCCTCCTTTTTACTTTTAAAGTAATAATCAAATGTTAGCTCCTTATGCTTTAATCTTTGGGCCTCGATTTCTGAATCATGTATAATCCGATCCTTTAACTCTCTCCAGAATAACATGCAGTTAAACGGTGAAAGACCATCTTCCAGTTCTAGGTCAATCCTTTTTTGTATTAAGTATAACCTATCTAAGAAGGATTCTTTAATATCATAATCAGGTGCCTCATTTTCTTCATGATCATATTCTGGATCATGTCTTTCCCAGATGTGGTCAAATTCCAAGAGTTCCTTCACCCTAATTTGTAAACCAACCTCATTAAGATTTATTAACTTCATGGACTCAAGTGCAAATTCAAATTCTTGATGAATTCTTTTTTCCTCTTCTTTCTCCCAATTGTTTCTTTCCTCTAGTCCTTGATTTTTTGCCCAAAAAGATTCTTTTCGCGGAAACCAATTAACTACAAGATATTTAAACTTGAATTTCATTGTGCTATTGACAGTTTACCTCCTTTAAAAAACTCATGACCACTTATTTGGATGGCATTTTCCTTGGAGTCCATTTTAAGATATTTAAGAAAGGCCTTTTCTGTTTTATGGCCTGTTATCCTCATAATACCTATGGGCTCAATGCCACTCAAATAGGCATTAGTAGCGAATGAACGGCGAGCAGTATGAGAACTGACAAGTTTATATTTTGGAACACTTAGCTTTACTCTTTTTCCTTTATTGGGTTTTGATGATTCAGTATGTTGGACCACACCCGCTTTTCGGCATACTTCCTTTATATAATCATTGAATTTTTGGTTAGATATTCTTTCTGGAACAAGTCCTTTATACTTCGACATAATATCCAGAACACGTGGTTTTAGAGGAATATGAACTACCTCACCAGTCTTTTGGGTCCTAATTCGCAAAAACCTATTACCACCTTCTGTAATCAAATTAACGGGTGTAATTTGACTGTAATCGCTAAAACGTAATCCAGTATCACAACCAATTAAAAATAAATCTCTAACCTTATCTAAACGGGGGTGTTCTGAAAAATCAAAGTGATAAAGTAAATTCAACTCTTGCTCATTCAAATAGATATCGTCTGTTTTTTCATTTGGTTTTTTGAATGCCTTTTGCTGAAAACTTCGATTATGATTTATGCCATGTAACAGAGCATCATTTAAAACTAATTTCAAATTCTTTATAATGTTGCCAGCGTAATTAGTAGAAATACCAACCTCTGGACCATAAAGGAAATCTATAAATCCATTATACCAATCCATGTTGATATTCTTGAATTCAGTTTTGTGCCTCCTGAAAGTATCATACTTCCTTACAAGTTCAAGAGTACGTTTAGGATAATATTTAGCACTTTTCTGTAGTGTCATATCTTGATCCCTCTTTTGAACAAACTTTTCGAAAAATCCATAAAAAGTATCCTCAGGCAAACTTGCACTTTTCCCTAAAAACCTATTCATGTGATTTCTCAATAAATCATTATTTATATAGATATCCTTATTTAAAGATTCTAAATAATATCTCTCAATCTCATTAGCGATCTTAGTTAACCTTTGATTGATCTCTTTATAGTTAGGTACATTCCTTGATCTTCGCACCCGCATTTCTTCACTATTCCAATTTCTTGGATCTACTGAGATAGAAATACCGTATTTGAATTTATGACCTTCATAGCGTGCTATGAGATAAATGGGGGTTCTTCCATTCTTTGAGGAATCCTTTAAATTGAATCTTGCCTTCATTAAAATGATTTCCTCTAAAATACTGCTATTTATTTGTCGGGGGTCGGTTTGGGGGTCGTTTATTTTATCCTTTATTAGGACCTATATTTCCCTCTTTTTTCTTTAACCATTGTTTTTCAGCATTTTATACATAAATAGAAAGTACATTGAAAGTGCCTAAAACTAAAGGTTAATGACCTAGTGGGTCAACTAAAGCTTCAGTTTTTACTGAGGCTTTTTTTATTACACCATCACTAACTTAATGCAATTCGGACTCGAACGCGCAACCACTCCGCAAGGTGGGCTTGCGGTTCAGCCCCTATTTTAACGCCGTTAAAATTAGAAACAGGGCTTCTCATAGTGGGTCAACTAAAGCTTCAGTTTTTAATTTAACTACAATAATATCTTTAAGGTGTGATACTTCAGCAAGGAATTTATTAATTAACCTTAACATGATAAATGAAAAAGACCCCTCTAAATGAATGGAGGGATCTTATAAAACTCAGGGTATTAAGGGCTACATTTAAATATTATCTCGCAAATACACCAAGGATTACGTAACTAGTTGGATCTGCAGTATTAATGGTTTGCAGAGGGTCATGCACTACAAAAAAACCATCATAGTTAGTTGTAATTTCGTTGTAACTCATTTCGGAAATAAATGATTTACCTGCTGAAGCTCCGTTACCCATAATATGGTTTGCAAATACCATTGCATTTGGAGATTCATTGTAAGGGGTCCCGTTTGGTGTTGTACTAGGGTCTGCCATATCGTGTGCGTGCGTATGATACATTTCTCCTGCTATTGTATTATCAAGCATAATGGTAATTCTTGATCTATTATTTACTACTTCCGTTACATTTATCCATGCATTTAAATCTGTACCATGTGTTCCTGAATAAGCAAACTCGGAAGCTAATTGCCCATTATTAAAATCATAGTTAAAGTCAGTACTTTGATACGATGCAATTGTTTGCTCCCTAGCAAAGCTGCCTACTATTAAATAGGTTGTAATATCTATAGTGTTTAAATCTTGAAGAGGATCATGTACAACAAAAAATCCTTCATAATTAGTAGTTAAATCATCAAAACTCATTTCTGTTTCTTGAGAAATTGATGCTGTGCCCCCGTTGCCTTCTACATTCTGAGCAAAAATGTCTGTGTTTGGGGATTCAATATAAGGTGTGCCGTTGGGTGTTGTACTAGGGTCAGCTCCATCGTGGGCATGAATTCTATATGTCTCACCATCTACTGTATTTATCAAAGTCACTGTAATTCTTGTTCCACCATCCTCAAGCTCCATTAATTCAAGTTTTGCATTAAGGGTGGCAGGGTGAAGACCTGTATAGGGTGCTGCCGAAACAGTTTGTCCATTATGAAATGCATAATCATAACTTGCATCTGATAGAACAGGATCATCATCTACGCAGGATGTCAAAAATATTGATGTACTCAAAGCAAAAAGGTATAGAACATTTCTAAATCCGAAAGAATAATTTAAATTTTTCATCTGTATTATTTTTTAATTCACCTATATGTACGTGTGGGGCATGACAATCGGATTTAGGTACTCGTACTTTATTTATCTTTATAACGTTTATTTACGAAACACGAAGAAAATCGGCATTGATTTAATGGTTGGAGAAAGCAAGATTATATCACTATTAAGAAATAGAAACCAAAGGGGAATGACGCTCCTTTATGAGCAGTATAGTGATTCTATCTTTGGCGTAATTCTTAGAATAATTAGCGATAGATCCATTGCCGAAGAAGTGCTTCAACAGAGTTTTTTGAAGGCTTGGAATAAAATCGATAGTTATAATGAAAGCAAGAGTAGTCTATATACCTGGTTAAGTGCTATTGCTCGAAATTCTTCTATAGATAAAGTGAGATTAAAATCTTTTCAATCCAGGAATAAAACCGACTCCTTCGACACAACCGTACATAATGACAGATCCGTAAATACAAACTTGGATCATTTGGACACCAAGAAACTCTTAAAGGATTTAGATCCTAAATATCGCGTTGTGCTTGATATGATGTATCTGCAAGGATATTCACAATCAGAAATAGCGGAAAAATTGGAGATCCCTTTAGGTACAATTAAAACAAGAGCTCGTTCGGCTATTAAGTTTCTAAGAGAGGAACTTAAAAACGAAAAGAGTTTGTTTTTAGGCTTCGTATTAATATTCACTTTAATTCTGCTTTTATGGCAATGACACTAGATGAAATATTACAATCTGGTTTATTAGAATTCTATGTTCTGGGTCAGCTGACTGAAGAAGAAATTCAGGAGGTGGAATCGGCTATGGAATCATACCCCGAAGTTAAACGTGAAGTTGTCGAAATTGAACAGGCTCTATTTAAATATGATAGATTATTTAAGACTCCTGCACCTACTGGTGTATTAGATAATATATTGGGACAAATAAATACAGGCAACAACACGAACGTGAATACTCAAAAAGAAGGATTAAATTGGTCTGGAGTTTTAAGTGCTGTGCTTGGACTTTCCCTTTTAGCCGGTGTTTTCTTTTATAATCAAAAGACAAGTGAATTAGAAAAGACCATAAATGACCAAAAAGTAGTTATCCAAAACTGTGATGAGGAAAAGGAGCAATTCGCAGATCGGTTACGGATACATAATGAAGTCTTGGAGTACGATTCTAAAAAGATCTTTATATCTCCAAATGAAAAGTATCAAAACACTGAATTAATCATTCATAATAATCCTACTACGCAAAAGAATTATCTACAAATTAATAACCTTCCTCCTTTAGCAAGCAATCAGAGTTTTCAATTATGGTCTCTAAAAGGAAATGATTCCCCAATTCCTCTTGACGTATTTGAAGACGATGTAAATCAAATACTGGAAATCCAGTTTGTTGAAAATACAAATGCATATGCTTTAACAATAGAACCAAGAGGAGGACAAGACACCCCAACATTAGAAAATCTCATAGGTGTGTTTAATGTAGATGGCTAGTTCCACACTTATAATTTATTAATTGCATTATTCAAAGATTCCTCTCGCTTGTTTAAAGACAGAATAATCTATTTCTAATAAACGTAAAAATTAATAAATCCATTTTGGGGTATGCACTCGTATATATCTGCAAACACAGATATTATGAAAAATTTATACCTTAAAAAAAACATCTTAACATCAACTTTTAGTATTCTCTCACTAATGATCTTGTCCTTAGTTTGTCACTCACAAATTGTTGTTACAGAACTTGCAACAGGAATTGGTTCTTTACCACAAGTAATAGAAACCGCACCATCTGGAGCAACTATCACATTTGCCCTTGATGTTAAAAATATTGTATTATCCGACGAAATTATAATTGATAAAGATTTAACAATAACCGGAGAATTTGTTGAAAAGGTCACCATTGAAGGTAATTTCTCAACACGAATTTTTAACGTTCTTTCCGGCAACCTGAACATAAGTAATCTGGCCTTGGTAAATGGAAGTGCTGAAAATGGGGGAGCCATTTTTATAGATGGTGGCGTTGTGACTTCTTCATCATGTGACTTTTTAAATAATTCTGCTAATGGAAATTCTGGTTCAGGAGGAGCTGTTTTTATTGATGAGGGAGCTGAATTCCATGCATCAGAATGTTTATTCAATGGAAACACATCTATTCGTGCTGGTGGAGCTATAGAAGACAATTCTGGTGCTGGTTTAGCTATTACTCTTACCAATGTAACTATGACCAATAACACCACAGCTTCAAGCCCTGGTAATGGAGGTGGTCTCCATATCACCGGCGCTGGAGATAGCAATATTTCTGGTGGTATAGTGATGTCAAATACAGCTTCTGCAGAAGGTGGAGGACTTTGGAACGGAACAGGTACCATGAACATAGATAGCACTTTGATAACATTGAATATCGCTAATGGAGCTGAAGCTAACCAAGGTGGTGGTGGTGTATTTAATGCGGGTGGAACCCTCGTAATTAAGGGTGCTACAATTTCTGAAAACTCATGTGAAGGTATGGCAGGATCTGGTGGTGGGATCCTTAATGACCTTGGAACACTGACTGTTATAGACACAGAGATAAGTGGCAACTCTTCAATACGTGCCGGTGGTGGAATTGAAGAAAACTCTGTAAGCGGTCAGCTCCTTACGATGACCAATGTAACACTCAACAATAATACAACTGCATCTAGCCCTGG
>JAHDCJ010000132.1:0-7659 GCA_020629935.1 Saprospiraceae bacterium | reverse complement strand
CATATCACCGGTGCAGGAGATAGTAATATCTCTGGCGGTATAGTAATGTCCAATACAGCGTCAGCTGAAGGTGGTGGACTTTGGAACGGAACGGGTAATATGAGCATAGATAGTACTATGATTACCTTAAATACAGCTAGCGGAGCTGAAGCCAACCAAGGTGGAGGCGGTGTCTTCAATGCTGGTGGTACAGTTATGATAAATGGTGCTGTTATTACAGACAATGTTTGTGATGGCATGGCTGGATCTGGGGGTGGAATCCTTAATGATCTAGGAACACTGACTGTTATAGATACAGAAATAAATGGTAATTCATCCATTAGAGCTGGAGGCGGAATTGAAGAAAACTCTACGAGTGGTCAGATCCTTACGATGACCAATGTAACACTCAACAATAATACAACTGCATCTAGCCCTGGTAATGGAGGAGGTCTTCATATCACCGGTGCAGGAGATAGTAATATCTCTGGCGGTATAGTAATGTCCAATATAGCGTCAGCTGAAGGTGGTGGACTTTGGAACGGTAGTGGAATAATGTCAATTGATGGAGTGTTTATTTCAGAAAACCAGGCTGGATTAAAAGGTGGCGGTATTTTTAATACCTCAGGAAAAATAGAAATATTAAGATCAACCATTTATTCTAATCAATCTACAGAAGCATTAGGTCAAGGTGGAGGGTGCTATAATAATGCACAATCTGAAATGACCATTATGGTTTCTACTATTTCTGGAAACACAGCTACACAAGATGGTGGTGGTGTGTTTAATGCAGGAAATAGCTTTACGCTTAATGCTTGTACCATAGCTTTCAACGAAGCGGATAATGGTGGTGGGATTTATGCAGAAAACGAGGTCCAAATTATGAATACTATTGTTGCCGAAAATGATGGTATAACTGCTAAAAATGTATCCGAATTTGTTGTAAGTGGAGGGTTTAATTTAATTGGTGAAGATGACGAAGATAATTTTGAGGCATTGAGTAGTGATCAAATAGATGAAGACCCTATGTTGGATGAGATAATGGAAAACGATGGCAATACCCCAACACACAGTCTCAGCAATGGTTCTCCTGCTTACAATATGGGAGACCCAGATGCAAACTTTGAAGATCAACGAGGATTTCCCGTTTTTGATGGACGAAGGGACATTGGTGCATATGAGTCACAAGAAAATCTAGTCTCGTCTACAGAATTAAGCTCATTGGACAATTTATTAAGTATTTATCCTAACCCAACATCAAACTTCCTCAATTACAATTTTAGAGGTGTAGCTTCTATTCTAAAAATAAAAATAAGTAACTCTAGCGGACAAGTTGTTTTTTCCAAAAATGTTGAAAACACACTCTCAGGTATAATTGATTTAGAAGCATTTAATTCAGATATTTTATTAATTACTTTTACCACAGATAAAGGAAACATTTCTAGAAAATTCGTTAAAATTTGATAGCGAGTCTGTGTTAGAATATGGGTGTAGTAAAGCTACTGCACCCGTTCTTACTTTATTAATACACCATAAAGTTTATCATCACTATTTATTGAAAGTGAGTTTCTTACATCTGATTGATTTTAAAGATTCCATTTGTCTCTTTGCTTACCCACTTCCAATAGTAAGTTAATTTCAACCCATGAATCAAAAATTTTATCAGATTGCAGAATGATGATGTAATAATAATTGACGAACGATATGACCTAGAAAAAGCTGAAAATATAATGAGACAGATTCTTGCTGGGAAGTATGATTTAATGTCTATTCCTTAACTATAACAAGCGCAGTACTTTCTCCAGTCAAAACATCAAAAATTTTCACTACATAGGATCCTACCATTAAATCAGAACAATCAATACTATTTATATTGCCATGCACTTTTTTGATTCTCTTTCCAGAAAAGTCAATAAACTCCAGATATATTTTTTCTAAATCCGTTTTTACAAATAGCTGGTCTGTTACAGGGTTGGGATGGTATTGGAAACTTTTTCCAGAGATCAGCAAAGATGAAGTTATTAAATCTTCGCCATCACAATCTTCATCAATTCCATTGTTTGGAATCTCCTCAGCAGCAGGATTAATTTCTATATTCTGGTCGTTACAATCTTCATCAAAAAGAAACCCATCTCCATCCAGATCATCATCTAATGTCAATTCATTACAATCATCATCTACACCATTGTATGGAATCTCCAATGACAAAGGATTTACATTTGCATCCTCATCATTGCAGTCCACATGAGAATAAAATCCATCCTCGTCAACATCAGTAACCAGTTTAGCGATGGAAGTATTAGTTCTTATTGGAAAGTTGAAATCAAAGTAAATATCTGCCTCATTTTCTAAAAATGTTCCTTTTTCTAAATCAGCTTTAGTTAGAATTTTAAATTGGACAAAACCATCATTGCTTTCATTATCAAAAGGTAGATTTATTTCCTGAAAAACACATTCAATTATATTTTCATCAATTCTCATAATAACGTCGTGAGATGCACCCACCAATTTCGCACTTTCAATATGAAAAGCTTCTGTATCAATTGAATCTCTAATCTTAACATTTATCGCAGAAGCCGAGCCTTCATTTTCAAAGCGAATGCGATAATCGATATACGTTCTTTCAAAGTCATATTCTATATAATCCCCTTGCAAACAAGTTTTATCATTTGGGTCATAAGAGTTTAATACCTCTTGCTTATACAACTTAAAATTATTTGTTCGATTTTCATCAATGCCATCCGATAAGGCTATAAAGGAAACACAAATGGTATCCCCATCATTTAATGGAGGTTCATCCATTGGAGAGTTTAATTGAAAGGATATATCAAACTCCAGCGTTTGAAGGGGTAATATATCTTCAAATACACCAGAAACAATATCATTGGACACTGTAACTTCAACACTAGATTCTTTGAATGTCATCACATCAGATTGATAATTTATTTCAAACCTTCCTGATGCAGGAACGTTGCTAAGACTATGGACTTTAATCCTATAATCTGCTGTAAACCCGGGTCGCGGGTCATTTAATGGAATGACTTCGATTTCAACATCAATAAATAGGTCTCCGGACGGGCGTAAACAAAATGGATCTAGATAAATAGTATCATCAACATCTATAAAAACCTCGAAAACTTCTGGCTCAATTTCAAATTGTAACAGTTCGGAATAATAAGATAAAATCGTATAATTCCCTGGTTGAATTAAAGCTCGAAAACTATTTTCGGTTACATTGGACCAAACTTGAGAGTTTTCCTCTCCAACTAAATTTACAGAGCCTAAAGGGACTGGGTAACTATCATCATCACAATCGCCTTCTTCATCATAAACTGCACCACCTTCAACAACAGAGTATTCGGAACTATTAAAAAAATCACAGCCATATACAATGGGTATTTCTTCCTCTTCCAGATATGGAAAGTTTAAGATGTCATCATCATCAATACAAACAAATTCAAGATTAGGATTGCTATTTATTATCACATTTTTATCCTTAAAACCATTTGATAAATTTATTTGTCTTAGGCTATAATTTTGTTTAATCCTTAGTAGGTCTAAACTTGGGATTAGAGATAAGTTATATATTTCTGCTTTATTCCTATTTAGGTACAATTCGATTAAATTTGGCACTCGCCTTATATCAGCAACCACCAAGTCATCACAGTACGTAATCCATAGTCGTTTAAGCATGGGGAAGTCTTTAATCTGCACGAATGGAAGGCTAGAATTGCCAATAATCTCTAGATTAACTAAAGATGATAAGTTAGTTAATGACAAGTCCATTAGATCATTGTTATCTTGGATGGATAAATCGGTAAGATTTAAATTTTCAATAGATAATTGAATCAAACTTGGATTCCGAAGCACTTCTAAATTTTCCAAGGCCGGTAAATCAAATAGACTAATTTCAGTTAATGCATTATTTATCTGGATTTGGATGCTCCTAAGATTTGACAATGAGCTAAGTTGGAATGTTGAAATTGAGTTGCAATCCCTTATTATACATTCTTCTATACTTTGAAAAGAATTAAGACTCTCTGGAATTAAAGCAACGCCTTCTATAACCACTTTTGTTATCATAGGTAAATTCAACAAAATGTATTGTTCTATATTATTAAACTTTCGAAATGTTAATTCTTCGAGTTTTGGTAAATCAGCCACTGTAATTTTAGTCAAATCGTGGAGAGTGCTCAGATAAATATTTGTGAGCAATGGATTCGACCTGATAATTATATTTTTGATCTTATTACTGGAATTACCATTCAAGTATATATTTTCTACCACTGGATTATTAGTAATGATCAATGTCTTTAGTTCAAGCATTTCACCAATTCCCGTAAAACTTTTAATCGCATAGCCGTCTAAATTTAGGGTGTTAATAGCTTCCGCCTCAATTTCTTGAATAATGCCATCGCTGTTTTGATCATAACCAAAATCAATAAGAGTCTGTAAAAAAACAGTGTCAGGAATGTGTAAATCTTGGGCGACAATTTGGAAGGAATAGAAAGGTAGAAAAAGGATAAAAAGTTTTTTCATGGCATTGATTGTTTGATATAGGACACCAAATAATCATAATCACCCCAATATCTGTAATTTACATATATAACTATTTCTCTCTAACATTAAACATTGTCCTATAAGTATAAGAGGCTTTTCATTGAGACTTTGCTGCTTAATTAATCTCACTCTATTTGAGTATAACGCCGTTAAAATTAGAAACAGGGCTTCTCATAGTGGGTCAACGATCTAATCTCTTCATAATCAATAAGTTATGTATGGTTTTTTCTATCTGGTACAATATGGATACAACATATAATCCTTACCTTATAATTGAAAACTTTTTCGTTTTGAACTTGTCGGCCTTGGAATTCACTTTTAAGAAATACGTACCAATGGACAAAGATTCTACATTTATCTGGATCGCATTGCCTCTAAAATTTTCAGTTAAAACCTTTTTTCCAAAAAGATCTACTATCGTAACTGATCCATTACTAACATATTGGCCTAATTCAATGCTTAAATAATCACTGGTGGGGTTTGGATATAAAAGGAGGTCTTTTTTAATCTCTTCATTTGTATAGGTATAAAACCCCAATATCGTTGAGTCACACACTGATTCTTCATTCATTCGATAATTTGGAAAATTGGGGAGTGAAACAACTCCTGTAACAAAAGGAAGTTTTATTTCTTGTTGGATAAGTTCGCAATCAATTCCTTTTCTGTTAGGGAAATTGATAACTCCGTAGGTTTCTGATTCACTCGTGGCGGCTATATAAATTCTACAATCTGGGGCTCTTCTTAGGAGGAACATGTCCGCATTTTGGGGGTTCTGCACACCATTAAAAGTTCCAACCAATACGCTCTGGGATTCAGGGTCTGTTTCGTGCAGGTCAACCTGATAAACTGCTTCTAGTGTAGCCACATATAAAAACCTCCCATTTGATGAAAACTCTATGGTTGTAAAAATCGGAGGGGAGGTGACAAATAGGTTTCGATGGTTCGACAGGGTTCCCGTTTCTGTATCAAAATCAAAGAGGTTTAGCTGGTCATGTCTATTGTAATGGGCATAAATGCTCCCATCAGGAGAAAAAGCACTTACTCCAGCAGCGCTTGCATTTTGATCAAGGTTTGGGCCTATGAACTGCGTGGAATGATAAGATATGCCCGTGGAATCGACCAGAAGTTTAATATAAGATGTCGGAAGATCAGTTGTTTGAACAATCCACCAATCGCCGTCAATTCTTTGAGTCGCGCTAAAGTAGCCATACAAAATTTCTGTGCCAGAATAAATAGTGTCATTCTTCATCGTGACTACTCCCATTTCATCGGCAAGAGTAAAGTCAATGTAGGAGTACTGAAACACATCTTTGTAAACATTAAAGTCTTCATCTACAAGGTTTGGTTTGGTGATCAAATAATACCCCTGATTATTTTTTGGGTCTGGGAGAGACATTATATCTTGAACACCAGGGTAGCCATACTGGCAATCACCTAGCCAAAAGATTTCAAAAAAATCTCCAGCATTTATTCCTGCTCCGTTTTCCATTATTTCGTGGTTCGCATTTGCGACCGCACACCCATTAGAATAAAACAGCAGATTCCCTTCCTCATCACACATACTCACATTATTCATATCAAACTCTAGGGCGGAGTTTACCGGCTTTACTGCTAAAGCCCCTTCATTAAAATCAAGCATAAATCCCTCTATGCCTGTGGCAGAACTGCTATTTCTTCCGCCAAACCAAATGTAATCATACTTGGATTGTGCAGAGGTACTTTCTCCTGTGAAGAAAGCCCCTACACACAAAAACAATATAATTCTATTGTAAAACGAATTTCTCAACATATTTTGGCCAGATGCTCCCAACGAACTTATAGAGAAGTTTGAAACTGTTTCCTAATTAATTTACCTAAAATTCAATAAATGACTGCTTATAGATTGATATTCATCGTTCTTATCTTACAAGCTTGTTCGTCAAAATTATTGAGCCCCCTTCAGGGCTATCACATAGACAAACAATTTAATTACGTAGGTAATGATAAAGATGTAGATTATAGGATTGAAGTTTATCAAGATGTCAGAGGTGTTTTCAATTCTCTAACGAATTATAACTATGATATCATCAGTTTTCCAGATGACCTCAATACTTTAAAAAATGGCGTTAAATCTTTTAGGATAGCGCAGGAAATTGATACTCTAAAAGCTAAGGCTATACTTTTAGAAAAGTTCTTAGCGTCTTATAATTGGGAGTTAGATGAAAAAATAGAGAGAAAAAATTGCTGTCATTTAGTTTCTATCGATTCAACAAAATTTGATGTCTGCTCTGATGATCCGAAATTCACAGACCTAAGTCAAAAAGGCGATTCTATAACTTACGCCCTCAATTGTACCAGCTTTCCAGAGGTCTTTGGTTGGATTTCTGAAAGTTTCAAAGTAAATAATATACTTACGTCAAATAGCCAGTACAATCAATTGATAAATTTTAAGTTTACTTGCCTTAAAGAAGATGACGTAAAAAACTATTTTGAATACTTTGAAACACTTGGATTAACATTTACAAATTTAGGCTTGTGCGACTTCAAAACTTTGCACTTAAAGCCTCTAACTAATTGAGTGTAATCAATATGGAAACGTATTAAATGGAACAAATTATTTAGCATCAAAAGCATTTTAAAAAAAGATTTACATACTGACTCATAATTACAACATCGAAAAAGGGAGGACCTTTCATTTTATCATTTATCAATTACTATTTTAACTGGAATAAGGTTACAGTTTCAAAGGCTTAGTTTTGATTTAGATTATGCTTTTGGAGATAGTGAAAGAATCGTTGAATGGAATAGAAAATGGAGAATGATTTCGCAAATAAAGTTTGGAGTAAACTATAAGTTAAACCTTTTGGAAAGTAAAGTAAATTGATTTAACCAATAAGTTGCTCCTAATATAATATTCATAACGTAACCGGCTAAGTTTTCTCGAAGTGTTCCATAACAGTTTTAATCTGCTGCTCAGATGCATGGATAACCCATTTTGAACGAGCTGGCCTCTTGGCGCCTCTCATTACAATCATCTTTCTCTCGTTCAGGCTCAAAGAGGTTAAACTAAAACAGACTCGAACGCTCAACCACTCCGCAAGGTGGGCTTGCGGTTCAGCCCCTATTTTAACGCCGTTAAAA
>JAHDCJ010000131.1:3650-14227 GCA_020629935.1 Saprospiraceae bacterium | reverse complement strand
TGAGGCTAGACAGTGTGAGTGTCTAGTCTCTTTTTTTTGTAGAAAATGAAAAGAAAACCTTAAAACCCTACATTAAAACTTACGCCAAATACATGATGGAAGCTATTGGCACTGAGTAAAACAGGAACACCTTCAGGGCTTAAATCATTATAAAAAGTTCGAGTAGGCGCATGATCATATATGATTCGATAGTTTAAATCAATACCCGCGTGTTTAGACATAGATACATGTAATCGTGTATCCCAATCCATTCTAAAATCAACCCTTTTATCTTCGAATTCTCCTTGAGTTACTGTACTAAACCATTCATGGGGTAAAGGAAATTTTAAGTAAGGACGCATTTTTAACGACCAAGTTTCTGTAGGTTGGTAGGTTAGGGTAGGACGAAGTTCAATTCTGAAATTTGCTTCTGCTTCAAATTCTTCGGAATAGAATTTTTTGCCCGAAATGGTTTCTAAAGAATCACTAGCCACAATCTTTTCTAATTCAAAAAAACCACCAACCAACATGCCTAATCGTACTTGGCTATGATTTTTTACGACCGAATTAATTTCTCGTTGTTGTGCTTTTTTCAATTTTTTAATGTCTGCTTTATCAGGTATGGGAAGGTCGAGTGCAGTACATTTTTCCTTTGTGCACATAAACCAGGTAGTCCCTGTATAAGCATCAGGATCAAAAGTAACTTTGGAAACGGCCTCGACTTTGCTTTGCCCAGTAGGCAATAATTTATTTTTGAAATATTTATTTAGAATAACTCCACCGCCAATTTCATAACGTTGATCTACGCCTAAATATGCATCGGAAAATCGATTGAGAAAGACATAATTCTCCAACCACAATTTATGCTCTTTTAATGGATGATAATCATAGGAGATGTGAATATCTGAAACGTTTTCTGAAAATCTACCATTGTTTAAGATCATAGAAATTCCAGTTTTAAAATTAAACTGGCTAGGATAGTTTTCCATATTTACTCGGATACCTCCGGCAATTTGATACAATTTTTGATCTTCTGATTGATCACCACTAAAACCAAAGTTAGCAGAGCCTTTAAAAACCTGCTGTCGATCTTCTCCTGCTTTTAAAACGTTCATAACAGACCAAAAATCTTGAATCATGTTTTGTTGATCTGAAGTAAACAAACTATCATTAGGATCAAGCTTGATGAATCGTTTAGATATTTCTTGTATGCTCTGACTTTGAAGGGTGAGCGCATTAAATACTAAGCCAATAACTAAAAGGAAACTCAAGGAAAATAATCGATTCATAATGCGTGTTTTTGGGGTGAAATTATAATGTAATATATAAAAAAAGTTTTAGATGTGAAGGACAATCTGCCTAGCTTTGCCGGACTATGTATTTTTGCTAATGAGGGATAGTGTCTACTATCCGTTTATTTGGTTTTTTTATATTCGAAAAAAAATATTTACATTGAAGCAAATCCCTAGAAATGAAAAAATCTATTTTACTTTTTCTTATTCTCTTTATCTGTTCCTTGTCCTTTTTAAAGGCACAAAAAAAATCGAGTCATTCTTATGATTTGATTTTTAATTCACAAGGAGAATTGACTTCAGCGCCTCCAATTCGTATTGGAGTAAATGATCAAATTCGGGTTACGGTACAAAATGATCTGAATCGAAATAAACAAGCAGCTATTGATCTATTTTTGTCTTATAAACGAGGCTTAAATTGGATGCTTAAAATGGGAGATGCTGCAGAGATTTCCAATAGTCTTCCTTTTCAAAAAGGCCTGGGTTTTTATTGTCAGCGTTTAGAAGAATTAATGGAGTCACAAGTATTACAAGATGCAGGCATCCAAACCTCAGGTACTTCAGTCTTAATCCAACAATTGAAAAGCAATTTTTCCTATAACTTAATGGATTTGAAGGGGAATCCTTTTCCTGAATATGAAACCATAATAAATCAAGCACAGCAATGGGTTTTTGAGTATAGCTATGAAGACGAATTTCATCGACCATTTAATCTTTCACAGCCTATTGTTTCTAGACAAATTCTTTGTGCAGGATTAGAAAATTCCTTAGATATTGCTACTTGTAATAGTAGTGAACAAACGCACCCTTTATATTTGAAATTTGATTTAAAAAGAACCATATTGACCACCAAGGCATTCCAACAATTTTATGAAATCTTACATCGAGATTTTTCTACCATAATGCCTAATGCAAATACCATCCAAAACCCCATAACAAAGGAATCACTGTCTTCTGATGAAATCAAAGCACTAGATAAATTGTATGATAAAAAGAAGAAGATTTATGAAGATAATTTGGCTAAGGAAAAAGAACAATTGGCCTCTTTTGAACAACAACTACTTCTAAAAAAAGACAGTTTAGAAACATCTAACCTTGATTGGGAAATAAATAATTTGAAATATAAAATTCAAGATAGTCAAGTTAGAGTAAATCAAATGAAAGAAGATCTGAAAAGGGTAGAAGTGGAAAAAGAAGAATTGGAAGTGGAAAAAGGACGATTGGCTTTAGTAGATATCGAAAAAGAAATTCAAAAAATAAAGAACAAAAATATTCATATCGCACAGGACGTAAATTCAGAAAAAGAAGCAGGAGTGATTACTCAATTACTACTCGCAGCTTGGCCTACTATTTATCTAGATTATCAAAAAATAAAAAGTGTAAATCAAATAGAAGAGATTGATTTAATTACCTCTATGGTTGTCGATGAATGGTTGTACCAAGGACAACTTTTATTGTCGACTTCACAAGATCCTAAATTGTCAGATTATAGTTCACATCGATATCATAAAACCTATCTCAAAAATTCGGTAAATTATATGCGACATCATGATGCACTAGATAATTATGTGCCAATGCATGTCAAAAACCAAAAGCAAATAAATGAGGTACAACGCATGCATGTGTTAGTACATAATGAACGGAATCCTGATAAAATAACCGTCACAGTCAATAATACAGAAATTCAAGATGATCAAACGCCATTCGCAGAAGCCACCACAGAATCCGCAACAGGTAATACTTCAGTGAAAACAACGGGTTTTGATATTCAACAAATATTGAATCAACTTGCCCAACCTGTAATTTTTAGAAAGGATACTTTACCTACTTATGCAACTAAAGTTATCCCACATGAAGGGTTATACTTTGGAGGGAAAGCACCCATTAAAGTAAACTATAATTTGAAAACTCGATCTAATGCGGTTTCTGAAGTCTATCAGTTTCGCATCAATAAATTATACCGTTTTCGATTTAAGTTTGGGATGGTTTATAGCTTCTTGGAAAAGAAAAAATTTAACTTAAGTGAAGATCAAAAAGCGGTGAATAGCATTGAAAATGAGGACCTAGGTTTGGACTTTATGTATGGTTTACAATTCTTTTTTAAACGTGTAGATATTCAGAATCCACATTTGGGTTTACGGCCTTTTGGCTTCTTTGGTTTAGGGACAAAATCTATTGTTATCGACAATTATTATTTTGGTTCTGGGATTGAACCCATTAATGGATTATCCATTATGGGCGGCGCTCATTTGGGGCCAGAAACCGTTTTAAAAACAAGCAATAATATTTTTTATGAATCGACTAAATTCAAGGTAGCTCCTTTTGTCAGCCTTGCAATGGATTTAAATATCTTTACCCGAATTTTTAAATTGCCAAGCCTACAAGATTTACGTCCGTTTAGACGTAAAGGAACAGCTTCTAATATTATTGATCCAAAAGAATAAAACCCCATGAGAACAAATATCACCTTCCTCCTTTTTTGTCTTTTGCTTTTGCAAATTGCTTGTGAGAAAAATAATAATCCTGTGATCTTTGATGGGGATTTAAAGATTTCAGGACGACTTGTTTTTCAAAATATTGAAAAGCCTAATCTTCCGATTGAAGAGGTAGATTCTGCTACTTTAGAAATCGTATTTCTCGATAAAGGAGATTTTGTTTACACCGTAAAAAATCCATCCTCCGATTTTAGTTTCGAAAATTTATCGAAGGGAGACTATGTTCTTCGGACTTCTTATACGGAAAATAATATTCCTTATGTATACACGCAAGATATAAGTTTAGGTAATGAAGATATACGTTTGGGCGATTTGATACTTGAATTAAAACCGAATGCTACGCGTTTGCGTTTGGTTTTTCAAGAAGCAGCAACGACAGATTATTTACCAAATTTTCCCGTGTGTGTCTTTAATAATTTAGCAGAAGCATCTCAACCCAATAATTGTGAGTCAGGAAGTTTTCAAAGTAATAATTATGGCGTTTTAATTGTAGAAGATCTCATCGCCTTGGAAACTTATTATCTTAAATTGGCCAATCAAAATGCAGCGAGTCTTTTCCAATTGCCTAGTGATTTTCAAGCCATTCAAACGGGGGCATTTCAATCATTAGAAACGGTGACCTTTGCATTAGAAAACCAATTGGAAGCTGCTCCTTCCTTAGAAGTACAGGTTTTAGATAGTTTAAATAATCCTATTTCTGGTGCTCAAGTATGTATTTATACGAGTGAGGTGATTCGAGATTTAGATGCTTTATCTTGCGCGAATGCAGTTCAAAATCAAACTTCTGATGGGCTAGGGAAAGCGATGTTTTTAGACCTTGAACAATTAACCTATTTCATTGACGCCTCTATTGAAGTGAATGGCGTAATACTCCATAATGATTTTTCATCAAGTATAAATCAAAGCCCTATATTAATGTCAAATGATACGGCTAAAGTTGAAATAATAATTAAATAAATGAGCCATAAAATTAGTTGTTTTTTCATTGTTATTTTGACCTTTATTCTTACTTCATGTGTAAGTGAGGAAGTCAAAAAAGACCATAAAGGGATCATTGGACAGATGGAAGAGGATATTTGTTTTTATCTCAATCCACTAGAACACGTCGAAGAATTTATTGGGTATACTTCTGAAGAAGAAATTAAAAAACGAATCATTGAACATAAAGATCAAATCGCTATGTTACGTTTTGATCTTCGTCCTTTGGAACGACTAATGGAACGCTACGGTTTAGATGAACATTCCATAACCATTGGTGATTTAGCAAGTACTTATTTGTCATGTACGGCTTTCCAAGTGACCGATCGATTGTTTCTTACCGCAGGACATTGTTTTGAATTTGGATCTGCTTTTGATTTGCCCAAAGTAAAGGGAAAACCTTTGTCAAAAGAAGCTACCGCACAAATGATGAATCTTTATTTTAATTACCAAATAAATGAAAATGGGGATGATCCCAATTTGGAAAATGCAATTGCCATTGACTCGATTTATTTTAAATCTTTTTCTAAAGAAAATAAGTTGGATGTGGCTTTGTTCTCTATAAAAAAATCCGTTCCTCTGAAATCAAAGGAACGGATTGGGCATATGATAAAAGATAAAATTGAAGAAGGAGATCAAGTGCTAATCATCCAGCATCCCTTCTCTGAAAAGTGGGATTTGAAACGGTTGAAAATGATTGATTTTGGAGAAATATCTCAAATCACGGATCATCAAATTTTT
The DNA here is from genome assembly GCA_020629935.1 of Saprospiraceae bacterium. GTDB lineage: Bacteria > Bacteroidota > Bacteroidia > Chitinophagales > Saprospiraceae > JAHDCJ01. The sequence continues at coordinate 8,742 of JAHDCJ010000131.1, read as the reverse complement.
CATACCGTAGCTACGGAAGGTGGATCTTCAGGATCACCTATAATCCATGTGCCTACAGGAAAAATTATTGGAGTGCACACGGATGGAGAATGTGTCAATGGTCAATATAATAATCGAGGATTACGCATCGACTATCTCCTCCAATCTCATCCAGAATTATTATCTTTTTTATTTTCTACGAAAAAAGAAAAATGATTCTTAAGCTTCTTTTTCCTCTTCTACCACCGTTTCTTCTTCCTCCTCTTTACCAAAGAATGAAGAATAAATACCATAAATAACTAAGAGGACTAATAGACCTAAAATTCCTTTTCCTAAAAATTTATCAAAGAAAGAAATACTTCCTGTTTTAGGGATCGTCTTACCTGAGATCTTTTCAATTTCTGCTAATTGTTCTGCATTAAGATCTAAATACATATCGGCCCCTTCTACAAAGCCCACAATTTTTGGATCGGAGTTGCTATACGATAACCAAAGCAAATGGCTTTTAGTATACATACTTCCAATGTCAAAATAAGAGCCATCTTCCAGCTTAAAATCTTCGGTATCTGGTAAGTCTACGATTTTAATAATCTTTTCCTCTGTTCCGTATGGAATTGGAATTCGGGCTTTCCCATATACGGCATAGACATTTAGAAAGAGTACAAGGGTAACTACAAATGATTTCATGTTTGTGTGTTTAATTGTTTTTTAAAGAGTACGAGAAGTCTTCTTGCTTAGGACAATGATTTGCTTATCATTCATCCATATATAGAAGGATAAAATTAAAAGGAATTTGAGCCAAGTAAAGTTCCCCATTGGTCTAATATTATGATTAATTTTTATTTTGAGTAGTTAGAATAGTCTTGTGTGCCCCTAATTGTACCCGCAAGGCAAATCTAGATGGGTTATTTTTCCAATTTGGAAAGAGTCAAAAAATGGAACATCCAGAAGGGTATTCGATTTTGTACCACTTCATTGCTAATGCCTAAATTCTAATTTACAATAAATGAGTAATAATTGTTAAATTGGTAAAAATCTTGAATTATGAAGTGGATTTCATTGACCTTTTTATTTTTATGTACGCTGGGTTTATTTGCTCAAAATACCCAAACGATTCGAGGGGTGGTTCGAGATGCAGATACTCAACAACCTTTAATTGGGGCAGAAGTATTTATTGTAGGAGATATTCCAATGGGCGCAACGACCGATTTGGATGGACAATATCGAATCCCTAATGTGCAAGTCGGAAGGGTAGAGGTACGCAGTAGTTATATTGGTTATGAAGATTATAGTAGCGGAATGATTTCTGTGGTTTCGGGAAAAGAAATGATTCTAGATATCTTGCTTGAAGAATCGGTGATGGATGTACAAGAAGTGGTTGTTACGGCAAAGCAAAGTGGCCAAACGAATAATGAAGCCCTGACCATTAGTTCGCGTAATTTTAGCATAAAAGAATCGAATCGAATGGCAGGAAGTATCAATGATCCGGGAAGGGTGGTGCTCAATTATGCTGGCGTCCAAGCTACTCAAGATAATGATAATGATGTCATTGTAAGAGGAAACTCTGCGGTAGGCGTTCTTTGGAGATTAGAAGGTGTGGATGTGCCCAATGTAAATCACTTTTCTCGACCTGGAAGTTCGGGTGGAGGTATTACGGCATTATCTCCACATGTAGTACAAAGTACTGATTTTTCTACGGGAGCTTTTCCCGCAGAATATGGAAATTCCTTTTCTGGAATGTTTGATATTAAATTTCGAAAAGGAAATAAAGAACGCCATGAGTTTACCGTCCGACCAGGAATCATTGGATTGAATTTTGGTGCTGAAGGCCCAATGAGTAAAAACGGAAAAAATAGTTATTTATTTAACTACCGATACAGTACCCTTGGGATCTTAAATAAGATTGGAATTTATATTGTAGGAGAAGATACGGAAAATACCTTCCAAGATGCTTCTTTCAATTTTGCTTTTAATAATAAACCGAATCGTCTAATCAATGTTTTTGGTCTTGGTGGATTAAGTAGTGAGATTACTGCGGCGAAAACAGACAGCACGCTTTGGGAAAATTATTCAGATAAATTTCAAACGGATTTTATTACTAATTTAGGTATAATTGGTGTTTCATGGACGGAGTTGTTAGATGATAAAAGTTACTTGAAAATAGTAGTGGCAGGTACGTATAATGACATTGTAAATAATGATGACACAATAGATAATAATTTGCAATTGCATCATCTAAAATATTCAAAATTTACACAAAGTAAAATTGCCTTTGCTAGTTATTATAATCGTAAAATTTCAAAACGATTTCAATTTAGAACAGGCTTAATGGCGGATGAGATTTTCTATAATTTTGAAGAACGAAAACTCGATGAATTGCTAGGTCAAGAACGGATTTTATTGAAAGGAGACGGTGCCACAACTTTATTGCAACCTTACTTTCAAATCAAATATCGTCCGAGTCAAAAGATTACCATCAATGCGGGATTGCATGGGATGTATTTAGCATTGAATAATCAATTTGCTGGTGAACCCCGACTCTCCATAAATTATAAAGCAACAGATGCAACAAAGCTTTCCTTTGCTTATGGTTTACATAGTCAGATGCAACCCATTGGATCTTATTTTACCCAAGGAGATCCTATAAGTAGTATCGCTTTTCCTAATAAAGATTTGAAGTTTACAAGGAGTCATCATTTGGTAGGAGCCTTTGAACATTTCTTTAAGTCTAGTTACCGTTTTAAAACAGAAGTCTATTATCAGTATTTATTTAATGTACCCGTTTCTGCTGATCCTAATTCTACCTTGTTTATTTTAAATGAACGTTCAGGATTTGCTACGGAGCCTCTAGTAAATGAAGGAACAGGAACCAACTATGGCGCTGATTTTACATTAGAAAAATTTTATAGTAATCGATGGTTTTTTATGGTGAATGGTTCGGTCTTTAAATCGACTTATCAACCATTAAATGGAAAAACATATTCTACGCATTATGATAATCGATTTGGCCTGACAGGAATGTTAGGTAAAGAATTTAAATTGAAGAAAGATCGCTTTTTAGAAACCTCTTTACGGATACAATATTCTGGTGGATTTCGCTATACACCCATTGATTTAGAAGCCTCTATATTGGCGCAAGAAAGTGTGACTATTGATTCTTTAGCGTATACCGAAACCTTAGATCCTTACTTCCGACCTGACCTACGAATTGCTTTTAAAAATAACAAGAAAAAATTATCTTATACCATCTCTTTAGACCTAGCTAATTTTGTAAATTATCAAAATGTGTTGCGCCAGTTTTATAATAGAGATACCAACGCTTTAGATGAAAAATATCAATTAGGATTATTGCCCATTATTGCTTTTCAAATGGATTTTTATAAGAAAAAGAAAGCCAGCAAAGTGGATTGATTTAGCCTAAAAAAATTAATTCTTAAATTGAATTTGATCGACTGAAATTTCTTGTTTACTATTTGGTTTTATTTCTATAAAAGTACTTTTACTTAAAATATCTTCTTTGGAAATATATCCGTTTTTATCTATATCCGCAGCCAAGGTTAAATAATAATTTCCTGGGTGTAGATAAGTAAAAGTAAACTCCTTTTGATTAGGTATAATTTCTGGAAAAGAAAGCACCCCATCCATGAGTTCCTTTTTTAAATAGCCATATTCCATTTGCAATTTTCCATTGGTATCTGTCAAAGACTTCATCGATAGATAAGCCATGATTTTACTATTTTGAATTTGTGGGTTTTGCTTAATCTTAACCTTTAGTTGAGCAAGATAAGGCATCAAATTAATAGGATATGGATCTTTAGCCAAACGACTTAAACTAAGTAAGTCAAGGTTTTCTTCTTGGGCAATATAACTCGCAGAAGTAATCACTGGATAAGCTGATCCCCAATCTGGGGTGGGCATTCCTTTTGAAAAATCTTTATCTATTTTATTTTGAGGGAAATTCAATTTTTGTGCTGCGGCCTGTGCAAGTTGCCTATGCATACGCTTACCTTTAAATTGCATATGAGGCTTAGGCCTTCCAATAGAACCAAAACGACTCGTATAAGAATTGAAGGTTAATTCATTGCCTGTAAAGGTCAGTTCCATCCACATGATATCTTTGCCGCCATAAGCATCCACCAATCTAAAGTAACTACTTTGTGGACTAATTTTAACAGTCTCCAAAACAAAATAACTGGTTCTGTAAATTCCATTTAACAAACCTCCGTTACGTGCAAAAATGGTGCGTTTGCCTTTGAACTCCGTAACAAAGAAAGAGGTAAATATATTTCCCATACTACCCCCTTCATAAATGCCATGAATATGTGAAGGGGCAATGGCACGATAATCAAAAGCAAACCATTCATATTGCTCACTCATTATATTTAATGATCCAACCCAATGCCCTTGCATCAAATCTAATAATTCTATTCCCTTTTGGTTGATGTCTATTGGTTCAATAGGAGGAGGTGTAAATTCATAGTCTTGTTCGGTATAATCTGGCTCGTTGTCGGTTGATTTATTAGATCGCTTAAATCCTCCAGCCGCCCAAGCAGCGATAGTCTCTCGTTCTTTCTTTGGCATCAATCCGCCTTTGGGCATGGGGTATTTTGCATCATTAATACGCTTCAATAATTCGCCATCTTCTATATTAAACCGAACATTTTCGTAAGTGGTTAATGTAAATCCACCACTTGGATCAGATCCACTATGACAGGTGGTACAATAGTTCTGAATGATCGGTCGTACATGCCTATTGTAGGTGATTTCTGAGGTGTTCACTTCTTGAAGGCTTGCGCATTGGAAATGGATAATGGATATCAACGTGAGTATAAAGAGAAAATAAAGTTTAGACATGGAGTGTTGGTTTTGGGTAACAAGGTATCTTTTTTTTGTGAATTAAGTGATTTGTTTCTTCATTTTTCCTTGATGAAAAACGAAGCAAAAAAATCAAGACTTATTTCATTTCTTAACGCATTTTAATGGATATAAAACCTAAACAAAATAAACTCGCTTTCGCTCAAACAGTATTTTGTTATTAACGGTTTTATATCCATTAATATACTAAAATGAAATAGGTCGAATTTTGTTTTCTGTTATTCCTTTTATCGTCGTT
>JAHDCJ010000131.1:0-3550 GCA_020629935.1 Saprospiraceae bacterium | reverse complement strand
ATACTAAAATGAAATAGGTCGAATTTTGTTTTCTGTTATTCCTTTTATCGTCGTTTTTATGTGGTCCGATTTTAGAAAGTCAAGAGGATGAAATTTTATTTTCCGTGAACTCATTTAAGAAGTTTTCAGGTCGATCACCAAAGGTGATCGGTGAGAAAAAGGAAGGACCTTTTTTCTTTTAGTATTTTGGGTATTGAAAAACCGTGAAGAACAAAATATTGTTTGAGCGAAAGCGAGTTTATTTTGTTTAGGTTTTTCAATACCCAAAATACGTAAAAAAAGAAAATAAGTCTTGATTTTTTTGCTTCGTTTTTCATCAAGGAAAAATGAAGAAACTAATATCTATGAACAAAAAAAGCAACTTAATTCAATTAAGCTGCTTTAAAATTATATAATATATAAATGTAAGTACTTACTTATTGTGTACTACCATTTTTTTAGACTCATTAAACTGTTCATTAAACAATCGTATAAAATAGATGCCGTCACTCCAAGTGTTGGTTGCTAAACTAAAATTAGTAGCTCCTTTAGCTGCGGTTAATGATTCTGTATGAATAATTCTCCCTAAGGCATCGGTGATTTCTAAAGTAAAGTCTTGATTGATACCACTTAAAATGGATAGATTCAATTGATCTTTTATGGGGTTCGGATAAGCCGCAAAAGTTGCTTGATCTTTAGGTGTAAAGATTGCAATGATTTGGCTTAAAGCATGATTCCCATCAAAGTCAATCTGACGAAGTTGATAATAATAAGTAGCCACCGAAACATCTAAATCTTTATCTACAAAACGATAACTATTTGCCTCACTGGTGGTTCCATTTCCTTCTACCCAAGCGATCTTTTCAAAGTCTGTAGCATTATCTTTTCTCCGAAGAATTTCAAAACCACTATTTTCTGTTTCTGTAGCGGTTTCCCAAACTAAAAGATTACTATTGTTTTGGTGAAAACCTTTAAAAGAAATCAATTCTACAGGAAGCAAACAATTGGGCCCTGAGATGGTAAACATTTGGGTGCATCCTCCGTTTTCTGTTCCATCACCTACGGTTAAAGTTACATTTGTGTTTTCAGGTATAGCTGTAACCGTTACTGTTCCAGAAGCCGTGATATTTGAGCCGACAGTTCCTGCTGATGCACTAATAGAAATATTAGCAGATTCGCCACTAGCAATGGAGTTCCAAGCGCCTAGGTCTACATTAAAAACAGCATCATAAGTAGTGCTCGTTACGCAAGTAGTTCCACCAGAAGTAATCACAGGTACCGCATAAACGTTCATGACAAATCGTTCTGCACTACAACCAAAATAGGTGCTGAAAGTATAATCCACATTATGCTGCCCTACACCCGCAGTCGCTGGATTGAATGTAGCAGAACCATCATTTATAGTTCCATTATTTACTCCTGTTCCTGCAAAATTTCCTTTTACGGTATTGTCTATGGCAGGACTAATATTTACGGTTTCAATAAGCGCATCATTGCCTCCACAATCTGTAGCTTCTAAGGCTACATTATTTGCAATTATATTGCCTTGACCATCTCTTACGGTATAACTTCCATCAATTTCTGTTCCACCATGACAAACTAATGCATCCATTCCATCTCCATACCAATCCGCTACGATGACTTGATAAGGGCCATTGGAGAGAAGTAAATTAGACATAGAAACATTTACTGTAGATGCATTGGCAAAGGTACCACGAGGATAGTTGCCAACTACATTGCTATTGGCATCTAAAATTTGTGCACTTTGTTCATCATTCGAATAATTATCTCCATTAATAATGATTTCTACTGTACCATAAGTTTCTTGCTCATTAGAAGTTAAGGCATAATTTGTATTATCTGTTACACAATATGAAGTGGCAATACTATTAAATGAAGGCGTTGGAGGATTTTGTAGTGTAGCCGTAAATGTACAAGAACCCGTGTTATCATCGGTAGCAGTAATACTGGTGGTTCCTACAGGTACATTGCTTAACGTTACCGTTTGTGGATTTGCTCCATAAGCAAATGTAGCGCTTTCTCCTCCAGCCGAAACCGTAAAATTACCACTAGTCGTTTCATGCTCAATCACTAATTCTAAATCATAGGTTGATCCATCAGCACTACAATTAATGGGTGTGGCTTGATAAACTTCAATACACTCACAAGAGGAAATGCAGTTGGTCGTCAACAACATACTTTCAAAATAGTGTTTTGAAATATCGGTAAAGCCAGTAGCCGAAGCATTAAGGAAAGGCTCCATGATATTGGCACCACCTGGATCATTATGAAACATACCTAAATTATGTCCTGCTTCATGCGCAATCAAAATCGCTAAATTGGCGAGTGCGGCTCCTGTAGGTGGAATTGAAGTAGGGCCAACAAAATCTTCAAATATTTGGTATCGTGCATTTCCACAAACACCAGGGATCGCCATGACCGAACCAATCACACCACAACTAGATCCACAGACATCTACGGTAGTCCAAAGATTTCCAATGTCAAAATTCACCCCAAAATTTCCTGCATTTCCCCAAGTTTGAAAATTGCTTAAGAAGGTAGTAATGTCCGTATCTGTAGTGATTCCTGCATTAAAGGCTTCGGCGACCATTTCAAATTCAATGTCTACGGTAAATTCATTGGTGTATAAATTTTGCACCACATTCCAAATCGCCGCATTCCAAGTAGAGAGATTGGCATTAGAACCATATCGAGTGCTCATACCTGCATCATAAGCTTGTGCAATTTCTACTTTTCTACAAGTGCTTGTTTCTGTAGTGGTATTTAGAATGCGAGTCATTTCTTGTGCTACAATTTCCTTATGTTTTTTAGTGTCATCAAAAGCACATAGCAAGTTTTCATTGGGAATAATATCACTTGCATGATAAACCACAAATTGGTTGTTGTTTTGTAACAAATTTCCTGTCAATCGACCAATAGGTTCGATATACCAAATGTCTTGGCCTTGCTTAATCATCCCATAGATAAAATCCTTACTAAAGGTAATGGCTATCAACGCATTATTATCTAAATATCCTCGAAAAGAACGATTGGTAGGAGGATTAAATGATTGTCGATTTCCTTGATTATCAATAGCGGTGCTTAAGCAATCTGGACTTCTAAAATGGAAAGGGGCAAGGCTCATATTCCAAGCATATTCTTCTCCCAATTGTAGGTTTAATTTTAAACTTGGATCGTTTTGTAAAAAGGAAGCAATCGCTTGCGCATCAATTTCATAAATTTCATAATCGGTAAATAGGCTTATTGGAGTTCGTTGATTATGATCCATCTTTTTTCCTAGAAAGGTTTGGGTGTCATTGGCTTGCACTATGTAAAATGAAAACCATAAAAGAATAGACAAAGTGTAGATTTTTTTCATTGTGTATTTGTTTCGGAATAAAAAGGAATATATCAATTGAATACCTGCTAAAAATGAGTGGGTATATTGAATTTGGCAAAAGTAAATGGGTGATGAATTTTACTTTTGATAATCACAAGGTAGATAAAAACTAAAGAAAAAAGGACTGCTTAGTTTAATAAATTTTTCTTTAATACGTAAAAGAGAATAGAG
>JAHDCJ010000130.1:10571-14291 GCA_020629935.1 Saprospiraceae bacterium | reverse complement strand
TAGGATTAGTTGAAGAAAATTTAGGTTTATTTCAATCCTTGTGCGATGTAATAAGACAAGGCCATGATAGATAGCATTGGATTGGCACCACTACATTTTGGAAAGGCGGAGGCATCCGCAACGAACAAGTTTCGCACTTCCCTAGTTTCTCCATTGGGTTTTAATGGATATCCATTAGCATTACCTCCCATACGACAGGTACCCATTTGATGAGCAGAAAATAAAATAAACCGATTCGTATCCCATTTTAATTGCGCCATTTGTTTCAAAAATTGATCTAAGTTGCCTTTTTGGGGATTAAATGAAAGAGGACTATTATGTAATATTTTAATTTCTTCGGCGCCAGCTTCTGCATGCATTTTTACCGATTCTTGCATTCCTTTAATGAGGTGCTGTCGATCATAGGGATTTAACTTATAATGAAGTAAAGGTTTTTTACCTTTTTTGGAAAGTTTGATTTGTCCTCCGTATTTATCTCTGGTAAGTACAATAAACAAACCCAAATTAGCAATCTTTAACATATCCTCTTTAAATTGTTTACCAGAAAACCAAGGTAATGCTAAAGCCATAAATCCACTGTGGACTGGCGGTGTTTCAATCTTACAACCAAAATTTCCATCTTGCTTTGTAAATTCATCACAAACGGCACTCATCATAGGGCCATACCATGCTTCCATCTTTTCTTTATACACCCCAGCAACGGCATTGACGGGATGTAAGTATAAATTCTTTCCAATTTGAGGATGTCTAAGTCCACTGCGCATAAGTAAGGCTGGGCTATGGATAGCACCCGCAGCAACGATTACTCTTTTCGCTTTGATATGCACATGAAATGTATTCCCTCCCTTTTTATAAACAGCAAATGCCCCTACAGCTTCTGATGCTTTTATTTCTATTTTCTCTACTTCTGTATAGGCTAAAATTTTAGCGCCATGCGAAATGGCATCCTTTAAAAACGAAAATTGTGTCCCTTGTTTATCGCCTTGATTATCTCCAAACAACGAATAACCTTGAGCTTTGAAATGCATAGAATTTCGATCTATGTTTTCGTTTGTTCGATAATTTCTTGGAATGATAGATGCTTTATATTTTAACTTTTCAGCTCCAGTTAAAAGTGCTTGATTTTGCGCATTATGGACTACAGGTTCGATATGTGTATTTGTTCTTTTTTCAATAAAATCAAATCCTTTATGATAGGCTGCATCTAAGAAATGGGCATTCCCATGTTCTGTGCCCCATTCTTCTAAAATATAGTCTGGGGTACGAAACATTCCTGCCCAATTGACGGTAGTTCCTCCTCCAACACAGCTCCCAGCTAACACAGAAACACCTCCATCTTCCGAAGCTAAGGCTCCACGGCGTTCGTATAGTTGTTGAATCATATCAAATTCGGTATGATTCATTTCATGTTTTTTAAGATAAGGTCCTTTTTCTACGACCAATACTTCTTGTCCAGCTTCTGCCAATTGTGCAGCAATAACTCCTCCTCCTGCCCCACTTCCAATGATTAGAACTTCAGTGGTTATGGTGCAATCTTTGGTTATTTCTTCGACTTCAAAATCGGAAGGATCGGGAGCTGATTGGGTTAAAGGGCCTGGATATTGAACAGCAGCCCAATTGGGATTATCTTTCTCATTAAATCTTGCTCCATAATATAGGAATGCCCCTAATTTTTTTAAAGTAATAAAAGATTGGCGAATTTGTAAAAGCGAACTTTTAGCCCAAGTTTGCAATAATTTTTCTCGTTGGCTTAGACTAAGATGTTGTGCTTTTTTTAATGGTCCAAACCATGTTAGGCCAAGCATTCTACTATCCAAAAGATTGACTAATTGTTTAAATAGTTTGATATTCTCTTCGGGCATAATATTTATCGTTTCTTCCATAAAAGAAACCATATCAAAATCAGAGCCTTTACGTTTCCAATATCCTGTGGTATCATTTTCTTTTATTATACTTGGAAAAAGCGCATCCATCATGGCTTCAAGAGCATTCACTTGACTAGGAGATAATTTCATCTTGTTAAGGTAATAAAATATTTTATCTTGTGAATTGAAGTGGCTTTAAATATAGCAAAGCGGATTTTATCAAAAATAATCCATGTAGAAATTCGAACTATCAATCTCCAAAATAATGACAAATAAATTTAAAGGAAAAGGCTTAATCTTTTTAGTGGGTTGTCCTCGAAGTGGAACCACTTATTTACAGAAATTATTAGCCAGTCATTCTCAAATAATAACAGGACAAGAGAGTCGAATTTTCAGTCATTATATTGGCCCACAAGTTAGAGATTGGGAGATGATGATCAAGCCTGAGAATACGGGTAGAGGCGCCGTGGGATTAGGTTGTTATTTAAGTGTCGCTGAGTTTTATAAATACATTGAACAAAGTTTATCCATCTTATTACAGCCTATCATTTCTAAGTTGGAAGCTAATATTTTTTTTGTAGAAAAAACGCCCTATCATGCTTTATATTTAAAAGAAATAATTCATTTTTTACCAGAGGCTAAAATCTTACATTTAGTACGAGATCCCCAACAAGTAATTTCGTCTATTTTATCTGCTTCTCAGACTTGGGGTTCAGGATGGGCACCTTCTAGCATTGAATTGGCAACACAAATGTGGTTAGATCATGTGGAGTCAGTCAACGAATTTAAAGACAAAATTAACGAACATCAATTTTATGAGTTGCGTTATGAAGACCTTTTACCTGATGGAAAAACAACCTTTACTCAATTGCTTGAATCATTTTTACAATTGGATACAGAGGAATCCAATATTGATCAAATTTTTCAGTTAAATACCAAAGAGGCCATGCAAAAAGGTCAAGGATTTCAAATACCCATTTGGGGAGCATATGCTAAACAAATGGGTACTCATCATAAAGATCCTCTTTCATTTTATGGCGACCATAAAAATCAGTATGTCTTAAATCAGGAAGAGATAAAATACATCCTATCTACATGTGCAAAATACATAAAGCAATATGACTATTAGCTTTCAATCCACTTAATAATTTCTGGATCTTTCGGATTGGTCTTTGGTAAGATTACTTTTTCCAATTGACCTTCTTCATTGATCAAATATTTTTGAAAATTCCATTTTACATCAGAATCCAGAAGACCATTTTTATCTTTTTGTGTAAGGAATTCGTAGATCGGATGGATTTCTTTTCCCTTAACAGAAATCTTAGACATCATTGGGAAGGTAACACCATAATTCTTTTCACAAAATGCAGCGATCTTTTCATCAGGACCAGGTTCTTGTGCTAGAAAATTATTTGCTGGAAAACCAATAATCACAAAACCTTTGTCTTGATATTGTGTATAAAGACTTTGTAAATCTTTGTATTGAGGCGTAAGTCCACATTTGGAGGCTGTATTCACGATCATTATTTTCTTTCCTTTTAGAGATTGGAAGTTGAAGTCTTGTCCTTCGATATCTTTTACGGTAAAGTCGTATAAGCTAGAGGTCGCTGAAGTAGATTCTTGATTGGTTAAAACTGTAGATTCATTTTTCACACTACTACAAGAAAAAATAAAAAGACAAGTGCAAATGAGGATTAAAAGACGCATAGGTTTGGTGATTTTTAAAAAAGATGTTTAAATATATGGATTTCATAAAAGTACTATATCTCTAACACTCTAGAAACCACATTGGTTTAATATTTATTTTTTTCCGAAAAAAATTGATAAAGCTCTTTTGAATGTTAGTAGCATAAAT
>JAHDCJ010000130.1:8969-10471 GCA_020629935.1 Saprospiraceae bacterium | reverse complement strand
ACAATATAACGCCAGTTAGAAACACACTGAAAATTCATTTTAATTTTTATCACAAACAGAAAAAGTTGCCTTTATAATCAGTAAATAAACCTGCAAGTTTATAATATCATTTTTCCCAAGCAACATATTTTTTCATAAAACAAACTTAATATGAAATCATTCCTACTATTTATTTCAATGTGGCTTTCCTTAAACCTATTGGCAGATACCCAAATTTGTAATTTAGCATTTGAGGGCGCAACGAATCATGGAGTCTATATGGCAGGTGAAGATATTACCTTTACCGTAGATTATTCTACAGATGAAGCGGATGGCGTGCGTATTTATACACAGGCTTTGTTTGAAGGAGAATACCTCCTTAACTCATACCATTCAGGATCATTATTGTTGATGGGTTCTGGAACATTGAATCGCTATGTGATGACAGAAACGGGCGATCAAACCATTGATGAAATTCGAGTAAGAATAACTACACCTGATAATTCGGTTATCCTTCAAGAATATTATATCCCAGTGGAGTTTCATATTATGGAAGATATTTCGGTAAAAAACATCAATTTTAGTCATAATAATAAATTGAGTTCCCTTTTAATTAATGAAGAGGTGTTAGTTGATGGAAATTTCGATATTAGTTTACCTGGTGGTGTATATATTTATGCTCGTCCGTATACCAATGGTTCTCTAAATCCTAATTATCTTGCTTCTCCTGCTAGTCTAAGTAATGGAACAGGAAGCTTTGTTCAAAGTTTTTCAATTGACAGTGGCACGAATGTTCATGTGGATGAAATAAGAATACAAATCTTAAATGCTTCATTTGACTTATTAAAAGAATTCTTTATACCCGTTAATTATTATTTCAGCAATGTGAAAGTAACCAATCTAATTAGAAATTCTACAAATTTTCCTTTTAGTGGAGACGAAACGGAATTTTCTTTTGACTATTCAACTGATGATCCTAATGGGGTACACGTCTATTTACGACCAATGACTAGAGGAGTCTTGAACACCAATTATACTGCCCCTGGTTCTCCTTTGTTGATGGGTACGGGTAGTGATGGAGGTTCTTATTTTATAACTGGGAATCACCGTATAGATGCCATTCGTGTGCAGGTTTATAATGAAGATCTTACGGTGATGCTATTGGAGTATTATCAAGATGAAGATATGTACTCAGGAGATATTTCTATGTTTATTGAAACTTGTGTCCCAAGTCCAGCTCGTGTTTCTCCAGGCACTTTTATTTATGTAAACACCTCTTTTTTCAATGATGCAGGCGAGGACATTCGAGTATTTGTACGGCCATTTACTGAAGGGGCATTACCTGCAGACTATAGTGCTGTTGGCTCCCAAGCATATCCAACAGGAAGTAATTATGAGGTAACCTCATTTTTTACTTTAAATAGCCCTGGTCATGTAGATGAAATACGGATTCAAGCACAAGCAATAGATGGCACAGTGATAGCAGAATACTTTTATGCTGTAGATTACACATTTGGAAATTT
>JAHDCJ010000130.1:5293-8869 GCA_020629935.1 Saprospiraceae bacterium | reverse complement strand
TTAACTGCACAAAGTGATTCATCCAATTCTACAAACAATCCATTTGGAGCAAGTTTAGAAATTCCTAACCATATCAAAACGATTCTTGCTGATATTAAGCAAGCAGAAAATGAAGAAGATCACACCTTATATCAACAAAAGAGAGAGGAACTTATTACGGCACTAGAAATATTTAATCCAGATTTAGCAGCTTTATATCACACCATGCCCGAACGACCTGTTACTAAAAATAGCGAAGGCGTTTATCAGTTAGCCGATCCTAATCATGTAGTTCAGCTAAAAGCACCTAGAGAAGCATCAAGTCAAACTAGAATGAGCACTGATGTAGTCGTACAAACAGGTTTTGTTGATGGTTTTGATATAGGTATAGGCCATGATGGAGCCTTATATACAGCAGCCTATACCAATAATATTGACTTTGGAGGCAGTTCAGATTTGATTCAAGTCTTTCGCTCATTAGATGATGGGCAATCTTGGTTATTATATGATGATTTTACTGTAGATGCCCCAATGCGTGGGATTGTATTAGATGTTGCTGATGGATTCTGGACGAATTCTAGTGGTCAAGCACATGTGAATGTTTATATTTTAACAGAAACAGCTACAGATAATAAACTAACCGTATATCAAAATACCATACCGAATTCTGGGCCATGGGTTAGTAATGAATTAGTAGCTGATGGAGTGAAAGAAGTGGTGGTTGATCGAGCGATGTTTGGCAGTAATACTTCGAATCGGACCTTTTTAATGTATACGGTTTCTAGCAACCAAGTTCGGGCTATGCGTAGCACTACTGCCAGCAACGGCAGAATTTTTCAAGATGATCATGAAATGCCTGCTTTTTCTGGTGGTGCAGATTTGTTAGCCGTTAATATTGACCTTGCCTATGCCATTGCTGGTGACTGTCATTTCAGTGGTCATGGAGCTGGAAGTAATAGTTTATATGTCAACTTAAACGACAATAATTTTGACCCGATGTCTTGGGAATTGGCTACCAAATTAATAGATGGCGGTACGTCAAAAAACTCACAAATTATTACGAATCATAGAACTTCAGGCAATGCAGAAGAATTTGTTCGCTGTACCTATTTAAAAGAGTCAGCTAGTATACCTGGAACATTTGGAATTTATGAATTTAAACGAGAGGCAGGAACCTGGAATATGTCAGATTATGCCGTTTTTGTTCCTTCTGCAACAAGAAACTTTACGGCAATACAAACTTCAGGCCCTCGATTCGTAGGCCCAGTAGTCAATTTGGCTAGCCTAAACGAAAATGCTGGAGTAATAGAGGTACGATCCAAAGTGAGTATAGATGGAGATAATTCCTATGAAAATTCGATCTTAGCTAATGACAATGTAGCTTTTAGTGGAAATGTTCCCAAGATAATAAACTCTAGAGTAGATGGCTCTGCTCCAGGCATTGCGTATACAGGTGAAAATTCTGGTTTTGGTAATACCTTATATTTCGACAATGTACAAGAAGATTTCCCTTCAGGTGTCAATGGTTTAACAGAAACGGATGGATTTTCAATGGCTGCATTTCCTAATCCAGTAGAAAGTATGGCACAAATTGAAGTGCATGTACCTCATGCTACGGAAGCTCAATTTATGGTTATAGATCAATTAGGCAGAACTGTGCAAATGTTACCTACACAACAATTGACCAATGGGAAAAATATTATTCAATGGCAAAATGAATTACCCAATGGAATGTACACTATTCGTATGACCAATGCGGATATTCAGTTGACACATAAAATTACGGTATTGAAATAAGATAGAGAAATTTTCAATCAAAACGCAGTTTACAAAATAGTGAACTGCGTTTTTTTATTTAAAATGTGAGTACTTACTCAACTGACAAAATCATATAATGTTGTCCATTAAAATTGACTTGGTCCCCTACTCTTTTCTTATTAAATAAAACACCTAAGGGAGAAAATAAAGAAAGGACAAAATAGGTTTGATTTTCATGTATTAATTTTCCTAAGCTAATGCAAAAGAAGAACGTT
The DNA here is from genome assembly GCA_020629935.1 of Saprospiraceae bacterium. Taxonomy (GTDB): domain Bacteria; phylum Bacteroidota; class Bacteroidia; order Chitinophagales; family Saprospiraceae; genus JAHDCJ01. The sequence goes on along the minus strand of JAHDCJ010000130.1, from coordinate 6,857 downwards.
CCTTTATCGGTTTTTACTAAAGCAGACTCTTCCACTATTTCGCAGTCTTTGATTTTTATTTGTTTTAATTGATTTTGAATTTTAAATGCTTCCTCTAATTGCTTTCCATTTTTTTCTATTTCCATATGCATCATTGCACGCGTAGTTTCAAACTTATCGCCTGCCGAACTTTTCGTATCATCGTTTGCCGCATCTTGCGCAGCTTTCATAGCTTTTTCTGCATTGTGGATACGTTTTAATATGTAATCTTCCGACAATTGATACAACTGTTTTTTCAACACATTTTCCATATTAATTTCAACTATTTAATGTATAAAGGAACTTAAAACCTAAACTTAAGGTTTATCTATTTGAAAAGTACAAAAAAATGAAAAAAGTATATACAAGCAGTTTATTATTATCAAGTTATTTTAAAGAATAACCGGGACTGCTGTATTGAAAATAAACCTCAAAAATCAAGAGCCGCTCGGATATTCCGAGTGGCTTTTTTTATGCGCCTGTAGTCCAATTAGGAAGAGACAGCAGCCTTAAACCCTGTACAGGTGCCAGTTCGAGTCTGGCCAGGCGCACTATAATTTTAATTCGGAGGATAGGCAAATATTGGTTTGTTGCACTCGATTGCTAATCGAGGCCGTTGAAAGGCGGTGTGGGTTCGATCCCCATGTCCTCCGCGAATTTTTTAAATTAAATCATCATGAAAAAGCAAGACTTATTTCGGCCTCTCAATCAGGCAGAGTTGGATTTAATTCTACAATTGAATTGGAAAGCTTTTCCGCCCAGATTGGCAGATCAACCTATTTTTTATCCCGTATTAAATGAGGCTTATGCTACTCAAATTACCAAAGAGTGGAATGTGCCTGCATATGGAGTTGGTCATGTAGTCCAATTTTCCATTCCTTTGGATTATTTCCAAACGTTTAAGGTACAAACCGTTGGTGCAGCAATACATCAAGAGATCTGGGTTCCAGCGGAGGAACTAGGAAAATTCAATTTTCACATTATCGATTCTATAAAATTAGTATCTAGTTTTTATAGAAAATAATTTATGACAAAAGTTGGACAATTCATGTTCAACTTTTGTTTTTTACAAAAAATAAAAACGCTAAAGTTAAACTAAACATTGAGTCTTAGTAATCTGATCTTTATAAAACAAAATTTAATAGATACTTAAAAACTTAATGCAATATGATTTTATATTTTTTTTATTGATTAAAATTATATGTATCACAAAAATAATTTCCAAATTATAGAAAAAGAGAAAGTTGGCTAGGCAAATATTGAGTTGTAACGTCACAATCAACCATTAAATAAAATATACAAGGGTTAAAAACAGGGCTAATTGCAATCATTAACTATTTAATAAATTAAATGATAACACCATGTATAAAATCATTACCCTAAACAAGTTAAAATTCCTCATTTTCTTTTTATTTTGCTTTAGTCTAAATTTAACCGCCCAATCTCAAGTAAATTTTACTTCGTTTACTGCCCAAAGAGCATTAGACAAATCAAAGATTGATATAAAATGGACTACTAGTCATGAATCAAATGTATCAAGGTATAT
>JAHDCJ010000130.1:0-5193 GCA_020629935.1 Saprospiraceae bacterium | reverse complement strand
CCAAACACTTCAGGTATTTTAGAAATATTCGATTTGAAAGGCTCTTTAGTTAAACGACAAATTAATGCAACGGGAAACATCGAATTAAACGAACTAAATCAAGGCATTTATTATGTGAGGTTATGGACAGACAATGGAGTATCTAGTACAGAACCTCTGCTCATTAACTAAAATTATTTTGGCAAATTTTTCTTTTACTAAGGGCTAATGATTATTTCATTAGCCTTTTTTTATCTTTGTATGATTTTAGTTTTAAAACTTTTTTGATAAAAATTAATTAATGAAAAATTTAATCCTTTTTTGCTGTTTATGTCTTTGTATAGGGTTCTTCTCTTGTGGAACAAGTATCTCGGAAGCTGACGAAAAAGAAAAAGAAGCAGCCAATGAAAAAGCGATGAAAATGTATTTTAATAAGGATTTTTCTGGTGCCATTGCTGCCTTTAGAGCCAATTTAAAAAAATATCCCGATGCTACTGGAGAAACACAGTATATGATTGGTTCTTGCTATGTGGATGTCTTTAATTATGAACGAGCATTTCAAGAATTTGAAGCTTGCTTGAATGCCAATAGCAAAAACAAAAAATGTTTAGTTGGACATGTATTTACAGGTCGGCAAATTGGACAAATGGACAAAATAAAAAATAGTGTAGCCACTTTAGAAAAGAATCATAGTGATGAATTGGTGGTTATGCATGAATTAGGTGCTTATCATTTAGGGAGCAAAAATTATGAAAAGTCTTTATCTATATTTAATCAATTGATGGAAAAAGATAGCGTAACTGCCGAATTGACTAATACGAGAGGATATGTCTTGATGGAAATGGGCAAGTATAGAGAAGCTGTATCAGATTTCGATGAAGCCATAAAATTAAGTCCCAATTTTTTAAACCCTTACAATAATAAAGGGCTTGCATTGCATAAAGCTGGAGATAGTGAATTAGGCAAAGAAACCATTTTATCAAGTTTATTAATCAATGATAGAAATCCATATGGTTTTAAAAACTTAGGGTTGATTTTTCTAGATTTAAAAGATAAAAAAACAGCTTGTCAGAATTTCCAAATGGCAGTAGAAAGCGGGTATACCAAAAAGTATGGAAAAGAAGTAGAAGAATTAATACTTACACACTGTAAAGAAAAGAAGTAATGCTTTAGTTATTACATAAATCATGGCTTAATTTATGTAGTAATATTCTAAAATTTCAACCATGAAAAAGGCTTTAATATTTAGTGTATTTTTTTTGATCTTTAGTGCTTGTAATCCTTCTTTTCAATTGCTACAAAAATTTGAAGTCGCACGAAATTTATCAAATGATATTCTTTGGGTTCAGTTGTATAATGAAGACGAACAAATTGATCTATTTAGAAAATATAACAATCATAAAAAGGCCGATCGTTTAGAACAGAAAATCGATAATTTAAACCAGATAATAAAAAAGGCATTTGAAAATCAATACGATTATACCCAAGTAAAATTTACTAAACAAGATTTGATTTATCAAGAAGCAAATAACCTACATGTCTGTCATATTTTTCATACTACAGTGATTAAAAATGAAACAGAAGTCAACGTGCTTCGAGCTGAATTATTTAAAAATGATTGGAATCCAGATTCTGAATATAAAGTAGTTCAGGTAGATATAGAGTTTTCTTATCCTAAAATCTCCTACCCTGTTTTAGTAAGAAAACTAGATGCACATATCAAACGATTATTTGAAAAATCAAGTAAGCATATATAAAATTTTCATTGCCAAATAAATAGTAAGAATTTTACATCTGAGTAAAATAAATTTACAATAAAAACAATAAGAATTTCGCAAAATAAAGGTTCAAAACAAAAGAGTACATTGCCCAAATCATTGGACTTAAAACAGAAAGCAAAAATGGATAAAACGAAACTTATCAATCAAGCGTTTACACTTCCATGTGGGGTGAGCATACCGAACCGAATTTTAAAGTCTGCTTTAAGTGAAAACATGGGCACTTCAAAAGGAAATTTTTCTCCTATTTTAGAGAAATTGTACACCACTTGGGGACAAAGTCATGCAGGCATTTTATTCTCTGGAAATGTGATGATAGATAAAAAGGCAAGAGGAGAAAAATATAACGCGATTGTAGAAGACGAATCTGATTTAGAAGGATTGAAGAAATGGGCAGAGGTTAGTCAACAACATGGAACCCAACTTTGGATGCAAATCAATCATCCTGGAAGACAGGCACCTAAGTCTTTTAATAAAGACATTGTAGCTCCTTCAGCTGTAAAGTTAAAAGTGCCTATGGGATTTAAAACTCCAAGAGCATTGACTGAAGAAGAGATCTTGATGCTTATTGAACGATATGCAAATACAGCCCGAATCGCCAAAAAAGCAGGTTGGGCAGGAGTTCAGATTCATGGAGCACACGGTTATTTAGTCAGTCAATTTTTATCTCCCAGCACCAATCAACGAAAAGATCGTTGGGGTGGTTCTCTAGAGAATCGAGCACGTTTTGTTTTGATGATTTATCGAGCTATGCGAAATACCTTAGGAGCGGACTTTCCTATTTCAATAAAAATTAATTCGGCAGATTTCCAAAGAGGAGGATTTAGTGAGGAAGAATCTATGGAAGTCATCGATTTACTTTCTGCGGAGGGCATTGATCTTATTGAAGTTTCGGGAGGCACCTATGAAAAGGCAGCCATGATGGGCATTACAAAACAAAGTACTTTAGCTCGGGAAGCTTACTTTAGCGAATTTATTTTAAAAGTAAGAAAACGTACTTCCGTTCCCTTGATGCTTACTGGTGGTTTTAGAAGCATTGGAGCTATGCATCAAGCTTTGGAACAAAATGAATTAGATTTTATTGGTTTAGGAAGAGCTTTTTGTAGAAATCCTTTAGTTGCTCATCAACTATTGACAGGCGCAATTGATGCAAGTCCTGTACCACAAATTAAAACGGGAATTGGCTTTTTTGACAAGATGGGCGTTTTGGATACGATGTGGCATTCTTTACAATTAAAACGTATGGGGAATGGTTTATCTCCGAATCTAAAACTGAGTCCATACAAGGCATTATTTCATGGCTTAAAAAGTTTTTTGTAGGGGAAACACCAAAGTTATCTTTTGTTGCATCTCTTAAATAAAACCCAATGCCAAAGATTTTTTATTTTACTTTTCTCGCTTTAGTTTTTCATTGTAGCATTTTTGCACAAACAGGTTTTATTGAAGGCATTGCCTATGATTCTATCTACAATAATGAAACACTTCCTTTTGCAACTATTACCATTTCTCCAAACCACAATGGTATTGGTACTCAAACCGATTTTGATGGAAAATACAAACTTGAACTACCTGTAGGAGAACATTTTGTTTGGGCTTCTTTTGTTGGCTTTGATCAAATTATTAAAAAAATTACGATTAAAGAAGGGCAAACATTGCAACTTAATTTTAAGTTTACTGAAGGAAGTAATCAAATTCCTAAGGGAGATTCTATTCCTGAGATTTTTGGTTTTTGGCAAGTAAAAAAAATCACTTTATTGGATGATGAAAAAAACAAAACATTATACAAAAATAATCTTTTAGATATGATGGGATTTACTTTTTTCACTCCATATCAAAAGGGAGATGGAAATGGAATGCTTACTGCCAATGATGGTTGTCAAAGCATTCCATATTATTATTTCACTATCGAAAAAGAAGATAGCATTCGGTTGTACAACCATGTATTATGGAATATAGTAAAGAGACCTTGTCATTTAGATTTAAATGAAGAAAAGACTCAATTGATAAAAGCATTTAATCAATTTTATACTTCCCTATCCCACCATTTTCAATTTAAATTAAATAAAGGAAAGACTCGGTTAATTTTTAAAACTAAAGATGGTCATGTGGTTTTGAAAAAGGTAGAATATCCAAAGACCTCTAAAGCATATGTCAATTAAAAAGATCGAAAAATGAATAAAAGGTCCATACAAATTGTAGTATGTTTATTTTTGACTTTCGCCATAAGTTCGCTAAAATCTCAAGATCATTTGGAACCAGTAGATGGAATATTTGATCTCTCTTCTTTTGAATTTGAATACCATTCCAAGGTTCGTCAAGTTTTGTTTGAAGGTTTAACAGAGCATCCAGCAATTCGTTTTCAGGTCATGCCTTCCTTTATGCCCGAAAGTGTTTTAGACATCGAATGGGATAAAAATACCGAAAAGTATATCCTTGTTTATCATGAAGGAGATCGGATGATTTGGGATAATAAAAAATGGAAAAAAACTAAAATCATTGCTTATCGTTCGGTAATTGACAAGGCCTCTGCTACATTAGTTCAAACGTTATTTGAAAAAGTAATTAAGCAAACTAAGATCCCAAAAGATGAGCAAGCAATTGGTTTTGATGGAGCTGTTTATTATTTCTCCAGACCACAAACTGGCTTACCTTCTGGAAAAATTTGGTCACCCATCGCAGGATCAAAAATGGATAAATTAGTTGATGTAGGCTTACAATTGGTACAATTAGCAAAATCGAAAAATGAAACGATTTCTTTTGATCAGAACTTTCGAAATGAAATCCAACAATTGATTGAAGCATTAGATTAACCGCGCTCATTTGAAGTAATCGAAGGATACAATTTTTCGAAGATGAACATTAAATCTTGGATTAAGCTTAAGCGTTTTTGATTTATCAATTCAAATTCCAATATAATAGTTAACTTCATCTTTCTTGATTTTAAAAGAGAATTTAAGATTTAAAAATGGATCAACACATAAAAAAACACATCCAACGATTAGCTGAAAAATTTGAGCATCAATTATATTTTGAAAAGCAGGTAATGGTACTTCGAAATGAAATTAATGAAATCAAAATTTGGGAAGAGAATAAATATGAAATGAATATTCATTTTAACGAAAATGAAAAATCCATAAAAAAGGAGCTACTAAAAAAAGAACATATTTATGATCTCCTTATTGAAGTCCTTTCGAGAAAAAAACTGGGTGATCCTATACTAAGGCAAAAAGGAAATTTGCTTACCTTAAAAGAACTTATCGATGTAGAAGGTGCTTTTATGGACCATGAGATTAAACAGATTATAAAGGACAGACAAACCAAAGATATAAGCTATAGAAACTTAGGCGGCAATCAATATTTAGTTGAATATTTTAAGGGCGTTTTGATTTTAACCGATGATTTAAGATGGGCTAAATCGAATGTGATTTCTATATAA
>JAHDCJ010000129.1 GCA_020629935.1 Saprospiraceae bacterium | reverse complement strand
AAAAAACTTAGGAAATCAAGCGAATGTAAATTTTCAAAGTCTAGGGAAAAGTGCAAGCGGAAAGGAAATATTTGGGTTGCAGATTGGTGAGGATAAAAATCCTGCCATTGCCATATTAGCTGGAATAGATGGTAAATATATTCATGGTGCGGATCTCGCTTTGCGTTTAGCGGAGGCTTTAGCTAAAGAGAAAGAAGTATTGAAAACCGCTTCTTTTTATATCATTCCTGTGGTAAGTCCAGATGCATATTTGGGTTATTTTTCAAAAATAAAAAAACGAAATCCTTTAAATCATACTTCTTTTGATAATGATCGAGATGGTCGAATGAATGAAGACCCTTTTGAAGATTTAAATAAAGATGGAGTGATTACCATGATGCGTGTAGAAGATGAAACGGGACATTATAAAATGTTGGACAAATACGAATCGGTGATGGTTAAAGCCAAAGTAGAAGAGGGAGAAAAGGGCACACATCGATTACTTACCGAAGGCCTAGATAATGATCAAGATGGTGTTTGGAATGAAGATGGAGAAGGCGGAGTAAATATCAATCATAACTTCCCATATCAATTTCCATCGTTTAAATCAGCTTCTGGAAATTATGCGGCATCAGAAACGGAGACACGTGATCTGCTCGATTTTTTATTTGATCAATGGAATATTCACACCACCATAAGTTTTGGTCCAGCAAACAGTTTAATGCATCCTTGGAAACATAATGCGGCCAAAGCAAAGCAAAGAATTGTTTCTTCTATCCAAGAAGCAGATGAAAAAGTATATCAACAAATTAGTAAAATTTATAAAGAAAAAATTAGTCAAAAAGAAGCACCTAAAGTCTCTTCTTCTGGAGGCGATTTTAATCAATGGGCTTATTTTCATTACGGCCGATTTAGCTATTCAACACCTGCATGGTGGGTCCCGAAAATTGAATTAGATACTGCGGCTAAAGCGCCTAAACCCGATTTAGATAATGAAACCGTTCGATTTATTGAATGGGCAAAAAAAGAAAATATTGCGAATGCTTTTATTCCTTGGGAAAACTTTACACATCCAGATTTTCCAAATCATAAGGTAGAAATTGGTGGCGTAAATACGATGCTTAGTACCGTGCCTCCCTATGATAAGATGGATGAAATAGAAAAAGAACATTTAGAATTTGTAACTGCGGTGGCGAATATGCTGCCACAAATCCATTTGAAAAATATCAAGACGGAAAAGATGGGAAGTGGCTTAACACGACTTAGTCTTGAAGTCTATAATGCGGGACTTTTACCCACGGGCACCGAAATAGGACAACGAACGCGCTGGGTTCGAAAGCCTAAAGTTGAACTCTTACTGAATGCAAATCAACAATGTATTTCTGGCCGACCGATTCAAGTCCTTAAGATTATCAAAGGAGATGAGTCGGTACATTTAACTTGGTTGATTCAAGGAAATGGATCAATAAAAGTAAAAGCAGGAAGTGCGATTTGTGGCTTTGATGAACAACAAATTTCTTTAAAATAATCCTATGAAAAAGACTACGCTTATTTTATTTAGTTGTTTAAGCTTTTTATTTATTCAAGCTCAGGATTATACGTTTCAAGCACCAGGAGCGCCAGCTAATCCCAAGGTAGATATTCGATGGAATAAATATTATGACTATAAAGAGATCACTGATCTTTGTAAAAAATTAGCTGCTGCACATCCCAATTTGATCCAACTAGAAAGTATTGGAAAATCGGTAGAAAATCGAGAAATATGGCTATTGACTTTAACCGATTTTAAAACAGGAAATGCGGATAAAAAACCTGGATTTTATATTGATGGAAATATTCATTCTAATGAAATTCAAGGTACGGAATATGCTTTGTATACCCTTTGGTATTTGGCCGAAAATTTTGATCGAGTAGATTTTGTGAAACAACTTCTACAAGAAAAAGTAATCTACGTTGCTCCAACAATAAACCCAGATGCTAGAGAATCTTACTTCTACGAAGCCAATACCGCACACTCCCCAAGATCTGGAATGGAAGCCATTGATGATGATGGCGACGGCTTGTTTGATGAGGATGGATATGATGACTTGAATGGAGATAAACACATTACGATGATGCGAAGAAAATCCATTAATGGTAGATATAAAATTGATCCTGAAAATCCACGGAGGATGATCCCTGCTAAAATTGATGAGCCTGGTGATTATCAATTATTAGGCATGGAAGGATTAGACAATGATGGAGATGGTAGGGTGAATGAAGATCGCACAGGATACTACGATCCTAATCGAGATTGGGGATGGAATTGGCAACCTGATTATGTACAAAGAGGAGCCTATAAATATCCTTTTTCTTTACCTGAAAATAAAGCGGTAGCCGATTTTGTAATGGAACATCAAAACATTGGTGGGGCACAATCTTACCATAATTCAGGAGGAATGCTGCTGCGTGGTCCTGGAGCAGAAGAAGATAAATCGACTTATAATAGACAAGACATTCAAGTCTATGATGCACTTGGGAAAAAAGGGGCAGATCTTTTACCGGGCTATCGTTACTTAACGGTATATAAAGATTTGTATTCGGTTTTTGGAGGGGAGTTGGATTGGTTTTATGGAGGACTAGGCATCTTTACTTTTACCAATGAACTTTGGTCTTCCTATTATCTTTTTGGTAAAGATTATAAAAATGAAAGCTCTCGTCCAGATTATTATAAATTTGACAAATATCTATTATTCGAAGAAGCTTTTGTTCCTTGGGAAAAATATAATCATCCTCAATATGGGGAAATTGAAATTGGCGGATTTAAAAAGAATTTTACTCGAATTAATCCAACCTTCATGATCGAAAATGATGCGCATCGAAATATGGCATTTACCATTTATCATGCGTACCAAACCCCACAAATTGAAGTTCAAGAAATTGAAGTAATTGATCTTGGTGGAGGATTGAATCAAGTCACCGCAGTAGTAAATAACAAACGAATGATTCCTACGCATTCAAGTCATGATATCAAAAATAAAATTAATCGCCCAGATCATATTCGTATAGAAGGCGCAAAAGTGTTGGCAGGTATGCGTGTGACTAATCGAGACCTAAATCTTAGTGTCGAACAAAAGCATAATCCTTCTGTTTTAGAAGTGAATAATATTCCCGGGATGGGCTATGTGACCGTGCGATGGATCATTAGCGGGAAGGGATCATTTAAAGTAATCGCAGATAGTGTGAAAGGTGGAATTTCAGAAAAACAATATCAATAATTATGGCAGATCAACCCTTAAATTTATTTGAAGATTTTCCAGAAGTTCCTACTTCTGAATGGCTAGCAAAAATAGAAAAAGACTTAAAAGGAAAATCCTTAGATAGTCTAGATTGGTCGCCTGAAGAAGGCATTGACTTGAAGCCGTTTTATCGGAAAGAAGATATCGATTCGATAAATTTACCTTCTTTTGCTAAAACAAATAATCAATGGCTTGTCAGAGAACGCATTGAAATTATGGAAAATGTGGCTGCTTGTAAACAAGCGAATAAAGTATTGTTAGATGCTTTAAACGGTGGTCTCCAAGCACCCGATTTTGAGATTGATAATTTGATTGATAAAAAGAATATCGTTCAATTATTGAAAGATGTCCAAGTAGAAATTTTACATCTGTTTTTTAGAGGCTTGATGGTAGAAAGTGAGCCAATGGAAGTCTTGAGCTTTGTACACGGAGCCATCAAAGCCAAAGGCGTTAATCCTCGAATTTGTAAGGGCGGAATTCATCTAGATCCTTTGGGTTACTTTGTCGAAAATGGAGAATTCTATACCGATGAAAATCTCGACATGATGAATCTCATGGATGCTATCGATTATGCGCAAAGACAATTATCTAATTTTACTGTGATTAATGTAAGTACGATGTTTTTGCAAGGACAAGGAAGTACCGCATCTCAACAATTAGCTATAGCAATGGCTACGGGAAGTGAATATCTTGCTCAACTTACAGAGATGGGGTTAGATGTAGATGTGATTAATAAACATATGCAATTTGAATTTAGTGTTGGTGGAAATTATTTTCTAGAAATTGCTAAAATGCGTGCCATGAAAATTTTATGGCTCAATATCCTAGAAGCCTATGGAAGTAAAAATCCAACCTTGCCACATATCCATATACAAACGGCTTTAAGTACTCAAACGGATGATAAACACACCAATATGATTCGTTCAACTACGGAAGCCATGTCGGGTATTTTGGCTGGAGCTGACAGCATTACTGTCTTCCCCGCAGACACTGTTTATGGGGAACCCGACGACTTTAGTCGAAGAGTGGCCCGAAATGTGCAACATATATTGAAGTATGAGTCTAAGTTGGATTGGGTTAGTGATCCAGCGGCTGGGAGTTACTATATCGAAACTCTTACGTCCAAACTTGCAGATAAGGCCTACGAAAAGTTTCAAAAAATTGAAGCCGCAGGCGGTTTAATGACTTATCTTTCAGCATAACATGTCATGAAAAAAATAGGTGTCTTACTTTTAATGTTGGGTTTAATTGGAGCAGTTGGATTTTATGTCCATCATCTTCAACATAAACTTGGGGTATTAGAAGAACAAAAAAGCGACCTTAAAGTCAAAGAACTCTTACGACAAAAGAAAATAGAAAAAGCTAAAGGGAAAAATAAGGGCAAAAGAAAACCCATCAAAGCACTCCCTGTGCGACCTAAAAATGATAAAGACGCGGATGGTATTCCTGATGATTTAGATATTAGTCCGAATGGTAAAGGACGAAATATTGTCAAATACCTAAAATGGAATTTTAGTACAACATGGAAATGGGAAGTAGCCATTCCTTCCGATGTGGTGCATTATTATGAAAAAGTAAAAAGACCACAATGGATAGGTAATGCAAATTACTACGCATGGTTTGTGCATCAATCGGATATCGGTTTACAAGACCTAAGTGAAGGACTAAAAGAGATCATTAAAACGGATGGTAAAAAATACAAATGGCGTCCAAAAGATGAAGTGATGTTTGTCGCACGCATGGTTCAATCTCTACACTATGTAGACGATAAATTAACGGGCTTTGATGACTATACCAAATTCCCAATGCAAACGATCAATGATGGCACTGGTGATTGTGAAGATATGGCCATACTCACCGCTGCTTTACTTAAAAAGATAGGCTATGATGTTGCTCTGGTTTATATTGATCCACCTAAAAGTAAAGTCGCTCATTTGGGCGTAGGGGTAGCTGGCGTTCCTGTTAGAGGAATGAATTATTGGTACAGTAATCTCAAAAAGTATTACTACCTAGAAACCACAGGAACGGAGTGGAAAATAGGAGAACTTCCTGAAGAATGGAAAGGTAAAGATGTCAAAGTTCAGGTGATTAAATTATAGGATATTTATTAATGTGGTTTCTTCATTTTTTCTTGATAAAAAACGAAGCAAAAAAATCAAGACTTTCGCCTGTTCTTAACGAAAATATACACTTTAAAATCTAAACAAAATAAACTCGCTGCGCTCAAACAGTATTTTGTTCTTAACGATTTTAAAGTGCATATTTTCTAAACAGCCTAAGGTCGATCCTTCTTTTCGCCGATCACCTTCAGGTGATCGACCTTAAAACTCTTGAATCAAAAAACATCAAAACTACGACAAAAGAAAAAACTGCATACCAGATTCGACCTATTTCATTTTAGTATTTTATATGATACAAAACTGTTAAGAACAAAATACTGTTTGAGCGCAGCGAGTTTATTTTGTTTAAGTTTTGTATCATATAAAATGCGTTAAGAAATGAAATAAGTCTTGATTTTTTTGCTTCGTTTTTTATCAAGAAAAAATGAAGAAACAGAAAACCTATTACATTTAATTTTTAAACCACTTGATTTAAAAATTAAAACTCGACTTCCAATTTCCTCTCTTAAAACGTTTCCAATCGTGTTTATTATGAAAGCCTCCACTTCCTTCTTTTTCTTCTTCGGCTTTTTTCTCTTTTAAAAATGTTTCATAAGTAATTACTTCAATTGGAGTTTCATTGATCTTGGTGAGTGCTTTATTAATACTAGGAAGTTCATTTCGTTTTACTTTATCTAAAGTCTCTTGAATATTCTTCATCTCTTTCTCAATCACATCCAAACGTTTAATTTGTGATTTAGTCGGCTTACCACTATAATTACTAATGGCTCCATACACCTCTGTCAAGCGATCTCTTAAACGAATTTCACCCGCAATTCGATTAGCTTCATTGGAAACTAAAGTCTTACGTAATGTGTCCATTTCTATGTATAAGGTTTGGATCTTTTTTTGAACTTTCCCTTTGGTCTTATCTTTCAATTCATTCGTCTTATCACGTACATCTAAAATCTGTCGATCAATGAAAGCTAGGGTCTCAATTAAATCATATGCTCTATTGGTTTCTGCTACTTGCTGTGCTCGATCTTTGGCAGGGTAAGGAGAGTTGGGGTCATATTTTAAGGTAACTTTATGGGTGTACACCTCCTCTTTCTTAGTCATCTTTATGGTATAATCTCCAGCAGGTAATGGTGGACCAAAGAAGGCTCTAAAATCAAGACTTTTTGATTGAGGAATTTTTGGTGCTTTGCGTCGAGGTTCCCAAGAAACCCGATTTAAACCCTTGCGTTTTCCTGCAATAATTTTTTGTACAAATTCGCCTTTGTCGTTTAATATCTCAATAAACATATCTCCAAAGACATGGCGTTTTTTTAGGTAGTAAGTAATCACTGGACTAAAACTTGGATTGGCGCCAACAAAAGTTTGATCACCATTAAATCCAAAAGCACCTCCACTCTTTCTTAAAATATATGGATCTTCATCTAAGAACGCAACGTCTTTTTCTAACAGCTCTTTATTGATTTTACGAAGTGGACTAATATCATCTACAATCAAAATACCACGACCATGTGTACCTAAAATAAGATCTTCCTCTCTTTGATGTAAGACCATGTCTCGAATAGAAACTTTAGGAATTTTGCCTTCAAATCGTACCCATCTTGCACCGTCTTCAAAAGAAACAAAAAGTCCCATTTCTGTGCCTAGAAATAATAAAGATGGATTTACATAATCCTGAATAATTTTATGACAATGTCCTTCTATGGTTTCGGTAGTCAACGACTGCCATGTTTTTCCAAGATCGGTAGACTTATAAACATAAGAAGCTTTGTCGCCATTTCGATGAGCATCTAAGGTGACATAAACCGTGTTTCTATCGAAATTAGAAGCCGCGATACTAGAGACATAAGGATTAAGCGGAGCACCTTCTATCGTTACATTTACTTTTGACCAAGATTTACTTCCATCGGTGCTTACATGTATATTCCCATCATCGGTACCAACCCAAATTACTTGATTGTCTTTGGGTGATTCACAAATAGAAAAGATGGTACAATGATTTTCTGCGGTTGAATTATCAATGGTTAAACCTCCTGATTTTTCTTGCTGTAATTTTTTAGGATCATTGGTTGTTAGGTCTTCAGAAATTTTGGTCCAAGATTCTCCTTTATCATTGGAGCGAAATAAATATTGAGCACCTACATACATTCTTTTTCCATCAGGGCTAATATACAAAGGCGTATTCCAATGAAAGCGCAATTGCTTTTTTGCATCATCAGAAAATGGTCGAATTTCTTTAGTCTCTTTGGTGTCTTTATGATAGCGCATCATATTCCCTCCTTGGTATTGCCAATAGACATAATTGTTGTTTTCGGGATCGGCCATTACATTAAATCCATCACCTCCACCTACATTCATCCAGTCGCCATTTTTTATGCCGCCTATTTTTTCAGAGGGCGCCGTCCAAGAGCCATTGTCTTGTAATCCGCCGTATACATTATAGGGGATTTCATTGTCTGCACTCACATGATAAAATTGAGAGATCGGTAGATTTTCGGCAAAGCGCCAAGTGATTCCTTGATCTCTCGACATATAAACGCCGCCATCTGTACCCAAATACATCTCGTTATTATCTTTAGGATTAATCCAAAGCGCATGGTGATCTACATGCACATTTCCACCTTGGGGAGAAGGGTTAGAAAAGGTTTTTCCACTATCTTTACTAAAGGATAATTGAAAACCTGGTTTGTAAATTCGAGTAGAGTCTATAGGATCGGGGACTAATAAGAAAAAATAAAAAGGGCGTTCAGCTACGGTTCCACTTTCGGTCATCTTTCGCCAAGAGTCTCCATAATTGTCGGAGAGGTAGAGCGCCGTATTTTTTGATTCTATTAAAGCCCAAACTCTTCCTGGTTTAGTGGGAGCAATAGATAATGCAATTCTTCCTTTTTCCCCTTCGGGTAAATCTTTTTTGAGTTCGGTCCAAGTTTTTCCACCATCTTTACTTCGATAAACCGCACTACCTTTTCCTCCAGAACGGAAAGTATACGCTTTTCGTCTGAAATCCCACATTCCTGCATAAAGAATATCTGGATTTTCTGGGTCCATTTGAAGGTCAGCGCAACCAGTGTTTTCATCTACGAATAGCATTTGCTCCCAAGTTTTTCCACCATCAATAGTTTTATAAACACCACGTTCTTTATTGGGGCCCCAAAGATGACCTAGTGCAGCGACATAAACAATAGATGAATTTTTTGGGTGAACAATCACCCGAGCAATACGTTCGGTATTTTCGAGTCCCATTTTTTTCCACTTGTCTCCTCCATTTGTGGTTTTGTAAATTCCATCACCTACAGAAGTAGAGTTTCTTGTCCAAGGTTCTCCAGTACCTACCCAAACGGTTTCTGGATTTTGTTGATCGACACAAATAGCTCCAATACTTTGGGCGTGTTTATCAAAAACAGGTTGGAAGGTAACGCCATTGTTTTTGGTTTTCCAAACCCCACCACCGGCAGAACCTACATAGACGATACGTCCATCTTCATCTACACCGTCCATCGCAGAAATACGGCCACTCATTGTAGCTGAACCAATGTGTCTTGCTTCTATTGCGCCAAAGGTTTTCGAGGTTATTTTTACAGGTTTAGATTTTGCTTTTTGGGCTTGGGTAAAAACAAAAAAACCAGAACTGAAAATAAATAGGAAAGTTAAGAGGACTTCCCGAGAAAAGGGGACACATTTTTTCATAGTGGATTAGTGGGTTTGGTTTATAAAAAAATCCTTTCTTTATGTCTAGTGGAATAGACATAAAGAAAGGACTCGTATTTTTTAGAACTACTTATTGTTTCCAGTAGCTCCTTTTTCTTCTGCTTCTTTTTCAGGCATGGCGAAAAAACCTTTTTCAAAATCAGGATTAATTTTGACTTCTTCAATGGTCAGGCTTCTTGCACCTCCACCTTGTTGTGCACCTACCCCTTCGGTTTCCATAGTCATACTATGTGCAATGATCATTCCTTCTACTTCTTTATAATCACTAAAAATGGTAGTGGTTACTACTTTAGTTTCTACTCCCGGTACAGCACTTTTAGAAACGCTTTTAAGTACTACATAGCTATCCGTGTCTAGATAATAACTTACTTCATCGCCATCTTCTTTAGTAAGGTGTAAAACATGTACCTCTGTTCCTTCAAAATCTTCATCGTCTAACAATTCAAGTTTAGAACCTTTTTTGGCATAGTCCCAAAGGTCACCGTCCATATCGGCTTGATCTTTAAAACCTTTTACTTGATCTTCAGGAAGTTCTTCTATTTTTCCTCCAGTGAATGGATTTTTCATCCAACCTTTATCTCCATTCAATGCTTGAATCATTTCTGATCCTTGAAAGGTAATATTCATACGAAGTTTGTTACCTCTAGCGGTATGCATTTCGATAGGGAAGGTCATTGGCCCCATAGACATTTTACCACCAATAGACATTGATTTGGTCTTTAAAACGGTTTCTTGTCCTACAACTTCAAAATGATTTTCTAAGATTTCTTCAAGATCTTGAGCATAAGCTACCATACAGAAAGCAGCAAGGAATAATGTAGTGAATAATTTTTTCATGATTTATTTTTTATAATAAGAATCTATTTGTTTAATAATGATAACGATAAAAATAACTAAAAAATATAGGATTCCTCCTTTTTTTTGGTCGTAAATAGGCATTTTGTCGACGAAATACACCGAAGTATTTCCGAATAGGAAAAGTAGATAGGAAAAAATCAAATCATAAGTATCAAAATGACTACATTTGGGATGTTTTTTTACCGCTAAATATTTTACCAAGTACAGAACAAAAAAAGATGCGAAAATTAAATCCAGGCGACGTACTATATCATTCTAAGGATGGAAAATACCATTGTTTGAAAATTCTTCGAATTGACGAACAAGATACTTTGCATGTGTGTAGTTATCAAACAGTAAATGCTTTGCCAGCTTTAGAAGAGGTAAAAAACATTCCTGTATTTGCCATGCATTTGCCTATAGAAGATGTTTCTGATTGTGTGTATTATGGGAATGTAGCTGTAGAAGAAACCGAATTAGAAGGGTATCATTTATATTTGAAAATGGTAAACTTTCCTGCTTATGCTGCAGAAAAAGGATTGGATGTAGATGAAGAAATTAGCAAAGCGAATGATTATTATAGGCAAGCCTATACCTTCACGGATGATAAAAAGTATGAAGAAGCGATTAAGTATTATTCTTTAGCAGAAGAAACGTTTCCGATGTTTTATGAAGCGATTGATAATCGGGCGTTTGTTCGAATGACAGTGAAAGATTATGAAGGAGCAATTGCTGATTTTAGACGATCTTTAGAGATCAATTCGAATAGTTTTTTAGCCATATTTTCTATTGGAGAATGTTATTTTAAAATGGGCGAATTGAAAGATGCGAAAGTATATTTTGAACAAGCGAAATCGATAAATCCAGATCATGAATATCCTGATATGATGTTGGAGAAAATTAAAAACTTAGAAAATAAGTCCTAATTGTTGTCCGTAATTTACGGAAATACTGCGGCCCTGATAGCAGCGGTATGAAGTATGAGGGATGGCTAGAGCGGCAAGGCGTGGTGACGGCTGAGTGTTAGCGAAGACTAGCCACAACTATGCCGAACAGCCCTGCCGATTGCGGAATAATAGCGAATAGCAGGATAAGCCGCCCCAAAATGAAAAGAAATTATACTAAGTGATGGTATACTAACGTTATCAAAAAACTTAATAAATAAAACATAATAAGATGAAAAATATATTTTTTTGGAGTTTACTAATTTTAGTAAGTAGTTGTAATAAAAACGTAGTGATTGATCCAGGGAATGATCCGAATTTTACGATTGTAGCCAATGAAGATAGTGGGTTGAAAAAGTTTGTAAAGAAGGTCTTGGTTTTCGATATTTCTATTTATGCAGTAGCGGAAGTAGATGATAATCGCTTACTACATGCAGCGAATGTAATGGCACAATATTTAGATAATGATGAAGATGGAACGGTCGATAATCCTGTAGTTTTAACGGCTATGCAAAATGCAGGTGCGGCTATCGTTATGTGGAAAAAAGAAAGGGATTTAAATGGTTTAGGAAATAGTATTAGCACTGCCCAAGATCTTGGAAATGATGAGACGATTATCGATTGGCATACTAATGGACAAACGGGTCAATTTGATGCCAGCTTGGAAGAAGTCTTTCATATCATTTCGGCTGCGGGATATGCAAATGCTTATCCTTCGATCTTTGGCGAAATGCAAGGAACTTCCTTGGCCGATGCAATGGATATAGCGCGTGGAGGAAATTTTACTTCTATCCCCAATCCTTATCCAGCAGGTGCTTGGTATACCTATGATGATGCGACCTGCGATTATCGATGCATGGTAACAGAGTATATCTATTGGTCTTTAACTTCAATCTTAGGCGCACAAGAAAATCGCTTAAATGAAATTGATCAAGAATGGGATTTAAATACGAGAGATCTGGTAGAAACAAATGATCCTGCCGTTTATGAATTACTTACGGACCCTCAATATGGTTTTCCAACGGTGTTGCCTGATGGAACGTATATGCGATAATGAAAAAGAAATCCCCTTCTATAATAAAACAATTGATGTTGATTTTTATAGAAGGGGATTATCTAAGAATTACTTTTTTATATTTTTTTTACTTTGAATGTTGATCTTTTTGTAATTAACACAAAGTAAGTACTCACTTTAAGTTTAAATCTTTTCCTTTTATTATCTATTCGAATTTTCCATTGACCAAGGCCAACTTTTTTTATTGAATGTTTATGATTTTTTTATAGATAATTTTTCCAGAAGAATAAGTTACCTTTAAAAGATTAAGACCTTTAGATGTTCCTAGATTAATCTGCGTGTTTTTTCCATTGGTGTTTTGTCTTAGAATAAAATGGCCAACGGAATTAAAAACGTCTATAGTTTCTATGGATTCGTCAGTGCTTATATTAATTAATCCTGTAGTTGGATTTGGGTAAATGGATAATAGATTTTCCTCTGATATATGAACTGTATTTACAATCCCATTTTCGAAAGCACCGATATCTGGAGCACTTCCTATAATGTAATTTTCATTAATTCCTTGAATTAATACACCCGCGTCTATCATTGGGCTTTCAATGTCTAAATTATAATCTCCATTTGAAGCATCGATGAAATCGGGATTGGCATACACATAATTTTCTTCAAAGCCGAAATTTGAAAATATATCTTCAATTGAAGTGTAGCAGGTCTCTGAAACATTGCCCAGTTTAGCACATGCGATTTTAAAATTACTATTATTTGTTGCTTGTTCAATAGAATAATATCCATTATTGGTCATGTTAAGCACAGGGGCAGGGTTTTTAGTTCGGATACGTAGTACTTTGCCATCATCAGATTGTATGATATTGTTTTTAGAAACAAAATTTGTAAAGGGCACATTAGGATTTGTTAGTGAAAGATTCATTCCAAATGCTTCACTTTTCGTATTAACGGTATTGTGAAAAAAGAAAATATCTCCGTTGACCTTTTCACTGTTGCTCTGTTGGAATTTTAAAGGATGTCCTTTGTTTATGGTAATTTGCCCACCAAGAATATATTCATCTTGAGGAATACCATCCATTACATTTCTCAAAATATAGAGCGGTCCATCTTCTGCCGCAGCTAATGACAATGGAGCATGGCAATTTTCAAATCGGTTGTTAAAAACACGCACATTACGTGCGAAGTTATCAATTTCAAATGCATCACTAGCTGTGTTTTTTATAGTATTATTATAAAAGTCAACTTCTAAGGTAGAAGCATGTGTATCTAAAGGAAAAGGACCAGCTGTTCCTGCACTCGGTGTGATTTTTCCCGCTTGATTATAATTTTGAAAAAGGTTGTTTCGAATGACAATTCCCTTTCCATAAAAATCATTAGAATAGACCACACCTCCTTTTTCAAGATATCTTCCTCCTGGGCCAAAAACTTGATTAAAAGGAGAAACATCTATTGTTGCTTTTGTTTTCCAAGCGGTCCAATTCACATAATAATCTTCAAATATTGAATTTTGTATTAATATATTTTTCGAATCTCCACCCAAAAGAATACCTGAATTATTAGCGCTCAATCTACAATTGTCAAATGTAATATTATCTGAATTATTAACTATTACCGCAGTGGCCAAGGGAGCCCGCCCATAGTTTTCAATGCTAAGATTTCTAAATATTATATGACTATTATTATTTAAGGTAAACGCATTTTCTTGTTTGGTAACGATGATGTCTTTATCATTAGGATTTTCGCCATTTAAAAATTTAACGTATAAAGTAGAATCGGTCAGACCCGCAGGATCATTGACATTCGGAAACTGACTGGGATTACGATAAAATCCTGGCATGTTGGAATTACCTGTACTGAACAAATCGTAATTTATCTTATTGTTTCTTAAGTTCTGATAAATTTGATGTGGATAGAACCGCATTCCATCTGCGATTACAAGATTAGGGTTTTTAGTTTTTGTAAAGGTGTAGTATACATCACTACTTAATAATGTCCAGATTAACTCTTCTTCATGTGCTCCATTGATGACTACATTGTTTCCAGCGCCTTCAATGAGAATAGGATTAGCGGCATTTCCATTATTTGGAATGGTTAAATTCCCCGTATAATAATTTCCATCTTGTAGTAAAACTTTATCTCCAGCTTCTGCAAGATTAAGTGCTTCTTGTAAGGTGTAATCTGTTCCGCTTCCACTAGGAGACACATGATAAACCTGACCATTTGTGCTAAAGGAAGGTTCTGATTTTGTGCTTATATTACCCTGTAATTCGAATCCGTTTAGGGCTACAGTTGATGGGTCCACTAAACTGACTTTAATGTCGTATGCTGTTCCTTGATCTAGCCAAAAAATAGAACCACAAACCATTTTTAAATTATTATTCATTCGTGATAAAGGAAAGCCTGTTCTCCAAATATTCTCTGATGATTTTTTATATTCGATGGTTCCATAAGCATCCATTTCGGGGTCATCTATATCTAGATGTATGGTAATGCCAATCGTTTCATAATTAGCAAATAAATCAAGAGACACATTAGCTTTAATA
>JAHDCJ010000128.1 GCA_020629935.1 Saprospiraceae bacterium | reverse complement strand
CGCCTGGGGGGCGTGGGGTCGCAGGTTCAAATCCTGTCATCCCGACTATATCAAAACCTTGTAGATCAAATGATCTGCAAGGTTTTTGTTTTTAAAAAACATTCATTCTCGCTTCTTGATATTAAGATTTTCTTACAACTATCTATGTTTTTTGTATATTTGTTAAAACACCAAAAAACCCCATAAATGGTAAAGGCAAAAATCAATTGGATGATTCCTTTACTCCTTTTTCTCTGTAGCAGTTTGTTTGCTCAATTAGGAAAAGATGCAGCCTTGTTATGGCCTACTCCATCCACTCAAAATCATATGGAATCTTCATTCCAGACTTTTGTTCTTCCAAATTTAACTTGGGTATTAGAAGAACAAGAAAAGGAATTGACTATAGATGATTTATTAGAAAAAAACATAAAAGATGCCCGCTTAATAAATTTAAGCAATGATCCATTTTTTAAGCTAAAAGCACATACTTCCTACTGGTTTAATATACATCTTTCTTCTTCCATCGACTTAGACACCTTCGGAATCATTTTTGATTTGGAAGGAAATGGATGGCCGTATGAATTTACTTTTAAAAAAGTGGAAGCCCATATCTTTGACACCAATAAAAAATTACGTACTGCTTTTTCTGGAACCGCCTATCCTTTTTCAAAAAGAGATTCGCCCAAAAAAGTGAATCCATCTTTTGTTTGGGCTGAGATTCAACAAAAAGATTCGATTGCGGTCTGGGTTAAGTTAAGTATGGCGGAATCTTCGCAATCTAAAATTGAGGTAAAACTGCAACAAAAATATCTTTTAGATGGACCTCAACAACTCAATGGACATTATGGTGGCCATTTATTATTAAATGGAGTGGCCATAAGTCTTTTAATCATTTCATTTTTTCTATTCCTTGGGTTTAGAGATCCAGTATATTTTTGGTTTTTCTTTTTCCAACTTTCCATTTGTCTTACCAGTTTTTTAAATGAATTTAATAATGAATGTTATCTACTTTTCTTTAAAGAAAACCCAAGACTGCTCACCTACCTCAATACATTGGCTGCGCTATTTAGAATGGTTGCCATCTTTCAATTTGCAAGGGTTTATATAAAAACGAGTATAAATTTTCCGCGAATAGATATTATCCTCAAATGGTTATTGATTACCCTTGCATTTATTACTGTATTAGGTCTTGCATTTAGAATATTTCCTCTTAAGTATAGTGATCTCTGGTTTGCGGTAAGGGCCTTTCCTTTAGCAATGGTTTTTATTACGCTAATCGGTGTTTTAATCTATTTTTTATTTTCAAAAAATGATTTCGCTCGAGTGTTTAGTGTAGGTTTGTTACTTCCTTTTGTTGCTATCCCTCTTCGTCTCCTATTCATGAATATTTCTGACAATCCTGGTGATAATGTTTGGACGAATCTATTTATCAATATTTGGATGCTGTTAACTTCAACAGCTATTTTGGCTTATCGTTTTATACTAATTACGAAGGAAAAAGAAAAAGCCAATAAGGAAAAAATTGCAAGTAACTTAGAACAATTAAAACAAAAACAATTAGCCGAACAAAAGACAAAAGAAGCGGCACGATTAGAAGAGTTAGACAAAATAAAATCCGATTTCTTTTCCAATATCACCCATGAATTTCGTACGCCACTTACTTTGATTATGGGACCTTTGGGACAAGTCATTAAGCATCCCGACAGACCTTGGTTAAGTCGAGTGAAACTAGCACAAAATAATAGTCAAAAACTTTTAGACCTCATCAATCAATTATTGGATATTTCCAAATTGGAAAATAATCAAATGCATCTAGAGTTGAGTAGAAAAAATATCGTAGATGTCATAAATCCCTTATTGAATTCGTTTTCATTTTTGGCAAAAGAAAAAAACATTCTATTTACATATCCCCAAAACAAAGTCATTCAACATTTTGATTTTGACCAAGATAAAATCGAAAAAATTGTTTCTAATTTAATCTCTAACGCTATTAAGTTTACCAATCAAAAAGGTACGGTAGATATTGAATTTTATGAAAAAGAAATCAACCATCAAATTCATTTCATTTTCAAAATTACAGATACGGGCATTGGCATTTCAGAAAAAGAACAAGCCCAAATTTTTAATCGATTCTTTCAAGTAGATGGCTCAAATACCCGAAAATATCAAGGAACAGGTATTGGACTTTCTTTGTGTAAGGAGTTGGTGAAATTAATGGATGGGACGATCAAACTCAAAAGTAAACGAGGAGAAGGAAGTTGCTTTGAAGTAAATATTCCAATGCGTTTTGAAAAAGAAGAAGTAAACGTTTTGAGTTATGAACCTACAACTGTTCAACCCATCAATAAAAAATCACCCATCTCCAAAAGTGAGGTAGACTTAGATGCAAACAATATTGCCTTAGTCATTGAAGACAATGATGACCTTCGACAATTTATTATTTCTTCCATCGACGAAAATTATCAAGTCATTGAAGCTCGTAATGGAAAAGAAGGCGTAGACAAAGCCTTGGAATATATCCCCAACATTATCATCTCTGATGTGATGATGCCAGGAATGAATGGTTTTGAAGCCTGTGAAAAAATTAAAACCAATGAGAAAACAGCGCATATTCCTATCATTTTACTCACTGCAAAAACAGCCATTGATAGTCGAATTCAAGGTTTAGAATTTGGAGCTGATGCTTATATGAATAAACCTTTCAATACTAAAGAGTTACTTATTCGGATGAAAAATCTGATTGATGTACGGGTATTACTACAACAAAAATTTAATCAAGCCATTGAAGGCGATATTCAAGGTCAAGCTATTTCTGATCCTTCAATATCTGTATTCGACAAACAATTCTTAGAGCAACTCAACGAATTTATTCTCCAACAAATGGGTGAAGAAGAATTAAGTATTGAAGACATCGCCAAGGCAATGGCCATGAGTCGCACTCAACTCTTTCGTAAACTCAAAGCACTACTCAACCAATCTCCTTCCGAATTTTTACGAAATATTAGGTTGAATAAAGCCAAGCAACTCTTAGTAGAAAAGCAAGGTAACGTATCCGAAATTGCTTATCAAGTAGGCTTCTCTAGCCAAAAGTATTTTTCTACCAAGTTTAAAGAAAAATTTGGGCTTAGTCCTAGTGAAATTTAGATAAAAGTTTAGTTCTCACAACGCTCTAAAGGTCAAAATAAAAATATTTTGACCTTTTTAAATGCACCTAAATCACTCATTGTCAACAGATAGCAAAGCGTGTAACATAAGTAAACCCTTCTGCAACATACGTGAACCCCTTAAGGTAAAAATACGCCCATATTTGAATCAACAATTCAACTAATAACCGCCTTTTCATCTACTATAAAGGCACAAATTTACTTCCCATGAAACAATTATTTTTACTTTTCGCTTATCTTATTATTTCTTTTTCTATTGCTGCACAATGCAATAATAATGAAAGTCTCGCCACACCAATTAATAGTAATAATGGTCAACGTGGTGTAATGTTTGACATTACTGCAAATAACTTTAATATTGAAATCAATAGTTTTGATGCTTTACTTTATGCAGGAACAACTGCCAATTATGAAATTTACTATAAAAGTGGCAGTTATATTGGGTCAGAGAACAACGCTGGAAACTGGACTTTACTAGGATCTGTAACTAACCTCACTTCTTTGGGCAATTCCCAGACTACACCTATTCCGATTGCCTTAAATGTGCTTATTCCTGCTGGACAAACATTTGGTTTTTATATTACGAATGACTTCGGAGGAGGAGTTTTATATAGAGATGGGGTAACTGCTTCAGATGACTTAGGATCAAATTCGGATATTTCCATTACGGGAGGGGTAGGCAAATCCTATCCTTTTGGACTTTCATTTTCCTATCGACAAGCCATGCTTACCGCTCATTATTCTATCTGTCCTCAAATTGCTTCTGGAATTTCCAATCAATGTAATTCTGGAGTAGTAACGACCGTGGACGGAACAGGTAACGCAGGAAATTGGGTACATATTAGTGATGCCACAGGTGATATCATTGCAAGTATTGAAAACACTGAAAATCTTGGCGATGTAAATACTGAATTCTATACCCACAACGATGGTAATCGCATAAATACAGCAAATGAAAATTATCTTGGTCGAAACATTAAACTTAGTGTAGACAATCAACCTACCAATCCAGTAAAGGTGCGTTTTTATTTTCTTGATTCAGAATATACCGCGCTTCAAAATGCAACGAATACGGTTGTTCCTAATTCGCAAACTATTTCAGATTTACATATTACTAAATATGATTTAAGTACTTGTTCAAGTGATTACATCAATGCAGGGACTAATCGAACTTCTGTTCCCAACATTACCCAAGGCCAAGTCTTTAATGGCCATTTTATAGAAACTACGGTAAGTTCATTTTCTCAATTTTTCATCCATGAATCTTTTAATGGCCCCTTACCTGTTGAACTCGTATCATTCAAAGGACGAGCGATAGAAGAAGGTAATTTATTGACTTGGCAAACCGCTTCTGAAGAAAATAATGAAGGATTTGAAATAGAAAAAAGTAGCAATGGATTGGATTGGGAATATTTAGATTTCATTGCTGGACAAGGAACTACCTCAACGATTAACAACTATGATTTTTTAGACGAAAAAATAAAAAGTGGTGTAAGCTATTACCGCTTAAAGCAAGTCGATTGGGATGGTGAAATTGAATATTCTGAGGTGGTAGCGATTACACGGAGAAAAGTAGTTGGTGATCTCAGTGTGTACCCGAATCCTGCTTCCAATGTCTTAAATCTAGAAGGTATTTCCCAAGGTCAATATTCTATTGTCAATACCTTAGGCCAAGTATTAAAAGAAGGTGAATTACAAAACGAACAACAGATTGATATTAGTGCGCTTAAACTAGGTAGATACTTCCTTTATCTCATTCCAGAAAGTGGAGATAGTCAACTGGTAGAGTTCATTAAAATGTAAATGATTTTATGGTTAGTAGATTGTTAAGTAGGAGGTGCAGCAATGTATCCTCCTTCTTTTAAAACCGTTTTACTATCCAACGCACAGCCCCAGTAATCCAATATTTAAATTTAGAACCCTATTAAAACCCTGTAGTCCCATTAGGTTTTAAAGCCAACACCACATCGGCAAATCCGTTATGGTGTTGGCTTTTTTTATTTTGACAATGTTGAAAAAGTTTATAATTACTAGATGACCTTGTTTAAAAAATCAAGGTACACTTAAGCACTAGGACAAAATAAATGCTTACTTTAGTGTATGCAGGCATTGGAACAATATATACAACTTTACTTTGAAATTCAACCCAATAAATTGGCGCAGGTAGCGGCTTTATTTCATGAAGAAACATTGGCTAAAGATGAATTTTTCACTAAACAAGGGAAGTATTGTAAAAAGCTAAGTTTTTTGACCGATGGTTTTTTACGCGTATTTGCACATACAGAAACAAAGGAAATTACCCAATGGATTTGTTCTCCTGATTATTTTGTAGCTGATCTATCTAGTTTATTATTTGATCAACCCGCCAAATGGGATATTCAAGCCTTAACGGATTGTAGGATGTATACCATTTCATCCGAAAATTATCAACGTATTGGTCGGATTGTTCCCGAATGGGTCGAGTTAGAAAAGCGGTTTATTGCTAAGTGTTTTTCTACCTTAGAAGATCGTGTCTTTTCTTTTTTATCGATGACTGCAGAAGCTCGTTACCAAGCATTATTTCAAATGAGCCCCGATCTTTTCAACTATGTTCCTTTACATTATTTGGCTTCTATGTTGGGAATGACCCCAGAAACATTGAGTAGAATTCGGAAAAAAAGGACTTCTTGATCTATGTCAAGACAAGCCATTTTATTTTAGCTGATATTTGTTTTATCACAATCACTAATGGCTGACTTGGACGAGGGATAGCAGTGGTATTGCCGACCGAAGGAAGGCAATAAGAACGAATAGCCCGGCTCGAAGAGCGGCCCAAAATAAAAATAGATCATGGCAACTTTAGTTAAAACAAGTATTCAAATCAATGCAAGACCCGAAAAAGTATGGACTGTATTTTCTGATTTTTCAGCCTATCCCAACTGGAATCCGTTCTTAAAAGAGATCAGTGGCGACGTTCAAATAGGTAAGACCATAAACATCAATGCGGGAGGAATGAAATTTAAGCCGACCGTTTTGAGATTGACCAAAAATCAAGAATTGACTTGGGTAGGTCGTCTATTATTTCCTGGTATTTTTGATGGAGAACATCGCTTTATTTTCATAGATAATGGAGATGGAACCACTACTTTTCAACATGAAGAATTATTCAAAGGCATCTTAGTTCCTTTATTTAAAAAGAAGTTAACCACCGATACCAAAGCAGGATTTGAAGCGATGAATGAAGCCTTAAAAGCAAAAGTCGAAGCCCTTTAAGGTTTGATCACTTTACCCGATTTCATTTCTTCAAATTTTTTCATCTCTTCTTTGAGATTGCCAACAAGTACGCTACTTGTACCGTGTACGGTAATCACGCTTTTGATAAAATCATCGTCTGCTGCCTCGTAGATATTATCGACATATTTCTGCGGATTTCGATCGATGTAAGGAAACCAAGTACTGTGAATTTGAATCATTACACGATGTCCTTTTTTGAAGGTATGCAAAATATCTTGAAGTGGGAAAGTAACTTCTTCAGGTTGATTTGGAGTGAACGGTTCGGGATAAGTAAAGCTATTTCGATAACGTCCACGAAAGACTTCTGCACGTACCAATTGTTGGTAGCCACCCATATTTACATGCGCCGGTGTAGCTTTTGTCGCAGGCGCATCATCTGGATATACGTCAATTAATTTTACGACGAAATCGGCATCTGAGGTAGAAATCGAAACCATCAATTTAGCCATAATTTCTCCTGCGAGTTGAAGGTCATTATCGAGGATTTCAGTTTCAAAAGTGAGTACATCTGGACGATAAGAAGCATGCCTTTGGTCATCGGTCATATATGGCCTTGGGGTAAAACGCACTGGCTCAATTTCTGAGCGATAAGGCACAGGTTTATCTGGGTCAGACATATAAGTAAAGGTGGCGGCCTTCTTTGGTTTTTGATCAATTAATAATCGGCCATCTTCTTCAAAACGAAGTGTAAAATTTTTCGCTTTTTTAGGAGGCCAAGTATCATATTTACGCCATTGGTTTAATCCGGTATCAAACATATAAGCTTCTGGCAATTTGTTTTTTCCTTCATCTTTCAGATAATGATTAAAGAAATTTCGTTCGATTTCTTTTTGATAAAAAGTAGAAATGCTATCGCCAAAATAAATGTGATTGATACTCTGCGTTCCTTTTTCTCTTGCCCAATCGCCATGACTCCAAGGGCCCATAACGATGGTATTGTTCATCTTAGGATTGTTCTTTTCCAATGATTTATAAATATTGAGTGGGCCGTATAAATCTTCGGCATCGAACCAACCACCAACTGTCATTACGGCATGATCTACTTCTTTTAGATGAGGGAGGATACTTCTTTTTTGCCAAAACTCATCGTAGTTGGGATGACTAATAATTTGATCCCAGAAAAAATTATCGGTAAAATATTTTTCCTTGACCACTTTTATGGAACCCATATCTTTATAAAATTCATAGCCATTTTTTGTCGCATCACCTGCATCGTTAAAAGCGCTCCATTTATCTGAATACCAACTTTCGGTTGTTAATTTTTCTTTATGATGACCAAAGACAGGAAAAGCAAATAAATAACTTTGTAGGAAGGCGCCCATATGGTGAAAATCATCAAAAAAGAAATCAGAAATTGGCGCTTGAGGAGAAGAAGCGACTAAAGCAGGATGAGCTTCTGGAATCGCGGCGGCGGTATAAAAACCGGGGTATGAAATTCCATATTGGCCGACTTTCCCATTATTGTTTGGAATGTTTTTTACGAGCCAATCGACGGTATCGTAGGTATCCGAACTTTCATCAATAGCTTTTTTATTTCTAAGTTTATTTCCGGGGATGTGTGGTCGCATATTATCATAAACCCCTTCCGACATCCAACGTCCGCGCACATCTTGGTTGACGAAAATATACCCTTCTTTCATTAGATATTTAGAAGGTCCTAAGCGTGTAGCATAAGCTTCTCCATATGGTTTTATGGAGTAGCATGTTCTTTTCATCAAGATGGGATATTTCTTGCTTTTATCTTTTGGAGTATAGACGATGGTATATAATTTAACGCCATCTCGCATTTTAATTTGATATTCTGTTTTATCATAATGTTGTGCTATGTAAAGCGAATCGTTTTGTGCAAAGGAGGAATTTATTAGGATAAAAAAGGTAAAGAGCCAAAGGATTGGATATTTCATGGTGACTTGGATTTTATATCAACTTAATGTGTTTTAAAGGTCTTTCAAAATAAGCAATCAAAGAAAAAAGCATATTTTATTTCAATTAAAGTTACGAAAATAAAAGTAGAGACATTAATTAATATAAAGGATTCGAATTATATCCATATATTATTATTTAACCAAAAATTTATTTAAAATGAAAAATTTATTCGTAGCATGTTTAGTTACTTTCTCAATGATGATCTTTTTATCTTCTTGTGGTAAAGAGTATAATTGTACTTGTACCGTAGACGGA
Organism: Saprospiraceae bacterium; assembly: GCA_020629935.1. Taxonomy (GTDB): domain Bacteria; phylum Bacteroidota; class Bacteroidia; order Chitinophagales; family Saprospiraceae; genus JAHDCJ01. Next base: position 5,839 of record JAHDCJ010000128.1, on the reverse strand, counting down.
ACAACAGAAATCAATGTAATTACTGCAAAGAAAAGTAAAGCAGAAGATCTTTGTGCTACTACAGAAGCAGGATATCAATTTATTGATCCAAATGCGAGTTGTACTTTAAACTAAAATAAACGTTTAATAAAATATTTTGAAGAGTGTATTAGAAATAGTACACTCTTTTTGTATCCGATCGATTGGCCTTTGATCAATAGATTATTTTGGTTAAATTGCCGAAGAACCAATACTTAGGGATTTGAAGATTCTTTTCATCAGTCATTATACTCATTTTTTAGGAGCCAATCGTTCTTTATTAGGATTAATTTTAGGCCTAAAGAAACAGGGAATGGACATCGTAGTTTTACTTCCATCTACTGGCGATTTTTCAAAAATACTAGCGGAAAATGAAGTCCCTTATTTTGTTTCTCCTTTTGCAAATACGGCCTATACCTTACGAGATCCTAACTTTTGGACTTATCCTTTCGTTTGGCTAAGAGATCGATTTACTCGATCTAGATTATTAGAAAAAGTCCAAGCCATTCAAGCAGATATTATCTATACGAATAGTTCGGTTACCTCCATTGGGTTTTGGTTGTCGAAGCAACTAAACAAGCCTCATGTTTGGCATATTCGGGAGTATGGTTGGTTGGGCTTACGATTGATTTTTTTCGGAGGAAAACAAAAATTGATTAAGCAATTGAATCAATCGAGTCAAATTATTTCCATTTCAAAAGCATTAAAAAAAGAAGTATTATCGGAAGTAACTGCGCCCATTAAAGTGATCTATAATGGAGTAATGACCATGGAGGAAATGAAGCATATTCCAAGTCATAAAGATCAAAATAAAAGTCGTTTTAATTTTCTGATTCTTGGGCTCATTCATCCTACAAAAAATCAATTGGAAGCTATTGATGCTTTTGCGTTGATCGCTTCGCAACATCCAAACATTCATTTAACCATAGTAGGTGGTGGTCGTGCTTCTTATTTAAGAAAATTAAAAAAACGAGTGGAATCTTTAAAGCTAGAAAATCGGATTACGTTTACAGGTTATCAAGCCAATCCCTCCGCTTATTTTTTAGATGCCGATGCTTTTTTGATGTGTACAAAATATGAAGGTATGGGACGAGTCACTGCGGAAGCCATGGCCTATTGTTTACCTGTCATCGGTTTAGCTATGGGTGCCACGCCCGAATTAGTTATTGATCAAAAAACAGGTTTATTATATACCGATGGAGCTAAAGATTTAGCCCAAAAGATGACTTATCTAATTACACATCCGAAAGAAGCCAAACGCATGGGCGAGCAAGGACGGGAATTTGCAATTTCTACTTTTAACAATGAAAGATACACCACACAAGTAAAGGAATTATTAGAGGAATTGGGCTAATATTTTAGCCATCAATTCCTCTAATAGTTTAGTGTCAAATTTTCTCTTTTCAACGATCATCTTTAGACAATCAGTTTGTAGGATCAAGCCTCAACATATAGCTTATTTTTTCGGTTTCTTCTTTTTAGATTTTGTAGGTTTTAAATCCTTTGGCTTTGCTTTTTGTATAGGCGCTGTAGGCATTTCTTCTGTCAATATGGGTGCTGTTGTATTCCAATCAAAAGATCTAAAGAAAAAGACAAGTGCAATTAAGAATAGACCAATAACCAAAAGAGAAAGAATTAAGGCAACGGTTTCTCCTAAGTAAAAAGATTGAGGTTCAAATCGCATCTCTAATTCGTGTGTACCTGCAGGTAATCGCATCGCTCGAAGCAAGAAATTTCCTTTAATAAATCCATCGGTAGGTTGGCCATCTAAAAATACTTTCCATCCTTTTTCAGGTTTGTAATATATTTCAGAGAACATCGCCAATTGTTCTTTATCTGCCGAATATTTATAGGTCATCCGATCTGGATTATAACTCGTCAGTTCAATTTTATTCGTTGGATTTGACAGTGAATCTGGAGTCAATTCTAGCCCACTTAAATACCCTTCATATTTCTTTTGGAAAATGGCATTTCGCTTCGTATCTAACCCTGCTAATGCACCAATTTCTTCATCCGCAGTATTTACAAAATCATAGGAATTAACAAACCATGCATTTCCAAGATTGGAATCTGTTTTGACTGGCGCTGGCCCTTGTTCTGTTTTATTTATGATATACTTTACATTAAGCATGTTAAGAATATTCATAGAAGCCATGGGGTTTCCATATAAATACACATCCGCCATTTCATTATAAAGCATCAATTTTGCTGCGCTATATCCACTTAAACTTTTGTGAAAATAGGAAGCTGTTGCATTGGAAGAAACGCCTCCACGTGTTAAATCATACACTCTAAAATGTGGATCTTTATCCGCCATGATTGCTTGGTCTGCGGGTGTCGGTTGAATCGTTTCTGTATTTTTCGTTTTAGTAATAAATTTATCGTGCGACATATATTTCCAATCGACAGACCATAGGTCAAATAGACTTAAAACACCAACGGCTAAAATGGCAAAAACCGCTTTAAGTTTACCATTTAAATACATCCAAAGTGCACCTGCGGAGAAGCACACTAAAAGTAATGCTCGGAAAACATCCATTTGTAACATAGATGCTCGATCCGCTTGAAACATACTTAACATTTGATCACTGATCGTTCCGTCCGCTAATCCTTTCAGATCATTGGCTCCCGTGTAGCTTGTCATAAAACTGATAAGTAAAACAAGAATACATAAGCCTACCGATGCTAAAGATCCCATGACTAATCCACGTTTTCTTTCTTCTCGGTCTCTTTTGCTATTGAATAATTCTTGAAGGCCAAGAATTCCTAATAATACGACCGTAATTTGTCCTAGGCCAAGAATCATAGAAACCGATCTAAATTTATTGTAGAAAGGGAAATATTCAAACATATTAAAATTCAAGAGTGGGAAATTGCTTCCCCAACTAAGCATCAAGATCAATGCAGAGGAAATAACAAGCCACCACTTCATATAGGATTTTACTAAAAAAGCACCTACAAAAAATAAAAAGCAAATCACTGCGCCATAGTAGACAGGGCCTGTAGTTCCCATTTGATCGCCCCAATACAACATATGTCCTACTTGTTGATTTGCCGAATCTTTGGCTTCTTTTTGCGTAGCTCCTTGTTGAAGCATACGGGCTTTTATTTGTGGATAAAACCGTTTAAAGGTTTCGGTGTTTTCTACATTTCTTCCACTTCCACCTCCTGCGAAATTGGGAAACATTAAAGTAAAGGATTCCATTACTCCATAACTCCATCCAAAAGCATATCCTTTGTCAAGCCCGTTTTGTTTATCGGCTTTTGCTGCATTTAAGATAGCCGTTTTATGCTTATCAAATTCAGGCTCACCAATCACACTTTTTACTATTTGTTCAAATCGAGCAGCGGGTTTGAAAGGACGATCTTCAATTACCGCCAAACTCTTAATCGCAGCAGAAGATAAGCCTTGAGAAGCCAAGGAATTGATTGCCGATTTCGACAAAGTCATCTGTGTTAATTCCGATGTTCCTCTGATAGATTCTTTCGCATATTCTTGAGCGGGCCATATTTGAGATAAATTACTCCCTAGGGCTACTGCCACCGCTAGAATACTAATAATTCCTGTTTTTATAATATGAGGAACCTCCCCTGTTTTAAACGCTTCAATTAGTTTTATCAATCCATAAACACCTAGAATAATCAAAAGATAATAGGTGATTTGAATGTGATTCGCAAAGATTTGTAATGCGAGAAAAAAGGCCGCTAAAGCACCACCTAAAAGATATTTTTTCTTAAAAATAAGTAAGAAGCCAGCCAGTGCTGCGGGAGCAAAGGACAAGGCTACAATTTTTGTGGAGTGCCCTGCATCAGCGAGCATGACAAAATAACTGGACATTCCAAACCCAATGGCTCCGATAATACCGAGTCGCCAATCTACGCCTAAAACGACTAAGAGAAAATAAAAGGAAAGAAATGCTAGGAACAATGTGGTATGAGTTACGGTAACACTATTATTAAATAAAAAAGCCTTATACGGATACCGCATCATGTTCTTTTTTGTAGCTCCACGTAACATATAAGTTGGCATTCCGCTAAAGGCCGCATTGGTCCAAAGCGGTGTTTTCCCCGTTTCCGTTTCTACTTTTTTCATTTCTGCTTGCATCCCATAGGCTTGGGTGTTATCGTATTGATCCAATACTTTTCCTCCAACAGAAGGTAGGTAGTAGATAAATGCAATTACTAAGAGAATACCTATAGCGGCAAAATGAGGTAAAAGCTTTTTTAAGATTGGATTATTCATAGTGTTATTCTTTCTGATTCTAGGCGAAAGTTTTAAAATATGGACAAAAATAAGATATTTTGGCTTTTAGATGGTCTTAATCTTATCTAATCTTAGGATTTGATCAAAAATAGAGAGGTCTTAAACCGAAAGTTGGTTCATTCTAACAAGTTTTTCCATTTTATTACATAAAAAAGATATCATATTATATAAAAAAAACGTTATTTGAGTAAATCCAAACTTTAGCAAGATATGCATATTAAAAATCTACCTTATCTCCTCGTCTTTTTTATTTATTCTTCCTTAGTTTTTGGCCAAGCCACTTATTTGCCTCCAGATACGCCATTGCCTGAGAAAATCCAAGATTTACCAAGAGTAATTGAAGTACGTCATTTTCCAGAAGTCGTCCATCCATGTAAAGATAAAGATGATCGAGGGTATTATTTTTGGAAACATAATACGGCCATTTTATCAAAATACGATGATATTAGAATTCTTGATTTTGGTATTTATATCCATAAGAAAACACATTGGGCACTTCAAAAATCTTATCCTTCTCGCATATTAGACAAATTTTTCGATACAGAAAAAGGGACTATTTTCACAGGTCAACCTTATACTTTTCCTAATAATTGGCGAAAAGATGAAATGCTTAGTGAAGGTTGGGCATTATGGTATTTCATAGGAATTGACTCTGATTTTAAACGCGTTTGTGGTTATGCTTTTGTTTTCAACACCAATAAATTACTAGAATAAAAAAATCCTCTCTAGTCGAAACCAAAGAGGATTTATTAACCTTAAAGGATTTATTTTTTTACCATTTCAAAAAACGCTCTACAAAAAGCAACTCCCCTTCGTCGTTACTTGCTTGGATTAAATACAAGCCACTAGGATACGTTAATTGAACTTGATGGTTTTGATTGAACAGAACCGTAGATTCATTGACCAATTGACCTTGAGCATTCATAATTTTCATAATTACTGTACCTTGGTAATCCATACTTATGTTTAGATGGTTCGTTGCAGGATTTGGGAAAATCTCTACGTCCATTTGAGCAATATTTTCCGTTCCAACTAAGCCATCATCAATCATTCCATTACAATCATTATCCACGCCATCCCATGTTTCATTGATATTGGGATTCGCCATTGGATTGGTATCATCACAATCCGTATTGTCTAATACATAGCCTGATGGTGCGGAAGTAGCACAAGTATTCAAAGGCGTATTGGGATCACCAAAACCGTCCATATCCACATCTGGATAATAATTAAATAGAGCAAGGCCTTCATCCATATTTCCATCACAATTATTGTCGATGCCATCACATATCTCAGCAATTGCGGGATTGATTAAATTATTGTTATCATCACAATCACCACTATTGGTTACATAGCCCGCAGGAGCAGATAAGGCACAAGTACTTGTTGAATTATTCAAATCACCAAATCCATCCATATCGTTATCTAAATAATATGTAAACAAGCTAAGGCCTTCATCCATATTGCCGTCACAATTATTATCCATACCATCACATACTTCTGTAATTCCAGGGTTGATTAAATTGTTGTTATCATCGCAATCATTTCCATTACTTA
>JAHDCJ010000011.1:51010-65953 GCA_020629935.1 Saprospiraceae bacterium | reverse complement strand
TATTATTCATCCCAACCCAAATAAACATGCATGTTTAAGGAAGGCCCAGAAAACCCAGAGATGATTTGATTTCCATTGATCTGATCAAAATTCATGGCATGAACGAATTGTTCATTTACATAAAAATAAACGATCTCTTGATCTTTGTACATCGAAAGTTTGATGTTGGATTCAAAGCGAATATCATCATTTGAATAATAGGTTTTTTGCAACTGATTTGGAGGGCGGGCGCACAGCTCTATTTTTCTTCTAGCGCATGGATTACAACTTTTAAAAGTAAGATCTCCAAAATCATATTGGACGAGGTTTTCATCTGTGTTCCAATTTTCAAATTCCATTTCAAATAAAAATCGACTAAAGGAATTGAAATTTATATCATCTAATTTTATCTCTTCAGCTAAGGTATCTTCTATTTGGAACAAGTGCTCAAAATCCATAGCGATGTCTGCATAGTTTTCATAGGCATCATACCAAGAAGGAATAGATGTGATATCAGCAAACAATTCATCAAAATAATATTTGCGCCAAAGTGTAGAATAATAATTGACAGAACATAAACCCGAACTGGAACGCATATAACTATGGCAATCACCAGAAGTCGTTTGTTCTTCTCTATGTAAAATATCTAAAACGCAGTGGCCTAATTCATGAAAAATGAGATGTTCTTTTCGCTCAAAATCTAATCTTTTCCATGAAGTAGAATCTATCGTAATAATGTCGGTCGTTCGATTACAAGTTCCAGAGACTTTAGGGTCTTCAATATCTCCAAATAGGATTGTTATTTCTTCTAAGGCATCATCTACATCTACAGATCGTAAGTTAGCCTCCGTTCTAAAATTTTCTACAAAGGGTTCAAATTCTTTTTCTATAATGGTGATTTTGTCGTACTGACAAGCAGCGAGTAGAGATAAGGTTATAAGGAGAAAGAGGAATGTGTTTTTCATAATAAAATTAAAAGGATTGATTTATTTTGTCCTAGTATTTAATAATAATTTGACGTCATAAAAATCGTCATAAGGAATTTGGAGCCTCTTGCGAATAACCTCAATTTCACCTCCAGGGCCACAATGTATACCAATACCATTTTCTCGTTGAAAGTTGCTAAGTGCTTTTTTGTCAAGGGCATCTAATTCTCCATTGATCACTACTTCATAACCTAAAGAGTCTAATGCCTTTTCGATCATTTCGAATTGTATGTTTTGGCCTATTTTAAATGTAGAAGGATCCAATTCTTTTAATGTAAAACCCGTAGCCTTTTTTGATTTTGGATATTCAATCACGATTTTCATTGGACTTATTTGTTGCAATCGCTTAACTACATATTTATCTTCATGACCAGATAGTTTCATATGTGCTAGTATGGGTATTAATTTATGCGATGGCCCAACCATGTATTTTTTCAATCCTATTGCTTGGATTGGACGATACTCCTTTTCTTCTGAAAGCATAACCTGTGCATAATATCGCAGTTCATATCGAGCAGGCTTATAAACGATATTCGACATTTGGCGTCCTTTTTCACTGATAATAAAATCAGTCAATTCCAAAGTATCATTAATCTCTTGATAAGTCGGTTCTATATATCGAATAGTGCTTTCTTTTTGCACTTTCTTTTCTTTTATTGATGATGCGGAAGGCTTCTTGTTAAATTCAATTAAATAAACAACCTCATTTTTGTTTAAATCTGAAACGGCAATGGTATCCAATGTAAAGCCATTCTTTTGACTATAAAGTGGATTGAAAATTAAGCAGATAAATATGATTATCGTTCCTATCTTTTTCATGACCATTATTCTATTTTACAGAAGTTATTTAAAGAAACACAAGAAAAAGGATGAATGCAAATGGATCATTCATTTTAATAAAACTTTAAATACTTTGGGAGATCATCATTTAACCACAAATCCAACCTTGTAAAGTATGTACGGCCTTTGCCAAACTAAATATAATAACTGCCCACATCTCAATGTAAGGTTAGTCAAATTAGATTAAAGTTATTTAATGATATGTTAATTGATAGCGTAGTTAAATTCGGAATATATTATATGTTGTTTTTATGTAATAAATACTACCTTAGTCCTTGGAATCGTTTTATTGAATTATCGAAATCTTCGTATTATGTATAATCAAGACAAAGAGATTAAGCAAGAATTGAAAAATTGGGGTAAGATTATTCGAGCTTATCAAAAACCGAGTAGTTGGAAGGCAGTTATTCAAATTTTGAACACTTTTCTTCCTTTTTTGGGGATTTGGGTATTAATGTATTATAGTGTTTCCTATTCTTATTTGCTCACCTTTTTATTAGGTATTGTGAATTCCTTTTTCATGGTAAGGGTTTTTATTATACAGCATGACTGCGGCCACCAATCTTTTTTTAAATCTAGAAAGTGGAATAATTTTGTAGGCACTGTTTGTAGTTTGCTTAGCACGATTCCCTTTAAGTATTGGGCAACAATACACAGCTTTCATCATAGTCATACAGGACAACTAGAACATCGTAACATAGGTGATGTAGACTTTTTAACAGTAAAAGAATACCAAAGTCGTTCAAAATGGGGGAAAATAAAATATCGAATTTTTAGAAATCCATTTATTCTTTTTGGCTTTGCGCCCATTTATTATTTGACAGTCTCCAATCGTTTACCTACAATCAAAATAAAAAAACTTAAGGGTTTGTCTGTAAAAGCGATTAAAAGAGATCGCCTTGCCCAATTATTAAATAATTTAGGATTGGCCCTTCTTTATATTGTGCTTGGCTATTGGTTGGGATGGGCTACGTTTTTATTAATCCAACTCCCTATAATTTTTGCTTTTATGGTCATCGCTTTTTGGTTTTTTTATGTGCAACATCAGCACGAAGAAACGTATATGCGGTGGCAAGATAATTGGGATTTTCTATTAGCTGCAATTAAAGGCGCATCCTTTTATAAATTGCCTCGATTGTTTCATTGGCTTACAGGCAATATAGGTTATCACCATATACATCATTTAAGTTCAAGTATCCCCAATTATAATTTAAGAAAATGTGCGAATGAGAATCCTATTCTTCAACAATTTGTTACCGAAATTACGTTTAGAAAAAGTCTTAAACTCATGTTTAATAAATTATGGGATGAAGAATCTAAACGGATGATTACCTTTAAAGAGTATAGACAATTGAAACAAATGTTTTAGTACAAAAGTAATTTTACTTCCAAGGCCCATTTGCCGAGACATGGATTAATGAAGTATTTTTTATACGAAATAAACCTCCAGAACATCCTACCCAAAGGATGCCATTTTTATCTTCTAAAAAACTTTGATAACCACCAATGTTTCGGCTTGCATCTAAACTCGGAGTAGCCGTATAAAGCTGAAATGTTTTCCCATCATATTGGTAAACACCAAAACCATTTGCACCAATCCAAATGTTTCCTTTTTTATCTTCATAAATAGAATAAATATCATTTTGACTTAGGCCCTCGATTTCAGGATATGGAATAAATTTTTCCCCATCATATCGAATAAGGCCTCCTTCTCCCTTACGTTGATTTTCTTCTGGATGATCTTTTTCCATGACTCTTGTTCCAATCCAAAGATCTCCTTGTTGATCTTCAATGATCGTTTGTACGCAATTGGAGTTTAATCCATCTTCTGTAGAATAATTAGTAAATGTTTTTCCATCATATTTACAAAGACCAAAGCCACTTCGAGCAAACCAAATATTCCCTTCTTTGTCTTCCATAATTTGAGTAACCCATAAGGTAGTCGCTTGATAAGTCGGCACTTGAATGGCTGGTTTGGGCAATGGAAAATCAATAAATTTTTCTCCATCAAATTGACAAACACCATCCCATGTACCAATCCAAAATATTCCTTTGCGATCAATTAAAATGGTAGAAATACGATTGCCGCTCAATCTTCCTTCTCTATCAAAGTTAGTGATTTTTTTCCCATCATATTTAGAAAGGCCCGTATGGGTGCCCAACCAAATATTCCCTTCTTTATCTTCTAAAATATGGCTTACCGTATTCCCATTTAATCCATCTTGAGTCGTTAATGCAGTGAGTGTTTGACCATCGTATCGAATGGCTCCACGCGACATGGTGCCGAACCACAAATTCCCTTTTTTATCTTCATAGGTTTCCACTACATATGGTGCGATTGGGGGTTCTACTATCGCTAGTTTTTTGTGCTCAGATAGATTAGAGGAAGAATTGTTATTACAAGAAACAAAACTTAAACCTAGTATTAAGGAAAGACTCCAGTATAGAAAATAATTAAGTTTTTTCATCGCACCGTTTTTTATACTAAATAGATTTTATTTTTTTATGCGCAAAAAAAATACTACTTTTAAGCTGCTCCTCACGCGTTTATTTAATCCAATAATCAAAGTTATATTTTCTTTAGTTTTCCTTGAAACTAAGCATAATATTTGTAATGTTTTCGGAAATTCAATTTATTCTAAGCGCGTTCCTCACCGCCTTCAATTGTTTTCATATTACAAATGATTTTTTCATGAAAGAAGAATGGATAAGATCGCTTTCCTCAAACCACTTCATATTATTAGTTTGATCATTGGAATATTTTTTAATCTCTTATAATAATAGGATAGTATGAAAAAACTTAAATACGTAGGTGTAACTCTTTTGGTCGTGATGCTAACTTGGGGATGTTCAAAAACGGTGGTAGAAGAAACAGTAGAATCCAATGACCTTTCGGAATTGATTGACGATTTTACCTTTTCTTCGTCGAATACAAATCCTTTCATCATTGGCGAGAAAAGAGATAAACCGCGAGGCATTAAAGATTGTTGCTCCTCTTCTGACATAAGAATTGAATCACAAGAAGCGAATGAAGCTTGTTGTAATTATAGAATAATTATTACCAATTCAGACCCCAACTGTAATCTTTATTTAGAAGGACAAAATGGAAAATTATTACAAACCATCTTTCCTTTAACGAGTGGTGTTTTTAATACTTCGGTTTGCCAAACGACTCATTTCCTATTAAAGAATGAAGATGAAGTTTGTGAAACCATTTCTTTAGAAGGTGACTGTAATATCTTAGGTGATGAATGTTGTGATGTACAAGTCGTTTCAGGAGGAGTTCCTATTAATGGATGTTGTTGGGTAGAGGCTTTTGTTTATAATTATGGTGCTTGTCCATTATATCTATTTACAACAAACGGTGATAGCTTTCCTTTGGGATCTGAATTTTATAATTACTTAAGCTTCACTTGGTGTGAAAATGAAGAATTCTTTATTGGCGAAAGTATAGACGAAGCATTAGCTTGTACCTCTTTTAATTTAGACTCTTGTTACCCTGACCGATAATCAAACAAAGGATAGGTTAAGTTTTTTGAATTAAAAGCTTAGCCTATTTCTTTCATTTTACGCCAAGGGCCACGAATAGCTAAGGTTAAACCTGCATGTTGTACATTGACAAATAAGGTTCGTCCATCTGGAGAAAAACAAACGCCTGCAAACTCTGAAGGAATACCTACATTATGAGCAATTTTGTAGAACTGACCTTTAGGAGTAATTCCCACTAAACTCGGACTTGCTTTATCTTCGGCAAAGACCACATCTCCCCAAGGAGCTACGGTTAAATTATCGCAATACTCACAAAGATCGGCATCATTGGGCTCTACGTAAAGTTCTAACTTGCCCGCTTGTGTTTGCTCTTTGGAAGTTCCTTCAAACTCCGAAGGTATATAGCGAAAGATTTGGCCTTTCATTAGATCGCCTCCATTTGTACAAGCAAAAAATAATTCGCCATTGCCAAACCACATGCCTTCTCCACGAGCAAAACGAGCGGCACCTTGATTAAAACCACGATGGCGCAAATCGTCTTTGGGCGCATCAATTTGATCCATGTCAATCCACTCTACATCAAAGAGTTGTTTTGTTGGAATCTTATCTGTTTTTAAATCATTCCAATTTCTAGTATCCCACGATTGTTGCGTTTTGATTTTTAATGCTTGTAGTTTTCCACCTTCTAATAAGCGACCTTTTTTATTGGGGATAAAACGATAAATCAAACTATCATCTCGATCTTCGGTTTGGTAAACTATGCCTGTACGTGGGTCTACACAAACCGCTTCATGATTAAATCGCCCCATCGCTTTTAAAGGAATAGGATCGACCAATCCCGAATTGATTTTTGCAGGAACTTCAAAATTGTATCCATGATTTTTCTCTAATTTTTTACCTGCTTTTACCACGCTTTCTTCGCAAGTAATCCACGACCCCCAAGGGGTTGATCCGCCCGCACAATTTCGAATGGTGCCTGTCAAACTCATAAATTGTTGTTCTACTTTACCTGTAGATGGATTATATAATAGGGTAGTGGTGCCGCCTAATCCGGGTTTGCCCCGACCATAGTCGTAAAACTTTTCTTTTTTTATTTTTGAAAGCAATTCATTCTTTTTTCCAAATCCACTTTGTGATAATTCCCGATGAGAGTTTTCATGATTACGTACCAAAACAATTTTTCCCGCTGGGCCATCAAATGCAGCCATACCATCTGGTTTGCCAGGGACCAATAAACCATCATTCATCAATTCACCTTTGGTTGATATAATTTCATAAGAAAAGCCCTTTGGTAAATTAATTTTTCCTAATGGATCTTCTAGTAAATTTCCATAACCATAGTTGAGTGTTTGTGGTGATTCTCCACAAGCAAAGAGTTGAAAGCCAACAAAACCAAGACTTACCATGCCACATTGTCGTATGAATTGCCGACGATTATATATACTCATTTCTATTTTTTTTAAACAACTTCAGTAAATACGTTGCCTATCACTTTCGTATTTAAGGCAAAGATAAGGATAGATTTTCAATCCACCTTTGAAGATTGAAAGACTAATTGTATCTTTGCCGCCGAATCAATCATTAAAATAAATAAACATAATGGAAAGATCACTAATACTTATCAAACCAGATGCCATGCAAAGAGGACTTGCAGGTTCAATTTTAAACCGTTTTGAAAGAAAAGGATTGAAAATTGTTGGTATGAAAATGATGCAATTAACCGATGAAATCTGTAGAGATCACTATTCTCATATCGCAGACAAACCTTTCTTCCCAGGTATCGCGGCGTTTATGAAATCTACCCCAGTAGTCGCTTTGGCTTTAGAAGGTTTAGATTGTGTAGAAACGGTTCGTCGTATTTGTGGCGTAACAAAAGCTAGAGAAGCGCAAGTAGGTACTATCCGTGGAGATTATGCAATGAGCATCCAAGCGAATGTAGTACATGCTTCTGATAGTGTAGATAACGCCAAAGCAGAATTGAATAGATTCTTCAATGATGGAGAATTATTTGAGTATGAATTAGCTACGCTTCCTTTCATTTACTCTGTAGACGAAAGAGGATAAGATTCAACCAAAGAAAGTAATAAGAAGTTTTCGAAGAGATCAGGCCACTGTATTGTGGTTTGATCTTTTTTTATGTTTAAATAATGGTATTTAAGAAATCCTTGGGCACACTTTCTTAGGTTGGACTACTTCCAATAGGCTTGCTAGATACTTTGAACAAAAAAACATTAATCTAAATAATAAAATTTAATATCCCTTATTTTTTCCTTTAAGACATTATTCATATTCCAATGCTCGTTTTTCAAATCTAAACATTTTTTCATGTAGATATAGTCAAAATTTTCCAATACAATCCAAACTTCAGGAGTGCTACTTTTATTTTTAATTAATTTAATTTCTATTGCCATCAAACACCCTGATCGATCATAGAAAAAATTAAATTTACTATACTTCCCAATAATAGTTTCCTCAAGTAATTGGTTGATAGCTTTTCCTTGGTAACTTAAAATATCTATCCTTTTTAGAGAATCTTCTAACGATAGCCCATCAACTCCCGTTCTCACAATTTTATATATTCTTGGATGATCAATCCAAACCTTACGTATTTTAATATTTGAAAATGAAGAAACTTCCGAAAAATTAAACTTTTGAAGTTGTCTCTCACATACTTCTTGAAATTCTTGTAGATAAACTTGAACCCTCGCAGTACCTTCTTTTTTAAAGAAAAATTTCAAGCTATAAATACAATCTGTAGTTGGATCAAAGGCAGCATAGAAATCATCAAATTTCTTGAACGTTGGATTATTAAGTAAATCCTTTAAAGGTAAATTTTGATAGTTGTCAAAATTTATTGCGTATAGAGAATCATTGAAAGACTTGGAATAAGTTTGAACAGTGTTGTCTTCTTGAGCCGTTTGATTAATGTATTCTTTAGGTCGATCTTTAATAAAACAGCCTATACATAAAATTAATATCCATATTATTTTTCCCATAAGTCAGATTTTTATTTGGCAAAATTGACGAACCCTGAAGCCTACGTTCTAATGTAGTGGAGTTAATATTAGGGCTATAAAATATATAGATACCTGTTTATGAATTTTTTCTCGAAATAAAATCGTCTTGGGGTTTCATGTGTAGGTGCCGCTTTTTGAATATGAAAAAGCAACCCAATTGATCAAGACCTTACACTCGTATGATCTGCAATAATCACCCACTTCTTTTTTACTTTTTTCCAAATGAGTAAAAAATGGCCGCCAGGTTTGTCATTGGCTCTTGTCAAATCCCATGTGCCTGTCAGCATAATGACCTTTTTACTTAATTGTTCTACTTGTATAATTCCAAATTCTAGCTTTCCCATGGTGGCTTTGTCGGGATAACCTTTTAGGTAATTGTCTTTGGTTTGTTGCCAACCATAAGTGACCCCGTTGGCTCCAATGAATTGTAATTTTTTTGATTTCCAATAACCTTCCATAAAGGCTGGAATATCTCCTCGATTCCAATCTTCTGCTTGCCGATTTAAAACAGATTTTACAGCTTCAATATTTGCATTTCCTTGGGCCATCATAGGATGAAAAGGAAGAAGGATAAAACCAACTAAAGAGAGCGTAAATAAATAGTTTATTAATTTCATGATTATTCTTTGATCGGTATTAGGCCAAGTACTTTTTCGGCAAATTCAAAAGTGGTCTTTCGTACAATTTCTACATCTTTCGATTGAAAATGCGAAGCAATTACATGGGAGTCAACCGTACTAAATGGAGCATCTAATTGTTGGGGTTTAGGGGTTTTAATTTCATTGAAAAATTGTTGGATCGCTTCCATAGAAATGATGTGATCAAATTCTTCTTCATTCTTATAATAATAACCAACCATCACAGGTTGACTAATCTTTTTAAAGATCTTCGAAGTCATTGTAGCATTGACTAAATGCTTCAAACAAACGACGCCTTCTAAACGATATTTTGTGGTCCAATAATTATAAGCTTCTTTTTTGTTTAACTCGTACGAACGATGATTTCCTCCAAAGACCAATCGTGCCAATTGTAAGCCCCAAGGCAAAGTTAACATGGCAGATTTTTTATCTCCAATTTGAAAGTTGGGGGAATAATAAATTAATGCATCGGCAAATGTTGGATTTTCTGCGGCTAAATAAGTGCCTAATGTTGCTCCAGTCGAAGAAGCCATAATAATCACGCGATCACCAAGCAATTTTCCAATCGCCAAAGCTTCCTTGGCGGATTCAATTAACTCGGCAGGACTTAAATCTTTAAAGGATTCAATGTCATCAATACCATGTCCTGCTAAGCGTGGAAGATACATGTTGAAACCATAGCGTTTTGCAAAATCAAAAGAGATAGGGTCGCATTCCATCGGGCTGGCAGAAAAGCCATGAAGAAAGACAATCGCAAAGGGTGTTTTTCGAATGGAATCTGCCCAAACAATTCGACTTTCATTGTCGGGACGTAGTTTTTCTACTTTACTTTCTTTCTCCGCAATAAAGGCATCCAATTGATCTAATGGCATGGAGATCGCTTTGATCTTAGGTTGTATTTCTGGATAATTTGGCCGAGGTCCAAGTAAAAAAACAAGCACTAAAATTAAAGGAATGAGGATGCGTTTTTTTAATAAAAATTTCATTGAATTCAGTTTGAACGATATAGAGTGAATTATTTCTTAGCCATAAATTGATCAAGCATTTTGCTGGTTTGGCCATGCATTTTTTTCTTAAAAAAACCAGACCATCCCAATAATAATCCGGGTAGTCCAATGGCTTGTCGAGACCATTTCCATAAATTAAAATCATCGGTATGTTTAATGATTTTTCCATCTTTAAATTCAAACTGAGCATGAATCTTGTTAATCACTTTACGTTTGTTTTTCCCATAAAAATAAGTAGCTTGCCAAAATGCACTTCCTTGGCGATCATCCGCTTTTACTTGATCAAAAATGATTTCAGAGCCGCCACCTTTTCTGCTTAATAACATGGCCCACATTGCTTTCGCTCGTTCGCCTTTAAGTTGACCAAATCCAGGATCTTCAAATACAATGTCTTCATGATAACAAGTATTCATTTTTGCTGCATCTCGATTGGCAAATGCGGTATAAAATGTTTCTATTAATGCGTGATGATTTTCGGCGTTCATAGTTGTTGGTTTGTGTATGTAAGTACTTACTTTCTTATTATTTTTTCGTAGAAAAGATGCCCATAAATAGTTTCTCCTTTGAGGAAGTAGATGCCGCTATTCCATCTTTTTAAATCAATAAACAACTTAGATTGGAAAGGTTGGGCTTCGTATAGTTTAATTCCATTGGTAGAAATTATTTCTACATATTTTATGGGTTCTTTTACTTCGAGTTGGACGATCCCTGAAGATGGGTTCGGGAATAATTGACTATCTATATGAACCTCTTCAATAGCTACACTTGTGGTGTCTCCAATGTGAAGTAACCAAAAGTCTACTGTACCGTGAGGACTTGGACTTCGATGATTTTCTACTTTTATTGTACCTGCAATCACGGCTCCGTTAAGGGTTGTTTTTACGGCATATCCATTGTCTGTTTCTGCTTCTCCCAGTGATTTTTGCCAAATTAAATTTCCGTTGAAATCAAGTTGTAATAACCAAAGATCCGTAATGCCAAATAGTTCGGTAATGTCACCATCATCCGAGGAGGTACTGCCTAATATCCAATAGCCAATTCCTGGAATTTCATCTATAGAAGAAGCGGTATCAATCCATGTGCCACCAAAGGTTTTTTGCCATTGTAAAATTCCATTGGTGTCTAGTTTTAGAACCCAAAAGTCAGGAGCTCCTTGATGGCCTGTTACATTGCCATCAGTAGAAAGTGTTTCCCCAACCAATAGCATTCCACCATCGGTAGTTATCTTAAAATCATTGACTTGATCTAGCGCAGAACCACCAAACGTTTTTTCCCAAATTAAAGCACCAGATAAATTGATTTTTAATAACCAAAAATCTCCAACCCCAAGTAGATTGCTGATGTCTCCATCATTAGAAAAGGTAGTGGCGGCAATAAGATAACCATCAGATACTTCCTGTACGGTGCTTGTTCGATCTTCGCTTGAACCACCAAACGTTTTCTGCCACTGTATTTGACCATTGGCATCTATCTTAACAACCCATACATCAGAGGCCCCATTATGAGTGGTTATTTGTCCATTGGTAGAACGCGTAGTAGCCGTAAAAAGATAGCCTCCGTCTGAAGTGCTAATTACATCAACGCCACGATCAGCATCAGAACCACCAAAAGATTTTTCCCATAATAAATTGCCATTTGCATCAATATTGATTATCCAAACATCTTCACCGCCTAGTGGATTATTAATGTCGGTATCATTGGAATTACTGGTGCCAATAATGAGGAAAGAACCATTGGCTCCTTCTATACCTTGAGTGGCCAAATCAATAGCAGAACCCCCATAAGTTCGTTCCCAAATAATTTCACCCAATGGATCAGTGCGTACAATCCAATAATCTTTATCGCCTAAAGGCGTAGAGACATCCCCATCATAAGAACTAGAAAAGCCAATCGCTAAAAAATCGCCATTGGATAAAGGGAGTACATCTTGTCCGATATCATCTTCATCTCCACCTAAGCGATTTTCCCATTGTAGACCTAGTTGGGCAAAGGCGACCCAAGGGAAAAAGACTAAAAAAAGAAGTATGCATCGAAATTTCATATTACAATATAAACTAGAATTCAAGATAATAAAAATCATATAGAGTGAATTGCAATTCCAGCTAACATATTTTATCTTTACCCTATGATTACGAAAGCGATATTAAATGCATTAGAGCGGAAGAAATTAAAGGATTGGGACAAAACCTATTGGGGCTTTGACATTCATGAAACTATGGTAATTCCGAACTGGGATGAATTTGATGTGCCTACCGAATTTTATCCACATGTGCTAGAGGTCATGCAGATGCTGAGTAAACGAGAAGATATTGTACGGATTCTTTTTACCTGTTCACACCCAGATGAAATTGTGGTGTACAAAAAACATTTCAAAGCGTTAGGGATAAAGATAGACTATGTCAATGAGAATCCAGAAGTACATTCGGTGAAGTATGGGAATTATGATAAAAAGCCTTATTTCAACGTATTATTTGAAGATAAAGCAGGATTTGATCCGCATACCGATTGGTTAATTGTAAAGAATTTATTGCTTGAATTAGGATTTGAAGAATAATTCTTAAACAGCTTTAAATTTTTAAGTCTTTGAAATGAAAAGATTGATAAAACTTCATGTCTTCGGTTTCATATATTTTTCCTAAATTACAGCTCACTCCAACACACATTAAAATAATAATTTATGAATTGGCTTTTACTAAGCGGAGGGATTGATCTATTTAGTCCATACATGTTGATTATTCAAGCATCAGCAATCTTGATCCTTTCTCATTTATTTGGAATCTTGGCAGAAAAGACCAATGTGCCTTCGGTATTGATGTTGATTTTGACGGGTATTTTAATCAAAGTAGGATTGGATGCTGCGCATGTAGAAGCCTTTGATTTGATGCCTGCTTTAGAGTTATTGGGTATTGTGGGGTTGATAATGATCGTCTTAGAAGCGGCTTTAGATTTAGAATTGAAAAAAGAGAAGCTGCCTTTGATTGGTAAGTCTTTGCTTATATCTTTTGTGGCATTAATAGGCAGTGTATTGTTGATTGCAGTGGTATTTCAGCAATTTTTGGGTATGAATTTTTTATTGGCCATGCTTTATGCGACGCCATTATCCATTATGTCCAGTGCGATTATTATTCCTAGTGTAAACAATCTTATTCCTTCAAAAAAGGAGTTTATGATTTATGAAAGTACCTTCTCTGATATTGTAGGGATTATGTTCTTTTATTTTATAATAAGTTTGATGGAATCAGGAGGAGCTAGTGCGGCTGCTCAGTTTGCAGTTAGTTTGGTGCTAACGGTAATCGTAGCTGTAGTAGCGAGTTATCTTTTGGTCTTTTTATTTAAAGATATGAAAGGTCATACTCGATTGTTTTTATTGATTGCGGTACTATTGATGTTGTATGCTGCAGGAAAATTAATGCACCTGTCTCCACTGTTAATCATCCTTATCTTTGGTCTTTCATTAGCGAATCATCAAACGTTTTTCAAGGTGTTTAAAAATACTTGGGCCAAAGGAGACGACCCTATTGAACGGATTGAAAAAGAGTTTCATTTGATTACATTAGAAACGGCTTTTGTAGTGCGTACTTTCTTCTTTGTCATTTTTGGTATGACTATAGATTTGAGTACCCTATTAAATTTCGAAGTCTTTTTGATTAGTGGATTAGTGCTTGCGATCCTTTATATTGTACGTATTATCGCCTTGAGGGCCTTCCAAGGAAAAGACTTCTTGCCTGAGTTATTTATTGCGCCTAGAGGTTTAATTACGATTCTCTTGTTTTTTGCTATACCTGCCACCTATACGGTAGAGTCGTTTAATAAAGGTATTTTATTATATGTCATTATTATTTCTGCTTTAGTGATGACCTTTGCCTTAATTAGTGATAGTAAGAATAAACCCAAGACAGAGGCGGTAGAAGCCGATCATGGGCATTAGGAGTAATGTTGAATATTTATCAATGTAAGAAACCTATTATTTAATATGCTAATATATAGTTAAATAAAGCATACATTTTTTTGTTTTTTTTAAAAAAAAGTCGAAATTTGCGTGATTTTGTGAATTGGCATTTTTCTTATTTTTGTATGGGTGATTCTTACTTTAAATATCGTGTTTTATGTATTGCTATTTAAAGTTTTTGACACATAGTGCTCAAATTTTCTTAAATTTAGATATTAAAAGTAGGAATCCTTAATGAATGATCTTTGATAGAACCTTTGATCGTGTAAGAAATGAATAAATTTATTCTTAAATCTAGACAACGTAATTCCAATTTTTAACGTCGTACAGATTTATGATGATCTTTATTGAGTCGTAAAGAAATTCCTATTATTTTAATGTTTTATGGAACATAATATTTTTTATAAATATTATGTTATACAATTATACCTTTTTCTTAATTTTCTTAAATAATTGCCTTATCGAAAATAGACATTTACTAATTCTTAGTTTAATCGTAGGTTTACTTAGTAGTGGAGTATTTTCTGCCTTTGGGCAAGTTAACTCTACTGCTTGCGACGATGATGTTCCTTTCTACGAAGCTGACCTTACAGGGGTTCCAGATAGTATCTATATTTCTCCACAAGATAAACGAGATGGTTATTGTTGTGGGGTAGATAGTGTGATTGTTAGTCCTCCTCCTCGTTGTATTTCTTTTGAGGTAACACTAGATGAAAATGCAGTAGGATTAGCTTTTGACATTCATTCAGGTGCAGCGCCAACTGGGGCTTTATTTTATCAAGTAGATTGTGGTCCAATTATTCCTGTTGGAACGCCTATTTGCCTTTCAGGTACAGGACCTTTTTTAATTACTTTTTGTAAGCCAGGAAATAATCCAAATGAATATTCTATTACCTCAATAGAAGGACAATTAAGTTCTTTAAATACAGAAATTAGAGAGGGGTGTAATACCACAATGGCCGTAGCTGGTGTCCAAGAGTCTACCATCGTATGGACGGATATTTCTTTTGGTGGATTATATACGGATAATTTAGAATG
>JAHDCJ010000011.1:46122-50910 GCA_020629935.1 Saprospiraceae bacterium | reverse complement strand
CCCACACCCGCAGGTACACAATATACATTTGAATGGTTTAGTGAGGCCGATGGAATGGGGAGTTCATTAAGTAACACCGACATGATGACGGTATTTGCTCCAGGACAATATTCGGTAGTGGCAGAAGATACCCTGTTTGGAGATTGTAGTCGAGATACCTTTAATGTATTTATCTCATTTGTAGAACCGCCAGACCTTACGCCATTGTTTCCAACAGAAATTTGTGAGTTAGAGTCTTTTCAATTTAATTTTCCAGATACTTTAACTTATCTCTGGGCTGCGGATCCTACTTTATCATGTACTACTTGTTTTGATCCTATCGTTAATCCATTAGTTTCTACCTCTTATTTTGTAACAACTACAGATAGCTTCGGCTGTACAAAGGAAGATACTATACCCGTGATTGTCAACCCAATAGAATTTACGACAGTCAGGGATACCATTTGTTTTGGTGAAAGCATTTTTGTTGGAGGTGGAAATCAAACTACAACCGGCGATTATGTTGATAATTATCAAACGACTGAAGGATGTGATAGTACAGTAACTACCATGCTTTATGTAAATCCTTCATTAAATGTAAATGCAGTAGGACAAACCTTATTATGTTTTGGAGATACCAATGGAAGCCTATTCTTAAATATATCAGGAGGAACAACTCCATATACTTTTCAATGGGATAATGGAGCAGGAACCGATCAAAATCCTACAGGTTTGTCGATTGGTACCTATAATGTAACAGTGACAGATGCCCTGGACTGTCAAGTCTTTACCTCTGCCACGATTAATCAACCCACTCCTTTAGTCATCGCAGCTACAGGAGATCAACTTTTATGTGCAGACGACAGTAATGGTAGTTTAAGTCTTACCGCTAGCGGAGGAACAACACCTTACTTATTTTCTTGGGATAATGGCGCTGGGAATTCACAAAATCCAACAGGACTAGTCGCTGGAATATACCAAGTTACCGTCACGGATGCCAATGGATGTCAAGAAATCACTTCTACGGAAATCACCGTACCTAATCCTTTAACTGCTACGGCAGTTGGTGATGCACTAAGCTGTTTTGATGATACCAATGGTAGTATAACACTAACCGTAACTGGAGGGGTAACGCCCTATAATTTCTTATGGGATAATGGAGCAGGTAGCACGCAGAATCCAAGCGGTTTGGGTGCGGGAATTTATACCGTAACCATTACCGATGCCAATGCTTGTTTAATTACAGTGACTACAGAAATAACGGAACCTGTTTTATTAGAAGCTTCTGCTTTAGGAGAAGCACTGCTTTGTAATGGAGATACAGACGGAGATATAAGCTTGACCGTAATTGGAGGGGTAGAACCATACGCTTTTAGTTGGGATAATGGTGGAGGAATAGTACAAAATCCATCGGGACTTTTAGCTGGAATATATACCGTAACAGTGACCGATGCCAATGGATGTATAGTGACTACTTCCGCACAAATTTTGGAACCTCCAGTTTTAATGGCAAATGCCACAGGAGAAGCATTATTATGTAATAATAATGGAGATGGTGATATTACCTTAACTGTAAATGGAGGAACGACCCCTTATTCATTTGTTTGGGATAATGGAGCAGGCACCAGCCAAAATCCATCTGGACTGTCACAAGGTACTTATTCGGTGACGGTATCTGATGCAAACAATTGTATTACTACCGCAACCGCAGATATAACAGAACCCACTTTACTCGTGGCTACCGCAACTGGAGATGCACTAGATTGCTTTGGAGATACGGATGGTACATTAACGTTGAATGTCTCTGGAGGAGTAACGCCCTATAACTTTAATTGGGATAATGGGGCAGGAACAATAGCAAACCCAACAAATTTAGGGGTAGGAATTTATACGGTAACCATCACAGATGCGAATGGTTGTTTTATCACTTCAAATGCTGAAATTACAGAACCCCCTTTGCTGGTTGCTGATGCCGTTGGCGAAACCTTATTATGTAATGGGGATAATGATGGAGATATTACTTTAACCGTAACTGGTGGTACAAGTCCATATTCTTTTTCATGGGATAATGGAGCAGGTGCAATTCAAGATCCTTCTGGTTTAAGTGCAGGGACTTATTCGGTTACTGTTGTTGATGCCAATGGTTGTATGGTAATTACTTCTGCGGACATCATAGAACCCCCCTTATTAACAACTACTATCGTTGGTGAGACCTTATTATGTAATGGAGATAATGATGGAGATATTACTTTAACCGTAAATGGAGGCACAAGCCCTTACGTTTTTGTTTGGGATAATAGTGCAGGAACGGATCAAAATCCTTCAGGCTTAACCGCTGGAACCTATACTGTTTTGGTAACAGACGCCAATGGATGTAATACCACAAACTCAATCGATATTTTAGAACCTACTTTATTAACAGCATCAGCTGTTGGCGAAGCGGTGCTTTGTAATAGTGATATGGACGGAGATATTACCCTTACAGTAGCTGGAGGAACGAGTCCTTACAGCTTCGCTTGGGATAATGGTTTAGGAACGATCCAAAATCCTTCAGGATTAGGGGTAGGTATTTATAATGTAACCGTAACGGATGCGAACAATTGTACAGCAATTACTTCTGCTGAAATTACAGAACCGAGTTTATTAACTGCTACAGCAATTGGGGAGACTTTATTATGTAATGGAGATAGCGATGGAGATATTACGCTTACGGTAACTGGGGGAATTACTCCTTATGTTTTTGCTTGGGATAATGGAGCAGGCACAGTTCAAAATCCTTCAGGATTAACTGTAGGGACTTATACGGTAACGATCACCGATGCGAACAATTGTACAACAACAGTTTCTGCGGATATAATGGAACCAACATTATTAACCATCTCGGCCGTTGGTGAAGCCTTATTATGTAATGGGGATAACGATGGAGACATTACGCTTACCGTAACAGGTGGAACTACACCTTATGGTTTTGTTTGGGATAATGGTGCTGGGATTGTTCAAAATCCTACAGGATTAGTTGCAGGTACATATAATGTGACCGTAACGGATGCGAACAATTGTATAACTACAGCTTCAGCAGATATCACAGAGCCATTAGCTTTAACGGCTTCAGCAATAGGCGAAGCTTTATTGTGTAATGGAGACAATGATGGAGATATCACACTTACTGTAACAGGAGGAACTACACCTTATATTTTCACTTGGGATAATGGGGCTGGAATGGTTCAAAACCCCTCCAGTTTAGGAATAGGTTTATATACTGTTACGGTAACCGATGCTAATAATTGTAGCACATTGGCTACCGCTGAAATCACAGAACCCACGTTGCTTTCTGCAACCTCTAGTGGAGAAGCTCTTCTTTGTAATGGAGACAATGATGGAGATATTACTACTACAGTTTCAGGAGGAACTACACCTTATACCTTCACTTGGGATAATGGGGCAGGAATGGTTCAAAATCCTTCTGGATTAACCGTGGGGATTTATAATCTGACGGTAACGGATGCCAATAATTGTGTGGTGGTTACTTCTGCGGAAATCACAGAACCTAGTTTGTTAACAGCAGTAGCTGTTGGCGAAGCCTTATTATGTAATGGAGATAGTGATGGAGATATTACGCTTACCGTCACAGGAGGAACTACCCCCTATACCTACACTTGGGATAATGGAGCAGGCACAGTTCAAAATCCTTCTGGATTAACTGTAGGAATTTATAACCTGACGGTCACCGATGCAAACAACTGTATGGTGGTTACCTCTGCAGAAATCACAGAACCTAGTTTATTAACCGCAGTAGCCATTGGTGATGCCTTATTGTGTAATGGAGATACGGATGGAGATATTACGCTTACTGTAAGTGGTGGAACCACGCCCTATGTTTTTGCTTGGGATAATGGTGCGGGATCTGTTCAAAATCCATCGAATTTTGGTGCTGGTGTGTATACTGTTTTAATTACAGATGCCAATAATTGTACTTTTACTACGTCTGCTGAAATTACAGAACCCCCACTTCTTACTGCAAGTTCAACAGGAGAAGCTCTTCTTTGTAATGGCGATAGTGATGGAGATATTATTACAGTTGTCAATGGAGGAACTTTACCTTACATTTTTTCTTGGGATAATGGGGCAGGATCTGTTCAAAATCCATCTGGATTAACTGTAGGAGTTTATACACTTACCATAACAGATGCTAATAATTGTATGGTGATTACCTCTGCCGAAATCACAGAACCACCCTTACTCACTGCTTCCGCAACAGGAGGAGCATTATTGTGTAATGGTGATGCAGATGGTAGTATTTTAACTACGATAAACGGAGGAACTTTACCCTACATTTTTTCTTGGGATAATGGAGCAGGAACAGACTCAAATCCTTCTGGCTTATCTGCGGGGATATATAATTTGACAGTGACCGATGCTAATAATTGTACTGCGATCACCTCTGCTGAAATTACTGAACTTCCAGTTTTAATTGCTACGGCAACGGGTGAAGCTCTTTTATGTAATGGCGATACAGATGGAGACATTACATTAACGGTAACAGGTGGACAAACCCCTTATGTATTTGTTTGGGATAATGGAGCGGGTATTGAGCAAAGCCCATCAGGTTTAGGCGCAGGAATATATACCGTAGTAGTTACAGATGCTAACAATTGTTCCTCTGTTACCTCCGCTGAAATTACCGAACCTATTTTATTAGCTGCTTCTGCAATAGGAGAAAGTTTATTATGTAATGGCGATACAGATGGCGATATCACATTAACCGTAACAGGAGGAACTCCTCCTTATAATTTTGATTGGGATAATGCA
>JAHDCJ010000011.1:24681-46022 GCA_020629935.1 Saprospiraceae bacterium | reverse complement strand
CTTCTACTGGATTAACCGCAGGAACGTATTCTGTAACTATAACGGATGCGAATAGTTGTGTGGTAACAACAGAAACATTTATAGCAGAACCACCTGCGATAAGTGTAAGTACCACAGGTAGTACGGTTAGTTGTAATGGAGATACGAATGGATCTATCTCAGCAACAGTAATTGGAGGAACCGCACCTTATGTTTATGATTGGGATAATGCAGCTGATATACAAAATCCAACAGGATTAATAGCTGGAATTTATTTAGTCACCATAACAGATGCGAATACTTGTGAGTTTACTGCTTCTGCCGAAGTGGTT
Organism: Saprospiraceae bacterium; assembly: GCA_020629935.1. GTDB lineage: Bacteria > Bacteroidota > Bacteroidia > Chitinophagales > Saprospiraceae > JAHDCJ01. Next base: position 45,711 of record JAHDCJ010000011.1, on the reverse strand, counting down.
CAACCAGAAGTTTTATCTGCGTCTATTGTTGGAGATGCATTAGATTGTAACGGTGATATGGATGGTAATATCTCCCTATCTGTAATTGGAGGAACCACTCCTTATACTTTTGAATGGAATAATGGTTTAACAGATCAAAACCCAATAGGTCTTGGAGAAGGGAATTATACCGTAACTATTACCGATTTTAATGATTGTAGTATTTTAATCTCTACTCAAGTAACAGCACCAGTAATACTAGATGCCACCTTAACAGGCGAAGCTTTATTATGTAATGGTGATTCCAATGGAGATATTAATACCGTGGTTACAGGGGGTACTCCGCCGTACTCATTTGCTTGGACAAATGGTGCAGGAATCGCCCAAAATCCATCTAACTTAACGGCTAATATTTATACTGTCGTAATAACGGATGCAAATAATTGTAACTTAACATTATCTACTGAAATTACAGAACCATCAGCCTTAGATATTAGTGCAGTAGGAGAAACTTTATTGTGTAATGGAGATACAGATGGTAATATCTCACTAACGGTTAATGGAGGTACAACACCTTATACTTTTAATTGGGATAATGGAGTAGGAGCGATACAAAATCCATCTGGTTTAACAGTAGGTATTTACAATGTAACTGTAACCGATGCGAATAATTGTTCCATGATTACTTCTGCTGAAATTGTAGAACCCAATCAATTGATGAGTAGTTTAAATGGAGTTAGTTTATTATGTAATGGAGATTTAGCTAACTTAAATTTAGCAGTTTCTGGAGGAACGACACCTTATATCTTTAATTGGGATAATGGCGCAGGAACCGATCAAAATCCAACAAATTTAGGCGCAGGAATTTATAATGTAACCATAACCGATGCCAATAACTGTATGTTATTTACTTCGGCTGAAATTACCGAGCCTCTCTTATTGACCGGTTCAATAAATGATGAAGCGGTTTTATGTAATGGAGATTTAGCTAACTTAAATTTAGCAGTTTCTGGAGGAACGACACCTTATGCCTTTAATTGGGATAATGGAGCAGGTACAGATCAGAATCCAATTAATTTAGGCGCAGGAATTTATAATGTAACCGTAACAGATGCAAATGCATGTGTTGTATTTACCTCAGCCGAAATTACCGAGCCCTCCATTTTAACCGCAACAGCTATAGGGGAAGCTTTATTATGTAATGGAGATTTAGATGGAAATATTGATTTGACTGTATTGGGAGGAACGAGTCCTTATGCTTTTGCTTGGGATAATGGAGCAGGAAGTTTAGAAGATCCTTCAGGCTTATCTATAGGAACGTACAATGTAACGGTTACCGATACCAATGGGTGTACAGTAACTACCTCCGCGCAAATTACAGAACCTAATTTACTTACTTCCTCAGCAACAGGCTCTGCTCTTTTATGTAACGGAGATGCTGATGGACTGATAAATTTAATGGTATCTGGAGGAACGACGCCTTACTCCTTTAATTGGGATAATGGAGGAGGAACAGATCAGAACCCAATCAATTTAGGAGCTGGAGTATATAATGTAACGGTAACCGATGCAAACAACTGTATGGTATTTTCATCAGCTGAAATTACAGAACCCTCTTTACTTACAAGTACAACAAATAATATAGCTGTCTTATGTAACGGCGAATTAGCTAATTTAACCTTGACCGTATCTGGTGGAACAACACCTTATTCATTTACTTGGGATAATGGAGCAGGAACGGATCAGAACCCAACAAGTTTAGGCGCAGGAATATATAATGTAACGGTAACGGATGCAAACAACTGTAAGGTATTTACATCGGCTGAAATTACAGAGCCATTACTTCTTACGGCGACGGCTTTAGGAGAAGATTTACTTTGTAATGGGGATACCGATGGGAATATTGATCTAACCGTATCTGGCGGAACGAGTCCATATACTTTTACTTGGGATAATGGAGCAGGAAGTCTAGAAGATCCTTCTAATCTTTCTGTTGGAACATATCATGTTACCGTTACCGATATGAATGGTTGTATAGTTACTTCCTCTGCACAAATTAATGAACCTAGTTTACTTGTCTCATCAGCGATAGCATCGCCTCTTTTATGTAATGCTGATATGGATGGTTCAATAACTTTAAGTGTGAGTGGAGGTAGTACGCCTTATACATTTACTTGGGATAATGGAGCAGGAACGGATCAAAACCCAACAGGTCTTAATTCTGGGATTTATAATGTAACCGTAACCGATGCGAATAATTGTTTTTCCTTCTCTTCTACGGAGATACTTGAACCCGTATTATTAGGATTTACTATAAATCCTACCACCTTAAATTGTAATGGAGATACGAATGGTGCTATTACTTTAACCGTAAATGATGGTACTCCACCTTACCAATATAATTGGGATAATGGAGCAGGGAATGTTCAAAGTCCGGTAGGTTTGTCCGCAGGTGTTTATAATGTGACGGTAACGGATGCGAATGGTTGTTTAATTTTTTCTTCTGCAGAGATTATCGAACCACCAGCCTTAGATATTACTGCAGTAGGAGAAGCTTTATTGTGTAATGGAGATATAGATGGTGACCTTACTTTAGGAATTATCGGAGGTACAAGCCCTTATGCAATTCAATGGGATAATGGAGCAGGGACAGATCAAAATCCTTCAGGTTTAGGAGCTGGAAATTATACAGTAACAGTAGTTGATGCAAATAATTGTATTGCTATAAGTTCTGCTCAAATTACCGAACCAAGTTTATTGACAGGAAGTACATTAGGCGAGGCTCTTTTATGTAATGGAGATATGGATGGAGATATTAGCCTAACCTTGAATGGAGGAACTACTCCCTACAGTTTTGTTTGGGATAATGGAGCAGGAACAGATCAAAATCCTTCAGGTTTAGGTGTAGGAGTTTATCATGTGACTGTTACTGATTCTAATAATTGTTTATTAAGCCTCTCGGCTGAAATTACCGAACCCACGTTGTTAAATTCTTCAATTACTGGAGATGCCTTAAATTGTTTTGGTGATAATAATGGAAGCATTGCAATAATAATTAATGATGGTACTCCTCCTTATAGTTATAATTGGGATAATGGAGCTGGGACTAATCCTAATCCAACAGGTTTAACCGCAGGTATTTATAATATTACCGTAACGGATGCCAATGGTTGTACCATATTTAATAGTACTGAAATTACAGAACCTCCATTGCTAACTATTTCAGCAGTAGGAGAAACTTTATTATGTAATGGAGATACGAATGGAGATATTTCATTAACCGTAACAGGCGGAACTACTCCTTACAGTTTTGTATGGGATAACGGAGCAGGGACAAATCAAAATCCTTCAGGTTTAGGATTTGGAAATTATAATGTAACCGTAACGGATGCCAATGGTTGTGCAGTGAATACATTCGCTCAAATAACAGAACCTCCCGCTCTTCAAACAAGTACTTTAGGTGACGCTTTAGCTTGTTTTGGTGATACGGATGGTATCATTTCAGTAACCGCAGTAGGAGGCGTCGCACCTTATTCTTATTTATGGGAAGGAGGCATTGGTACAGACCAAAGTATTTCAAATTTAGGTGTAGGTATTTACAATGTAACGGTTACCGATGACAATGGATGTGAAGCTACAAATTTCGCTCAAATAATTCAGTCATCTGATATTACCTTGTCATTTACAAATGGTGTAGTTTCTTGTTTTGGAGATAACACTGGATCTGTTTCAGTTGATGTTAATGGAGGAAATCCTCCTTATACTTATGATTGGGGGAACAATGCAGCAGATGTACAAACGCCTACTAATTTACCCGCAGGGTTTTATCCTATAACGGTTACCGATGCCAATGGTTGTGGTTTACTCGGTACCGCTGAAGTAGTACAACCTTCACTAATCATTGCTACGGCTACTGAAGGGTTTGTAGGATGTCAAGGAGATTTAGATGGATCTATTTCCTTAACAGTTTCAGGAGGAACGACTCCTTACTCCTTTGATTGGGATAATGCACCTGATGTACAAAATCCTACAGGACTAGGAGCTGGAACATATAATGTAACAATTACTGATGCCAATGGATGTGTTCGTTCACTTTCTACGCAAGTAAGTGTACCTCCAGCTATTTCAATTTCTGCAACAGGTGATGTGTTGCTTTGTCATGGGGCAACAACGGGGACTTTAAGTTCTACGGTTATTGGTGGAGTAGGTCCTTATAACTTTGTTTGGGATAATGGAGCAGGAACCTCTCCTAATCCGAATGGATTACCCGCAGGTGTTTATAATATAACCGTGGTTGATAGTAATGGCTGTTCGGCTACAAGTTCTGCTCAAATCATTGAACCTAGTCTGTTTAGTGCTTCTACTATTGGCGATCAACTTGCTTGTTTTGGTGATAATAATGGTAGTATTAGTGTCACTGCTTCAGGAGGAACTCCCCCTTATTCTTATGATTGGGATAATGCAACTGATATTGCAAATCCAAATAACTTAAGTGTAGGGAATTATGTAGTAACGATTACTGATGCCAATAGTTGTCAAATTACAGCATCGACTCAAATTACTGAACCTACGGATTTGATAGTAGGGATCGATAGTGATCAATTAGTCTGCTTTGGTGATGTTAATGGTGCATTAAATGTAACGGCAAGTGGAGGAACAGCCCCTTATTCTTTCAGTTGGAATAATGCTCCGAATGTGCAAAACCCTACAGGATTAAGTGCAGGAAATTATATGGTTACAATCACCGATAATAATGGTTGTGCAAAAACATTAACGACTACAATTACAGAACCTACTCAATTAATAGGAACACTTAATAATGAAGTTTTGTCTTGTAATGGAGCAAGTGATGGTAGCCTTATGGCAAATGCATCGGGAGGAACACCACCTTATACCTTCGTTTGGGATAATAATGCAGGAAATGGCGAAAATCCAACGGGTCTTCCAGCAGGAAACTATAACGTAACCGTTACGGATATAAATCAATGTATTTTGGTTATGGGAGCCACTATTTCTGAACCTCCATTATTGTCTATAATTATTGATAATAACACCAGTGCAAATTGTTTAGCTTGTAATGGCTCAATAGATATAAGTGTGATTGGAGGAACCGCTCCGTATTCTTATATTTGGTCTACAGGAACTACAGAACAAGATGCTTCAGGTTTATGTGCAGGAACGAATGCTGTTACCGTTACAGATGCTTTAGGGTGTATAGCTGAACTTCCAATTACCACAGGACAAGTAACGACTTTTGGTTTAGATGAACTAGTGGTTGATGCGAATGCTTCGTGTTTTGGAAATTGTGATGGTGCGGCCTCAATAACTGTTTTTGGAGGGAATCCTCCTTATAATTATATATGGGAAAGTGGAAATCCAAGTAATCCAATTGCGACCGGAATTTGTCCTGGTCAGTATGGAGTTACTGTTACAGATCAAGATGGTTGTGAAGTCAATGGAGTTTTCTTAATACAAGAACCTCCGCTTTTAGAAGTGACTATAACTGAAGACCAACCTGTAGATTGTTTTGGAGAAGATAATGGACAAGCTACGATAACTACTACTGGAGGAACGGAACCTATTTCAATACTTTGGGATAATAATGAAACAACAAATACTGCAGTTCAATTAGCTGGTGGTTTACATACCGTTTCCGTTACTGATGCCAATGGATGTTTATTAACAAGTGATATTTTTATTAATTCGCCTGGTGCGCCATTAGGAATTGACTTATTAGATTCTGGAGATGCAAATTGTCAATCTTGTGATGGTTTTATTGATTTGTCTTTTTCAGGTGGAACCGCTCCTTATAATATCCTTTGGTCTAATGGCGCAACAACCGAAGACATTTCAGATCTTTGTGCAGGGACCTATCAAGTGACGGTTTCTGATATAAATAGTTGTACAGAAACAGCTTCATTTAATATTAATAATGTGTCTACCCTAGTAATTACGGGTGTATTGTTTGATGCAGATTTAGCTTGTTTTGGTGATTGCAATGCAGCAGCGACAGTAGTAGTTAGTGGTGGAGAAATGCCATATATTTTTCAATGGGATGCGAATGCAGGAAATCAAACTACTGCTTCAGTAAATGGGCTTTGTGCAGGAACCTATAATGTAAGTGTATCAGACCAAGATGGTTGTTTAGAAGTACAGCAAGTAGTGGTTGCTCAACCTACCCCGTTGTTAGCTAATACCATTTCCAATGCAGAGGTTTCTTGTTTCGGAGTACTAGACGGAGCGGCTACCGTTTCTGCTTCAGGAGGAACGAATCCTTATAATTATCTTTGGGATAATAATACGACAGATGCTAATGTAACCAATTTAAGTGGAGGCATTCATCAAGTAACCGTAACGGATAGTAATAATTGTGTATTAGTTGCTACAGTTAATATCAATGAGCCTACAATTTTAGATGGTATAGCTACAGTTACTTCTGATTATAATGGGCAAGATATTAGTTGTTTTGGAAATAGCGATGCAAGTATTTCGGTAAATCCTACAGGAGGAACATTGCCTTATTCTTATAATTGGACAGGTCCAGGAGGACCATACACTACCTCTTCTCCAATGGTTGGTGCGGGTGATTATTTTGTTACGGTAACCGATGCCAATGGATGTGAAATAACCTCTACAATTTCAGTAACAGAACCCGATGTCTTAGATGTTCAACTGACAGAAGATCAAGTGGATTGTTTTGGTGATGCTACTGGAAGTATAAGTACTACGGTGACAGGTGGAACAATGCCCTACAGTTATATTTGGAATAATAATGAAAGTACAGGTGCAATCTCTGGATTAACCGCAGGAATCTATTCCGTAACTGTAGTAGATGCGAATGGTTGCCAAATGGTAACCTTTAGTAATATAACCCAACCTTTAGCTCCATTAAGCACTTCGATTTCAGGAGTTAATATTGATTGTAATGGAAATAATACGGGAAGTATTGATTTATCTGTTTCTGGAGGAACAAGCCCATATAGCTTTGATTGGATTGGTCCAAATGGACCTTATAATTCGGAAGATTTATTAAATATTTCAGCAGGAACTTATCAGGTAATGGTAACCGATGCGAATGGATGTATAGAAACGAATTCCATTACTTTAACAGAACCCAATGCCTTAACATTAGATATTCAAGGATATGCTTTAAACTGTTTTGGAGATACGGATGGCAATATACAAATGGATATTATTGGAGGAACTTTACCTTTTAATATTGATTGGGATGCAGCCCCAGACGTAGAAGATCCAAGTGGGTTAGGCGTAGGTGTTTATAATGTAACCGTTACTGATTTTAATGGCTGTGTGGTTACTGGAAGTGCCTCGATTACTGAACCTCTTTTATTAGATGGAAATGTGGTAGGTTCTCCAGTAACTTGTTTTGGAACTTGTGATGGAAGTGCTGTTGCAATTTTATCTGGAGGAACAGGTCCTTTTAGTTATAGCTGGGATAATGGAGAGGTTATTCCAATTCCAATTGGCCTATGTGCTGGTATTCATTCTGTAACGATTACCGATGCGAATGGTTGTGCAATTATTCGAACTACAGATATTGGAACACCAAGTCAAATTACTGGAACGATTGATGGACTAATTGCACCTTTATGTTTTGGAGGAGTAGATGGTTCTGCTACAATTACTGTAGCTGGAGGATCGGCACCTTACACTTATTTATGGGATAGTGGCGAGACTACAAATATTGCAACTAATTTGAATTCGGGCAATCACTCAGTAACTGTTACCGATGTATTAGGATGTAATGAAGTTTGGATGACTATGGTACCCTCACTGCCTGAGTTGACATTTAATCTAGCAGGTACAAATATTTCTTGTGATGGCGGAGCTGATGGAACCTTAATCGCAAGTCCTCAAGGAGGAACTTACCCGTACACATATTATTGGACTTCAGATGGTCCATTAGGTGGCGTTCAAGATTCTATTGCTTTAAATTTAGTAGCAGGGCCTTATAGTGTTACTGTAATTGATGCGAATGGTTGTGAAATTGTAGAGAATATCACATTGAGTCAACCGAATTCTATTAGTATTGCATTTAGTAGTATTGGAGATGCGACCTGTCATAATAGTGGTGATGGTTTTGCTATTGCTGTAGCTTCTGGTGGTACCGCTCCTTATACCTATGCTTGGGATACTGATCCTCAACAAACAGGTCCATCGGCTGCTAATTTAGATCCAGGAACTTATACGGTCACGGTTACCGATGGTAATGGATGTGAAGAAACAGAATCTGTTGTGATCAATGGCCCAGCTGCTATTGATCCGGGTACCTGGACTTCTTCCACAGTAAACTGTTATGAAAATGGAGATGGTAGTATTTCAATCAGTGGCACTACAGGAGGAACGCCTCCATATACTTACACTTGGTCTACAAATCCTACCCAAACGGGTACTACCGTAACAGGCTTAGGCGCAGGATTCTATTCTGTGACTGTAGTTGATAGCAATGGATGCTTCGAAGTTGTTTCTGATATAGAAATTATTGGACCAACATCTCCACTTACTGCAACGATAGATGGAACAGATCCAACCTGTTTTGATGGTGTAGATGGAATAGTGACTTTAAATGTGGAAGGCGGCACATCACCTTATTCTTATGTTTGGAATAACGGATCAAATGCAGATAGTTTAATTGGAATTGGTGCAGGATTCTATGAAGTGACCATTACAGATACGAGAGGATGTTTCATTATTCGAGATATTACTATTGGTGAACCTGCTCCAATTATACCTGTATCGATTGTAGAAAGTATAATCTGTAATGGAGATGATAATGGTCGAATTATAGTAGATGATGTAATTAACGGAGTGCCTCCTTTTGTATATTCATTGGATGGAAATAATTATCAAGCAAGCCCAGTTTTCTATGGATTAACACCTAATGATTATGTCGTTTACGTGATGGATCTAGATGGTTGTGTAGGAACAGAAGAAGTGACGATAACCGAACCTGAAGAATTGGTCATTGGTTTGAGTCCTGATGTAAGTATTTTCTTAGGAGATAGTTTGCAGCTTAATGCTACCATTAGCCCACTAGGAGCCAATGTAACTTATAGCTGGTCTCCAGCAGAATATTTAAGTTGTACGGATTGCCCAAATCCTGAATTATTTCCTTTAGAAACAATTACGTATACTTTGGAAGTTACCGATGAAAATGGTTGTGTTGCTATTGCTTCTATTAAAGTGAATGTAGACAAGCCAAGAGACGTTTATATTCCCAATGCATTTACACCAAATGAAGACGGAACGAATGATATATTCCATATCTATAGTGACCAAAGTGTGGAACAAGTGGAAACATTTAAAATTTATGACCGTTGGGGAGAATTAGTTTTTGAAGATTTCGGCTTCCAAACAAATGATCCAGCTCATGGATGGAATGGAATATTTAGAGGAAAAAGAATGAATCCTGCGGTATTTGTTTACTTTGCTGAAATTCGCTTTATTGATGGGAAAGTGGTATTGTATAAAGGAGATGTAACGCTAATTAGATAGAAGATATGTATTATTAATAGGTGCGAATTTGCAGGCGATCTTTTATCTAAAAGATCGCCTCTTTTTATGACATGATATTCGATGAATAGTACGTTAAAAGATTTATTATATATAATAAGTAAAAGGACTAAGAAGATCTACACATTGAAAATGAAAAACAATGAAATATATTTTAATACTCATTATAATTTGTCTTTTTGTTGCTTGCGGTATCCATGGGCCTAATGATAAACCAATGCCTATTCCGGAAGATTACAAGATGTGGAAAAATATAGAAATGGTTGCCTTTTGTTTGCCTTATCCAGAAACACAATTTACGCCAGATTATGAAAGAGATTTAGGAAAAGGCACTCAAGTCTTTGTTTCAAAAGATCAACAATCCACTTTGGTCTTTTCTGGTAATCCTGTTTCTATTTCATTTGAAGAATTAAAAAAGAACTACCTAAAACAGATCGAACAAAGAGTAGGGGAATCAAATCCAAAACATTTAGAGACGACGCATAGTTTTAGTTTATTATGGGAAGAAAAAGACCGTTCTTTTTATGTGAAAAAATGGTATTTGCCCGAGCTAAAAGAAACGATCACTTTCCGATTTGAAACTCCGAAAGAGCAATATGAAGACTATAAAGAAATGATTCATATCATCGCATCGCAATTGCCCTTGTGTCTATAATTAAATTAAAGATATGAATAGATTGTAGCATGCTTTTTTAATAACTTCAAATAAAAACAAGCGAAAAACTTGTAATTTATACGAAAACCTTTTTAATTTGTGAGTTAGTACTCACAACTATAATATTATGAAAACAAAAAAAGAACAGATTCTAAATTCAGCTTTAACCCTTTTTGGTACACATGGTTTTGATGCCACTTCTACAAATAAGGTTGCAAAAGCAGCAGGCGTTTCCGAAGGTTTAATCTTCAGACATTTTCAAAGTAAGAAAGGATTGTTAAATGCAGTCATGGCGAGTGGAGTAGAACGAGCAGAACAATCATACAATGAAATTTTGTCTTTGAAAAAACCTAAAGACGTATTAAGAGGAATTATCGAACTACCTTTTTCCATTGAGAAAAAAGAGCATAGTTATTGGAAATTATTATATTCTTTAAAATGGCAAGCAGGTGAATATGAGGACAATTCTTCTGCGCAATTAAAAAAAGGATTGAATAAAGTGTTTAAGGATTTGAAATATAAAGATCCAAAAGCCGAAACTGAAATCTTGCTTTCAATAATGGATGGCATGGCCATGACGATATTATTAAGAAACCCAAGAAATAAAAAAGCCATTTTAGAAGTATTATTAAAAAAATACAAATTGTAAATCCCCCCCCGTAGAGGCGCATTGCATGCGCCTCCCACACCCCCAAAAAAAAATAAAACAAAAAAAATAAAACCCCGAAATAAATTATCATTTCGGGGTTTCATCCCATATCCCAATCCCCGAAATAAATTATACATTTCGGGGTTTCACCAAACCACCCAATCCCCCCATAAAAATCACCATTTCCAGTTTTCACCATACCACCCAATCCCCAATCCAGATTCCTACAATCCCCTCACCCCAATAAAATAAAATGTTCCCTTTCGGAAATTGATCGTTATAAATATGTTAACACAAAGATAAATGATAAAAAACATGAGGTAATCACTTATCTTCAATACACACTAAATCAAACAAACCATGAGAACAAAGCTATTCATCCTAGGTGGGTTATTCTTACTCCCTATCCTTTATTTTAGTTGTCAATCGACAGCTTCCCAACAATCCATAACTAAAGAAACCAAAACATCAACGTCAGGTGAATATACCTATGAATATGTAACAGGTGATGATTCTAAAACGAGAGTGTACACCCTAGAAAACGGACTTAAAGTGTATATGAGTGTCTATAAAGAAGAACCTCGAATTACTACCTATATTCCTGTTAAAGCAGGAGGTAAATTTGATCCTGAAAATTCAACGGGATTAGCCCATTACCTAGAGCATATGATGTTTAAAGGAACCCATAAATTTGGAACTAAAGATTGGGAACAAGAAAAAGTTTTGCTTGATAGTATAGAAAATATGTTTGAACATTATCGAACCTTAACCGATGAAGGCGAACGAAAAGCCTACTATAAAAAAATTGATCAAATCTCAAATGAAGCTTCCAAATTTGCCATTGCAAATGAATATGATAAAATGATTAATTCCATTGGGGCTGTGGGTACAAATGCTTATACAACCACAGATAGAACGGTATATATAAACGACATTCCTGCCAATCAATTAGAAAATTGGTTAGACATAGAATCTGATCGTTTTTCTACCATTGTCAATCGTTTATTCCATACCGAACTAGAAGCCGTTTATGAAGAAAAAAATCGATCCTTAGATAATGATGGTTGGAAGGTTTTTGAATCAATGTATGCCACCATGTTTAAACAACATAAATATGGAACCCAAACGGTAATTGGAACTATTGAACATTTAAAAAATCCTTCGATTACGGATATTGTTGCTTACTTCAATAAATATTATATCCCAAATAATATGGCGATTTGTATTAGTGGAGATTTTGATCCTGATCAAGCAATTAAATTAGTGGATCAATACTTTGGAAAAATGAAACGCAAAGATTTAGAAGAGTATGTTTCCCCCGTAGAACCCGAATTGACCGCCAATAGAGAAGTGGAAGTTTTTGGACCAGAAGCCAATCGATTATCCATGGGATTTCGATTTGGAGGAACGGCTTCTAAAGACATGCCTAAATTACAAATGGTCGATTATATGTTGAGTAATGCTACCGCAGGTTTGATCGATTTAAATTTAGTACAAAAACAAAAAGTGCTTTCCGCCGGATGCTATGTCGACCAACTCAATGATTATTCTATTCATACCTTTTATGGAGAACCAAGACAAGGACAAGAATTAGCTGAAGTGCGTGATCTTTTATTGGCACAAATAGAAAAAATAAAGAAAGGAGAATTTGAAGAATGGTTGCTTGATGCCATCGTCAATGATTTTAAAAAATCGCGAATGCGACAAATGGAAAGTAATCGCTCACGCGCCAATGCAATGGTCATGGCCTTCACCAATAATATGACTTGGAAAGATTATATCAGTTTGATTGATGAAATGGAAAAAATCACCAAAGAAGACATTGTCAATTTTGTAAATGAACGATATAATAACTATGTGATTGTTTATAAAAAAGAAGGGGAAGATCCGAACAAACAAAAAGTCGAAAAACCACAAATTACTAAAGTAGATGTAGATCGAGATACCCAGTCGGATTTTATGAAAAATATCAATGCGCGAAAAGTGGCGAGTATCGAACCTGTTTTTATTGATTACTCTAAAGATATTGAAACACTAAAAATGAATGCCGATATTCCAGTATTATACAAGAAGAATTCGGAGAATGAATTGTTTACTTTATACTATTTATTAGACGTAGGAACAAATGAAAATCCAAAGTATAAAATCGCTTTAGATTATCTTTCTTATTTAGGTACAGGAGATAAAACTGGGGAAGACCTTAAGAAAGAATTTTATAAACTAGGTTGCCAATTTAATGTCTTTTCTTCTTCAGATAGAACCTATGTTTTCCTTAGTGGATTAAATGAAAATATGGTGCCCGCAATGCAACTGTTTGAAGAATTATTGGAAAACCCTAGAGGAGATGATAAGGTCTTAAGTAATCTTAAATATGATGCGCATAAAACCAGAGCAGATGCCAAAAAGAATAAACGAAATATCCTTTGGAGTGGACTCATGAACTATGCGAAATACGGCGAAAAATCTCCCTTTACCAATGTGTTAAATAATGAACAATTAGACGCATTGACCTCTGAAGAAATGCTAGACATTATCAAAGATATTACAAAGACCGCACATCGGGTAATGTACTACGGTCCTATGAGCGCTTCCGATGTCGTAAAGACTTTAAATGATAATCATAAAGTCCCCAAAGAATTAAAACCTGCACCTGCACGTGTTAAATTTGAAGAGATTGGCAATGAAGCGCCTAAAGTATTTTGGACAAACTACGATATGGTACAAGCAGAAATTATCTTCCAATCACAAGGACAAGAATATGACTACAAAACAGCTCCCGAAGTCCGCATGTTTAATGAATATTTCGGAGGTATGTCAGGCATTGTATTTCAAGAAATTCGAGAAGCTCAAGGTTTGGCTTATTCGGTGTATTCGGGTTATCGTTCAGGAAATAAAAAAGAGGAGAATGATTATATCATGGCTTACATTGGCACACAAGCCGACAAGCAAGAGGAAGCAATGAATGCTTTGGTTGATTTACTCAATAATTTCCCTGAAGCAGAGAAAACATTTGAAACTGCAAAAGAAGCCATCGTCAAAAAAATAGAGAGTGAGCGAATAACTAAAACACGGGTATTTTTCAATTATTTAGATGCCAAAGAAAAAGGACTAGATTTTGATATTCGAGAAAAAATATACAGTAAAGTTAAAGAGATGACCTTTGATGACCTGAAGGCTTTTCATACGAAATATATCAAAGACAAAAAATATAATATCTCTGTAGTTGGAGATAGAAATAAACTCAATTTTAAAGCATTAAACAAATATGGAGAAGTCAAAGAACTCTCCCTTGATGAAATCTTTGGATATAAAGAAAGCAAAAAAGATTTGTTGAATTAAGACAAGTTTCCAGATTAATATAGAAATACGTTATCCCTTACCTAAATCTTAGGTAGGGGATAATTTTTTTCTGCGTTGTTTCCACATATGCCCATACATTCCAGGAAAGAAAATGGGATAAATCAATAAGCTCAATCCAAAACCAATAACGAAGATATTGAGCTCCCAACCCAACCAAGCCATCATAGATAAAATAATTAATATTTCACCCAAAACGCCCAATGGATAAAGGAAAATGAAAAAGGTATATCGCATCCATTGTATGGGTTTATTACTATTCGACCAAATAGAGGTTTTATTTTTCTCGACGCCGTTATTTTGGAAACCATTATGTTTGCGAGTACCATCCATCAAGTTTAAAAAGTAAAAGCTATATCGTACCATTTCAGTAATGCACCAAGCGATTAATATTAATTTCAAACCGTTAATTCCTTGCCAAGATAAATAGGCAGATGAAGGAATAATATTAATTAATACCACCACATAAATTCTAGAAATTATTTGCATGAATGCCGTTTGAGCTGGCGTACTCACCCATTTTTTTAAGGCATGCACCACTTCCAAAATTGCGGCAAATTGACATACATTTAATAAAATTAATGTGATTGGATTCAGTTGAAACCCTTCACTTAATGTCCAAAAAAATAAAAGCGTCCATCCTAAAAAAGAAAGCAAATTATAGGCTTTCAAATATTGGATGATTCCTTGGCGAATGGTAGTCATGTCGAATAGATGTTTTGGCTTTATAACAATGTACTAATTTTCATTATCTTTAGGTATCTAATACGATTGTATTTTCTTTTTCAAAATAAATTCTACGCTCTAGTACACGCCAACTTATGACCGATACTACAACAAAAAAATCAAACACGCTTCTAAAAATATGCTTGCTCCTCATTTTTTTATTAGCCTTGTTTTTTCTTTTCATCAAACCCGTTTCTACTCCAGATGGACTCCTACTCAAATCCCGATTTTCGAAAGGGGCATCTTATAATGAAGCGCAAAGCAATTCTCCGTACAAAATATGGGTAGGCTCTTTTGATCAACAAATGCTCGGCCCAGGAGGAGACGTAAAAGGAACCATCGACTTTGAACTTAACGAACTAGGCGAACTTATTGGCCACACAAAAAGTATTTATGTAACAGGTGATGAAACCACTTTTGACTTAAGGGATATTACTGGTTCCGAAGATGGAAAAATGATTTCTGGTAGATGGGTACTCCCCGCTAGAAAACTCAAAGGCAATTTTAGATTTACTTTAGATGCTGATGGAAAATCGTTTAAAGGCTTCTTCTCCGAAAATGAAAATGAACGACCTTCCGCAAGATACTATTGGAACGGTACAAGGAAATAAAATCAATGCAGTGTAGATTCCAATTTTTTTAATGCTCTTAATGTTTTTTTCCCACGACTAAGCAAACCCGCCGAACCATGTGGCAACATATCTTCAATGGCTAATCTTAATTCTGGAGCCAATTCAGGTATCTTTTTTACAATATTAAATAATACGGTAATCGAAAAAGCTCGAACTGCAATCGCTTCTTTAGGATCAATCAAAAAATTATAACAACGTTCAAAAATTTCTCCTTCCATTTCTTCTGGAATATCAATAAACTGAAAAACTCGAATCGTATTGCGTACAAGCGCATTATGCCCCGGATCATCCAATTGCTTTAACATTTGCTCTAAATAAGGATAAATCAATTGAGGTTGATGCTCCGCTATCACCGAAACAGCCCAAGACGCCCGCTGACAAATTCGCATCTCTTCATGGAAAAAACAATCCATCACCAAAGCAAATCTCCCCGAATCATCGCCTACATAATCCACCATTTTTAACATCAATTCCTTACTATGCCTAGCCCGTAATTCCTTAACAAGATCCATAACATACACTTAAAAAGATTAAACTAAAAAACCACCTCTCCGATATACCCCAGTACATCGCACCAACCTCCTCCATCCTCCAATCCCATATCCCTAAAAACCACCTCTCCGATGTACCCCGTACATCGCACCAACCTCCTCCATCCTCCAATCTCATATCCCTAAAAACCAACATCCCGATGTACCCCAGTACATCGCACCAACCTCCTCCATCCTCCAATCCCATATCCCTAAAAACCAACATCCCGATGTACCCCCAGTACATCGCACCAAAAACATAAAAACCTCGATAAAAGGTTTCCCTTAAAACTAAATTCGACCTATTTCATTTTAGTATTTTCGTTGATTCAAAACCGTTAAAAACAAAATACTGTTTGAGCGCAGCGAGTTTATTTTGTTTAGGTTTTGAAGCTACTAAAATGCGTTAAAAAATGAAATAAGTCTTGATTTTTGGTTCTTTTCATCAAGGAAAAGAACAAAAGATATCACAAAAACAAAACCCCTCATTCTCTCCACTTTATCCAAATATAATCATAGTTTTAACCATTCGAAACCTTCCATGATAACAATTGAATAAAATGGCAAAAAAAATACTCTTACTCTATGCTGGTGGAACCATCGGAATGCAACAAATTCAAAACGTCTGGCAACCCGCTCCTGGATTATTAGCCAAACAAATGCTCGCCTATCCAGTCTTCAATGATCCGCTCATGCCTAGCTACGATATTTTAGAAATGGACCCTTTATTAGATTCTGCCGACATGTCGCCCAAAGACTGGATGCATCTAGCACAACACATCAACACACATTATGATCAATACGACGGATTTGTAATATTACACGGAACAGATACCATGGCTTATTCTGCTTCTGCACTAAGTTTTATGCTCGAAGGATTAAATAAACCCGTAATCCTTACCGGCTCTCAAATTCCTTTAATTGCGCCTAGAAACGATGCGATGGAAAATTTGGTAGGTGCCATCCTCTTTGCTGCGAATTACGAAATCGCTGAAGTTGCTGTATTTTTTGATCATAAATTATTGCGAGGAAATCGATCTAAAAAAACAAATTGCCAAGGCTTTGATGCTTTCGAAAGTCCCAACTGTAACCCTTTAGGGAAAGGAGGCATTCATATGGAATTGAATAAAGAAGAAGTCATTCGGCCCTACGAAAATAATCCTTCTTTAAGTATAATGGATCAAATGAATGCGCCTATTGCAATCGTCCCTTTATATCCCGGAATCGAAGCAGAACAACTTCAAGCCATGTTGTCTGGAAATTTATCTGGAGCCTTAATCTTGAGCTTTGGAACAGGAAATGGCCCAACACAAAACAAAGCGCTGATGAATGTGTTTAAACAAGCAAATGATCGTGGATTATTCTTAGTCAATCTTACGCAATGTCTTCAAGGATCAGTAGAAATGGACGATTATGCCACAGGAGCAGGCATGCGTGCGGTAGGCATGATTCATGGCCATGACCTCACGGTAGAATCCGCTTTAGCTAAATTAAAATACCTCATTGGTAAAGGCTATTCACCCGAACAGATTCGATCATTGATGGAAAATAATTTGAAAGGAGAATTAACTAGAAACCCATAGCACATGTCAAAAATACAAACCTTACTCGATTTACTACATTTAGAACAAATAGAGCAAAACATCTTTAGAGGCGAAAGTCGAGATGTGGGAAGCCCAAGAGTCTTTGGCGGACAAGTATTGGCTCAAGCATTGAGTGCTGCGAATGCGACAGTGGAACCCGACCGAAGATGCCATTCTTTACATGCCTATTTTATTTTACCCGGTGATGTGAATGCACCCATCGTTTTTGAAATTGATCGAATTCGAGATGGTCGAAGTTTTACGACTAGGCGTATTGTCGCGATTCAACATGGACGTCCCATTTTCAATATGTCAGCATCTTTTCAATTGGTGCAAGAAGGGATTGAACATCAAGATGAAATGCCTAAGGTAGTTGGCCCAGATAACCTAGCTTCTTTAGCCGATTATATCGAAATGGCAGGCGATGCCTTGCCTGATCAAGTGCGAAAAATATTTGGTAAAGACTCTGTGTTTATTTTTAAACCTGTGGAGTTTTATAATGATCTTAAACCAGAAAAGATGGACCCTGTGCGTCATATTTGGTTCAAGGCCAATGGAGAGATTCCTAATGATCCTGCTTTGCATCGAAGCATTTTGACCTATGTCTCCGACTTCTATCTTTTAGGTACTTGTTTGCAACCGCATGGACTTTCTTTTATGTTGCCCAATGTAACGCTGGCTAGTCTTGATCATGCCGTTTGGTTCCATCGAGAATTTCGCGCAGATGAATGGTTGTTGTATGCGCTAGACAGTCCCAATGCTTCGATGGCGAGAGGCTTTTGTAGGGGTAATGTATTTACTCAAGATGGCGTTTTAGTGGCTTCTGTTGCGCAACAGGGTATGGTGCGTGTGAAAGAGGTAAGTGAGTAGTTACTTTTGTTTTATTTGGGCGGCCCTTAGCAGGGCAGGCTATCCACTATAATGTACTCGCTGCGCTCCGTGCATTCCGTTTCTATCCTTGCCGCAAGTAAGGGGTTAGAATGTCGGATTCTATTTTGTTTTTAGAATAAAAGAACGCACTACTCAAAAATGATTCGCTTCATTTCTTGCGTAAATATTTCTGCTCCTTTATTCGATAAATGAAGTTTGTCTTTCCAATAAGAAATGGAATTGTTGGTTTTGAAAAAATCACTAAAGTCATAATAAGTGAAACCCATTTTTTTCATTAGTGCACTAAATTGGAGGTTGTCGTTTTTGCAATTATCATTATATTCAGGAGAGGTGAAAACGATAAGTTGTTTATTGTTTTTATCACAAAAAAGTTTTATTTCTTCTAAATAAATTTGATGGATTTCATCCAAGGTAAGTGTGTCTTGACAAGTAATTTCTTTCTCAGTTTTTAGAATTTCTTCAAAAATTTTACGCTGTGGATTACTTGGATAAATAGGATCGTAACCCCAGTAGTTTTTATAATCGTAATTGGGACTAAAGTAGTTTTTTAAGATGCCAAGAATCATTCCATTATAACTTAAACTCCAATAGAACTTTTGTAGGATATTTTGCTGACCCATTCGGTCTGTCTCCATTTTTATGGTTTCATAACGATTGTATTTAGTACTTAAAAAACGAAGATCACCCGCTTTATAATAATTGATATAAGCATTAGAAGGATCAATGTGTAAAAGAATAATTTGCTCTTTTCCCTTTGGTAAAAGTTTCATTAATGTAGCAAAGTAAGCTATCATTTTTCCATTGACTCCCATGTTGAAACTAGGTGTAGTTAGTAAAGTAGGATCCACATGATGGTTTGCTCTTGAACTACCAAAAACGATAAGGTCAAGCTCATCTTTTACTTTTAAATAATGATTTAATTTGCCAATACTCTGGCCGCTAAATACTTGATCACTAACTTTGTTCAATAGATGAAAAACAATTTTATCAAGTATGAACGAAATAAAAAGCACCAAAAAAACCACCTTAATGATATGACTTAAACTGTCTTTGCTCATACGTATTAAAATTGAAAATAGATGAAATTAAGTGCGGTAGAATAAAATAAATTAATCAACAAAATAAGAATAGACAAGAGGATTACGATTTGGGTAAGATTCATTTTTTTTCCTAAATGCTCAAGGTCAATTTTCTTTCTAAATAAATAAAAATCAAATAATATGCCTAGGAATAAACAAATTGCCGTATTGGTTAATAAAGATCGATCTGGAATAAAAGGAGCAGAAAAATTGAACTGGAATATTTTCTTTACCGTGAACATAGCATCATCAAAATCGTTGGCTCGGAAAAATACCCAAGATAACAGTACAATAGAAAAAGTACTTAAATAACCCAATAAATGAAATCGTTGTAAAGGTCTCCAAAAGGAACGGTTTCTTAAAATTCTTTCCAGACATAATGCAGCACCATGAATTCCGCCCCATACAATAAACTTCCACGAACTGCCATGCCATAAACCTCCTAAGAGCATCGTTAGCATTAAATTTCGATAAGTGAGTAATTTCCCTTTTTGATTTCCACCTAAAGAAATGTACAAATAATCCCTTAACCAAGTGGATAAAGAGATATGCCATTTTCTCCAAAAGGTCGTTATTGATTTCGAAAAATAAGGTAGATTAAAATTTTGTCCAAACTTAAAACCTAACAACTTCGCACTTCCAATTGCCATGTCGGAATAGCCTGAAAAATCAAAATAAATTTGGAAAGCAAATAGGAACGTCGCAAGCAATAACGTAGTGGAATCATGAAAGCCGACATTAATATACACCGCGTCTACATAGGCACTCAGCGTATCTGCAATTACGATTTTTCGAAATAAACCAATAAAAAATTGAACGAGCCCTTCATTAAATAATTCCTTATCGATGCTTCTCTTTTTTTCTATTTGTGGCAATAAATTAACGGCCCGCTCAATAGGGCCTGCAACCAATTGTGGAAAGAAAGCAATGTAGGTGAAAAATGAAATTATATTTTGAGTAGGCTTAAAGTCTTTTCTATAGATATCAATAGTATAACTCAATGTTTGAAAGGTATAAAAACTAATACCTACAGGCAAAATAATCGTTAAGGTTAAATCATTGGGTTGCCAACCCAAGGTTTGCATGAAATGAGCAAAAGATTCGGCGAAAAAATTATAGTATTTAAAAACAGCGAGTAAACCTAAATTGGTGCCTATACTTAGCCACAACCATCTTTTTCTTTTATCCTTTGCCTCTGTATTATAAATCTTTAATCCAATGGAGTAGTCAACAAAAGAACTGAAAATAATTAAAGACAAAAAGCGCCAGTCCCAACAAGCATAAAAAAAATAGCTAGAGAGCAGGAGCAAAAGATTCTGTTTCTTTAAATCATTATGGAGTAACCAATAAATGATGAAGACCAGCGGGAAGAATAATAGAAATTCAAATGAATTAAATAACATGGTTCATCCTATAAA
>JAHDCJ010000011.1:14889-24581 GCA_020629935.1 Saprospiraceae bacterium | reverse complement strand
AAGATACTTTTTAAACAACTTCACAAATAAAAAACAAAGTAAGTGTTTAAAATTGAAATTGGGAATCAATGACCGCCAAATTATTTATAGCATCTTAAAAAACTAGGGGATTTAAAAAAAGTACTTCACTACATACATCATGTGTAGTGAAGTACTTCTATTTATTTATGACAATTAATAAGGTAATTTTTTCATTACTCTACGATTTACACGATACACATTGACATGGTAATCTCTCCTCCAATTGGCTGTTCCACGTTTGGAGTTTGAGTAAATGTTGGTGCCGTCTTTCCCATCAATCAACATACAACTTACGGTAATGTCATCGGTCTTTGTTAATTGTCGAGTAGGGAAATTAGGAATAGAATTTCCTGATTCAGTTAATACTTGTTGTCCTACTTGAGTAGCCACAGCCACGCCTAAAGATTGACCTCTCGTTAAATAGTTGCGTTTGCGTACTTGTGATTTTAAGACTGCATCTACACCTAAGAAATCGGCTAATCCATTTAATGCTTCAGGAGACAAATCATGGACATTAATATTCGCTTCCATTAATTTTTGATTGGTAACTTCAATCGCTTGAAGTTGTACCGAAGATTTTTTGGTTCGACGATTCGCTTGTCTATAAATAGAATGTTGAAACAAGAAAGAATCATCTTTTCGAATCTTTTCTATTTCGGCTTCCGAAATATTTCTAGGTTTTTTCCCAGAAAAAATAACATCAACAGGTAAGATAGCTATTTGTTGATGTTGACTCAATCTAGCATCTGCATCATGGGCAACAAAGACAGATCGAGAACAACTACTTGCAAGTAATAAGAGGCCCAAGGCCAAGGTGCAAAATTTTAAGTTTTTCATAATTTTACGGTTTTGGTGATTAATAAAATTAAATCAGGGTAGCACAGTATTGCCATGCCCTTTGAAACCATTTCTTCAATACAGAAATATACCATTTAGTTTTAGCCTAAACTAAACTATACAGAATAAATAAATAGGAATAAGACCAGTTGAAAATTAGTATTCAAAGAGTGGAATAGAATAAGGGAATTCTCACACTTGATTAAATGAAATAGTTTTAACAGATTTTTCAATCATCTAAAAACTATAAGGTAGGTCGTAAGGGATGACCGAATACCTTAATGTTTAAGCAGAAAAAATTATGCCATACTCGATCATTTTAAAGACTTTAACATAATTTAAATGGATATTGGAATAAAAAAAAGATGCTTCGAATAGAAACATCTTTTTTTATTATTTTAAACCAATTCCTTAATACGGAAGTTTTCTCATTACTCTTCGATTGACGCGGTAAACATTCGTATGATAATCTGTTCTCCAATCCGCACTACCTCGTTTTGCATTGGAAAAAATAGTACTACCATCAGAGGCATCAATAACAGAACAACTTACATGAATATCATCGGTCTTTGATAATTGTCGCCCCGGAATTCCACCTAAGCCAATCCCTGCACGATTAAAGATTTCTTGTCCAACTTCTGTAGCTACTTCTACACCTAAAGATTGACCACGTGTCAGATAATTCCTTTTAGTTACTTGGGCTTTGACCACCGCATCTACTCCCAACAAAGAAGCAAGCGCAAGTAAATCTTCCGATTTCATATCTGATAAATCCGCGTCAAAATCTTTTAGTTTTCTATTAGTTACTTCGATCGCTTGAATTTGAACAGGAAATTTATTGGTTCGTCGACTGGTTTCCCGATAAATAGAATTTTGGAAAAGGAAGGCATCTTCCGCTCGAATTTTTTCAATTTCTTCTTCTGTAATATTCTTTGGTTTTTTTCCCGTAAAAATAACATCTACAGGCAGAATGGCAATAGATTGATGTTGCTGAATTCTTGTCTCCGCATCATGAGCTACAAAAACAGAACGAGAACAGCTCGTCGCAAAAAGCAATAAAACCAAAGCGAATGTGTAAAGTTTTAAATTTTTCATAGTTTTACTTTTTTGGTGAATAATTAGTTGAAATTTTTAACGAGCAAAATTTAAGGGATCACTTTGCTTCAATTATTATATTCAAAAAAGTATGCCACTTTTCTAGTTTAAATAATTTTTAACATAACGTTATGATCGTAAAAGGGAACATTGTAGACATATTCAATAAGGAAATTTACCAAGGATCCATTCATGTAGTGGATGGGAAAATCAAAGAGATCAAAAGAGAAACAGTATCGGAAAATGGATTCTTAATTCCGGGTTTTACCGATGCACATGTGCACATAGAAAGCTCGATGTTGGTCCCTTCTGAATTTGCAAGAATTGCTGTGCTTCATGGAACCGTAGCTACGGTATCAGATCCCCACGAAATTGCTAATGTACTCGGTGTAGAAGGCGTAAATTACATGATCGAGAATGGAAACCAAGTACCGCTGAAATTTCATTTTGGTGCGCCTTCTTGTGTGCCAGCTACCAGCTTTGAAACAGCAGGAGCAGTCATCAATGCCGCACAAATTGATCAACTGATGCAACGAGAAGAAATTCTTTATCTCGCAGAAATGATGAATTATCCAGGTGTACTTTTTAAAGACGAGGAAGTGATGAAAAAAATCGCTTCAGCAAAAAAATATGGAAAGCCTATTGATGGACATGCGCCAGGTTTAATGGGAGAAGATGCGGCAACTTATGCTGCTGCTGGAATTAGCACAGACCACGAATGTTTTACCTATGAAGAAGCATTAGGAAAACTTAAGTTGGGAATGAAAATTTTAATTAGAGAGGGGAGTGCAGCCAAAAATTTTAATGCCTTGATTGACCTTCTACCTGAGCATTATACACAAATGATGTTTTGTTCAGATGACAAGCATCCTGATGATTTGTTGTTAGGACATCTTGATCAATTGGTCGCAAGAGCCGTGGCTAATGGTATTGAAGTGTTTAAAGTATTACAAGCGGCTTGTATCAATCCCGTATTGCATTATAATTTACCTGTAGGTTTATTGCGAGAAGGAGATGCAGCTGATTTTATTCGAGTAGAAAATTTGACTACTTTTAATGTTTTGGAAACCTACATTAATGGAGTGCTTGTGGCACAAAATAAAAAATGTAATTTTGATCCTGTTCCTATCCATCCCATCAATAATTTTAATACCTCACCCAAATCCTCAGATCAGTTTAGAATAAAGGGAGATCGTCCACAAATTCGAGTAATTGAGGCGTTGGATGGCGAGTTGATTACGAATGAAAAAATAATGGATGCCCAAATAACGAATGGTTTTTTGGAAAGTAATGTAGCGGAGGATATGCTTAAAATAGTGATGGTAAACCGTTATAAAGAAGCCACGCCTTCAATAGCTTTTATTCATGGGTTTGGTTTGAAGAAAGGGGCCATTGCTTCTTGCGTGGGGCATGATTCTCATAATATTATTGCTGTGGGGACTTCCGACGAAGCACTTACTCAGGCCGTCAATTTAATCATTAAACACCAAGGAGGAATATCGGCGGTGAATGGAGATATAGAAGAAGTGTTGCCTTTGCCCATCGCTGGAATTATGTCGGATCAATCGGCCGAAGAAGTAGGAAAGGCTTATCAAAAAATTGATCAATTAGCTAAAGAAATGGGGAGTAAATTACATGCTCCATTTATGACCTTGTCGTTTATGGGATTATTGGTTATTCCTTCTTTAAAGTTATCTGATCTCGGTTTGTTTGATGGAGGTAAATTTGCATTTACGACAGTATCGTGTGCTTAAGAAAGCAAAAAAAATAACTTAAATCAAGTAGGAATAAAGATGAAATTAAAATATTTTGAATTGTTAAAATAATAATATGTCAAAAAATTGGGGGTACGCTAGAAAGTCCTTAATTTAGCGTTCCCTTATTCAAGGGACTTGGAAACATGAGCGATAACCGCTTAACATTTTAATCCTGTCTAAACCACAAGACTGCCTGTCCACAACAGGTGGTCTTTTTTATTCTACGCAGTTTTTACCCCAAAGATTCAAATTTTATATATTTATTTTTTAATTTAATTGAATGGTCAAACTATTCAATGAATAATAGCACAAAATGAAGCCATTTCTTCCATCCTAGACTCTTTTATAATTCTTTCCTATGAAAAAACAATATTTTATCTATCTCGTGTTTGTGTTAACAGCGACCTTAATATTTTTTGATAGCTGTAAAAAAAATCCACCTGTAGACACAGAACCCTCTACTCCTGAAGGTACTTCTTTTATAGAACCTTCTATTCAAAGAACTGGAGATCCTACCGCAGGTTATGATTATTTAGTCAATGGAAATTATGTCAGTAGTGGAATCCCTTTTACCATATTCAAAGCTGTTTTTGGAGATGATAACGAAAATCTTTTAGGTCGATCAGGAGACAATGCGACCATTGCACCCAATTATACGGCGGTAGTGCATGAAAATGGACAAAAAATCGTAGTAGGAAATTGTATGCAATGTCATGCCGAAAAAATCAATGGAGATTATATTGTAGGATTAGGAAATAACACCCTTAATTTTACAGAAGATCAAAGTGGATTAATTCCGCTGATTGATGCGGCAATAAACACCTTTTATGGCCCGCCACCCAATGATCAATATGAAGCTTACGAAGCTTTTCGAGATGCTATTTTAGCCGTTGGCCCACATTTAATTACGAATGCGCGTGGAGTGAATACTGCAGATATGTTAGGAGCCGTATTAGCTTCTCATCGCGATCGAGATGATTTGACATGGAGCAATACGCCTTTATTGCCTATTCCTCCAATTGAAGAAACCGCGCCTACCGATGTGCCTGCTTGGTGGTTGTTGAAAAAGAAAAATGCTATGTTTTATGCAGGAGTTGGCCGAGGAGATTTTTCTAAATTTCTTATGGCTTCTAGTTTGTTGACCTTAAAAGATACGTCGGAAGCTCGTGCAGTGGATGCCTATTTTGGTGATGTATTGGCTTTTATCAATTCAATAGAACCCCCAACTTATCCAGAATCTATTGATATGGTGAAAGCCGAAGAAGGCAAAGCGATATTCAATAATTCTTGTGCATCTTGTCATGGTACCTATGGTGGAAGTGAAACTTATCCTAATTTACTGGTAGACATCGATAAAGTACAAACAGACTCTTTATTAGCCACGGCTAATTTTTCATCTAATCAATTTGTAGGTTGGTATAATAGCAGTTGGTTTGCCAAAGGAGAACCTACGAGAAGAGGCGAACTCGTTTCTGGAAGAGGATATATTGCTCCACCTTTAGATGGAATTTGGGCAACTGCACCTTATTTACACAATGGTTCGGTACCTACTTTAGCCGATTTATTAAACAGTAGTCAACGGCCCACCTATTGGAAACGAACCTTTGATTCTATGGACATAGATTTTGAAAAAGTAGGATGGAATTATAGCGTAGAAACGAGCCAAACCGATATCGAAACCTATGATACCACAGTGCCAGGTTATGGTAACCAAGGACATTATTTTGGAGATGGATTTACAGAGGTCGAAAGAGGCGCTTTAATCGAATATCTTAAAACGCTGTAAACCCTGATTTTATGCCGAGTTTACATATTTAATCTCCTAATAATCTATTATTCACAATATTTAGTGACTTTTCCGCTAAAAACCGTCCAAATACCGTGTAAATTATGGATAATTGGCATTTCTTTTTTATATTTCACCAATAGATATAATCTATATAGAAAAACAACCAATCCGATTTATGTTATTTTTTTTATTTGAAACCACTAAAACCTTACTATGAGAGCATTTGGAATAACAACTGTCCTGGTTCTTTTTTGTGTTTGGGCGTTATGGTCTAGGTATCATTATGTTTGTAATTTGAATAACCTTTGTCAGGAACAGGTAGAGACACCTGTCGATGATGGCCGCGCAAAAACACTCTCTCTCGTCTCTGACGGGAAACAGGCACTCTCCGGGTATGAACAATTTGCCTTTAACGGCTTAAATCCGGAACTGTCAGAGGATAATTCAAAATTCTTGACAGATCTAACCAAGTTCATGAAAGACAATCCAGATCACAAACTGAAAATCACTGGTTATTATCTGCCAGGAGAAGAAGGAGAAGGAAGTCTTGAAAATGCAGGCCTAGTCCGAGCCGACCGCGTCCGCCAACTTTTAGTCAAAAATGGAATCGATGCTAGCCGAATTGGTATTGGAGCAGAAATGCTCAATGAAGGGGATACCCTAGATACTCCAGTACGATTCAATGCTTCGGGCCCTAAAGGAGCGAATGAAGGCAAAAAAGACGAAGAAGAATTTGCAGAACGAAATTATACCTTTGAAGACATGACCTTCAATGATATTACTTTTGATAAAGGATCTGCTAAATTTGAACCTAATGCCGCTTTTAATAATCATGCACAGAAGATTGCAGAGGCATTAAAAACAGCAGAATATAAAGGGAAGAAAGTACACATTATTGGACATACCGATACGGATGGTACCACTTCGTCAAATCAAGAATTAGGAAGATTACGCGCAAGATCAGTTAGAAATTATTTAAATAAGAATTTCAAAATCAGTAAGTCGAACATGAGTTATTCATCAAAAGGAGAAACAGAACCTGTAGCTCCAAATGATACAGAAACGAATATGCGTAAAAATCGACGTGTGAATCTTCAAATCAAATAGGCTAAAGCCTAACAATTAATTAATAAAACCTTTAACCTTAAATAAAATTTAAATTATGAGTTTTTTAGATGGTTTTAATACTGACCACAGCACTTTCATCCTAATAGCATGTTTAGTTTCTTTTTTACTAGGATTGCTTCTAGGATATTTAATCTGGGGTAGACTAATAGGTGCTCTTCGTGATGAATTAGCTAAAGTTAAACGCGAACGAGATGCATTCAAAAAAGAATTGGATGAATTAAAAGGCAAATACAATACATTAGATGCGGATTATAAGCAATCTACTGAACAAGTCAATAGCCTTACTTTAAGCAATCGAAACTTAGAAAATGAAAAAGGTCAATTACACTCTGATCTTTATGCATGTAAGAAAGAAAAAGAAGAATTGATAGAAGATATGGAAGAAGCGAAAGCAGAATCTGGTTTCTACATCGATGAACTTTCTGGTAAGTTAAAAGATAATAAAGGTGGTATTGTTGCAGGCGGAGGCATTCCCGAAACGCCAAAGAAAGAAGACAAGAAATTGACGAAGGAAGAAAAAGCAGCGCTTTCTGCAAAAGCAAGTGAAGAAGTAAAAGCAGCATTAGGAAATAAAATTTCAGCAGCTACCGAAGACCAAAAAGATGATTTGAAAAAAATCAGCGGAGTAGGACCTTTTATTGAGAAAAAATTGAACAACCTTGGAATCTATACTTTCGAACAAGTAAGCCAATTTGATAGTGGATTAGTTCAAACAGTAACCGATGCGATCCAATTCTTCCCTGGACGAATTGAAAGAGACGATTGGGTTGGACAAGCAGCTAAGCTACACAATTTAAAGTTGACAAATCCAGATGCTTTAAATGATGACAAAAAACGACCTAGCAATCCTGAAGATCTTAAGATCGTAGAAGGAATTGGACCAAAAATCGAACAACTACTTAAAGATGGTGGTGTGAAAAATTGGGCTGACTTAGCAGGATGTAGCGTAGATGGCTTACAAGCTATTTTAGATGCAGCTGGAGATCGTTACCGAATTCATAATCCAAGTACTTGGGCTAAACAAGCAGAATTGGCTCGAGATGGAAAATGGGAGGAGTTAGATAAATATCAAGATTTCCTAATTGGAGGTAGAGATATTGCAGATAACTAAGCGATAATAAAATAAAGGATGTATCCTTGTATGCCCGTTCACTTTATTGTTGAGCGGGCATTTTTTTGTTTCTATTTTTCTTAAAGTAGCCTAAAATAAAGAAAATGAATCGCTTATGTAAATAAACAAATTGTTTGATTTTTTTAATCAAATTAATTATATTTGCAGGAATAAAAAATTAACCTTTGGAAAATAATAAGCAAGATAAAAATCAAGAAGGAGTCACGTCTACACTCCAAAATATGTACAAAGAGTACTTTCTAGATTATGCTTCTTACGTGATCTTAGAACGTGCAGTACCTACCATTGAAGACGGGCTAAAACCTGTACAGCGTAGAATTTTACATTCCCTAAAAACAATGGATGATGGTCGATTTCATAAAGTAGCGAATGTAATTGGACAAACAATGGCTTATCATCCACATGGAGATGCGGCTATTGGTGGAGCTTTAGTACATATTGGCCAAAAGGAATTACTTTTTGATTGTCAAGGAAACTGGGGCGATAACCGTACAGGTGATCCCGCAGCCGCACCAAGATATATCGAAGTAAGACTTTCTAAATTTGCCAATGAAGTCGCTTTTAATCCGCAAACCACCGAATGGCAATTGTCTTATGACGGTAGAAAAAAAGAACCTGTTAATCTACCTATGAAATTTCCTTTATTGCTTTGTCAAGGAGCAGAAGGAATTGCGGTAGGACTATCAACGAAAATTTTACCTCATAATTTTTGTGAATTAATCAAAGCTTCTATTGCTATTCTTAAAGGAAGATCAATGAAAATTTATCCTGATTTTCAAACGGGAGGATTAATTGATGTGTCTAATTATAATGGAGGAAAACGAGGAGGAAAAGTACGCGTGCGTGCGCGAATCGAACAAGCAGATAAGAATACCTTGCTCATTAAAGATATACCTTATGGGGTGACTACGTCTAGTATGATTGATAGCATTATCAAAGCAAATGACAAAGGAAAAATAAAAATTAAAAAGGTAATTGATAATACGGCGGCGGAAGTTGAAATACAAATTGATCTTCCTTCTGGAGTTTCACCAGAATTGACCTTAGACGCCTTGTATGCATTTACAAATTGTGAGGTTTCTATCTCTCCAAACGCTTGTGTAATTGTAGAAGATAAACCTCATTTTCTTAGTGTAAATGAAATTTTAAAAACGTGTACAGAAAATACTAAAGACCTCCTACGTCAAGAACTGGAAATTAAACTGGGAGAGCTTAATGAAAAATGGCACTTCGCAAGCTTAGAAAAAATCTTTATCGAAAATCGAATTTATCGAGATATTGAAGAATGCGAAACTTGGGAAGCCGTTATTGAAACGATTGACGAAGGATTGAAAAAATATATTGATACGCCTGCTACAAAGAAAAAAAGCAAAAGTCGATTCTTATTACATCGGGAAATTACGAAAGAAGACATTGTTCGACTTACTGAAATTCGAATTAAACGAATTTCAAAATTTAATACTTTTAAAGCCGATGAATTAATAAGGAATCTGGAAGAAGAAATTAAAGAGGTCAATCATCATTTAGCGAACCTAACCGAATATGCGATTGCTTATTATCAAAGGGTTTTAGATAAGTATGGAAAGGAAAAAACACGTCGAACAGAGATTCGCGTTTTTGACTCTATCAAAGCAACTCAAGTCGTCGCAAATAATCAAAAACTCTATATTAATCGATCCGATGGATTTATTGGCTACGGGCTTAAAAAAGATGAGTATATCTCGGACTGTTCAGATATCTCTGATGTAATCGTTTTTAAGAAAGATGGTAATTTTATGGTCGTTCGTGTCTCCGAAAAGGTGTATGTTGGAAAAGATATACTACATGCCGCCGTTTGGAAAAAAGGAGATGAACGAACCACATATAATATGGCTTACCTTGATGGAAAATCAGGAAAGAGTTTTGTGAAACGATTTAACGTGACCTCTATCAC
>JAHDCJ010000011.1:0-14789 GCA_020629935.1 Saprospiraceae bacterium | reverse complement strand
TTAAAAAAGATGAAGATGAATAAAACGAGGTTAAGCATTAATCTGAATAAAGTAGCACTAATTCGAAATTCGAGAGGAGCTAATTATCCAGATTTGGTAAAAGTAGCTTTAGATTGTGAACGATTTGGAGCGGAGGGAATTACTATTCATCCAAGACCCGATCAGCGTCATGCGCGTTATGAAGATATTGCTGCATTAAAAGCAGTGATTAAAACAGAATTAAATATAGAAGGTAATCCGATACCCCATTTTTTATCGCATGTCATAAAAAATAAACCTGCACAATGTACACTCGTTCCTGATAAACCAGGAGCACTTACTTCAGATAGCGGTTGGGATACCATAACACATCAATCATTCCTTACCGAAGTAATTGATGAACTAAAATCAAATGGGATAAGAGTGTCTATCTTTATGAATAATGATCCAAAAATGATCGAAGGTGCTAAAAAGGTAGGTGCAGATTGTATTGAACTTTATACTGGACCCTATGCCGCAAATTTTCATAAAAATAGAGATCACGCCATTAGCGATTTTATAGATTCAGCTAATTTGGCAAAAGAACTTGACTTAGGTTTAAATGCAGGACATGATTTAAATTTAGATAACCTTCACTTTTTTGCTCAAAAAATTCCTCATCTTTTGGAAGTCTCCATTGGTCATGCATTAATTAGCGATGCGATTTATCTTGGCCTAAATAATACCATTCAACAGTATCTTAAACAACTAAGTTTTTAGTTTTTTAAGAATTCTATAACAAGGGCACTTCAAATATTAAATATATTAGTCATGTGATTTTAAATAACCCAAAATAAATCATCTACATATATTTTTTATGTATTTGATTGGTTATTAGTTAATTGTGCTGTTGTTTCATTCCTTTCTTTTTTCTTCAATAAATGCCTAATAGTAATTTTGGGCTTCCTTTCTGTTTTATTATTGAACTGTGACATAACAAACTGAATGTTATATGTTTAGTTAATTTAACAAATGTTTCTAAAATGTTAATTTTTCAAAAAAAAGTTCTAATTTTACCAACTCTCTATGCTTATTTAAAAGCTATTTTTTAACTAAAAATTAAAATACCGTATGAAACAACTCTCACTAGTTTTCGCGATGGTGTTGATGTTTGGGCAAATTGCCTTTGCACAACGTACCGTAACGGGGACAGTTACTGATCCAAGTGGAGAACCACTTATCAGTGCGAATGTAGTATTAAAAGGAACAACCGTAGGAACACTTACTGACCTAGATGGAAAGTACAGCCTAGAAATTCCTAATGATGCTGCAAATCCCGTGCTTGAAATTACTTACATTGGATTTCAAGACCAAAATATTCCTTTAGGCGCATCTAATATTTTAGATTGTATCCTTTCAGAAGGAATTACCCTAAATGAGGCAGTAGTTACTGCACTCGGAGTAGAAAAAGATGAAAAAGCACTTGGTTATGCTGTACAATCCGTCGGAGGAGACGATCTTGTTAAGGCAAATACCGTGAATGTAGTAGATGCCTTAAGCGGTAGAGCTGCAGGTGTTAATATTACGAGCTCTTCAGGATCTGCTGGAGCATCTTCTCGGATTGTAATTCGAGGTAATACTTCATTAAGTGGTGACAATCAAGCTATTTTTGTAATCGATGGAATTCGTGTAGATAACTCTACTTTGTTAACAGAAAGTAATCTTCAAGGAGCAGAGCCTTCTAACCGGGCGATTGACATTAATCCTGATGATATTGCTTCTGTTTCCGTACTTAAAGGAGCTGCTGCAACGGCGCTTTATGGAGTAGAAGGAGCAAAAGGAGTAATTCTTATTACGACCAAAAAAGGTAAAGCATCAGGAGGAAAGAAATTCTCTGTAAATCTTAGAAGTAATTTTACTTTAAGCAAAGTTTCTCAATTGCCTGCACTTCAAAATAAATATTCTCAAGGATCAGCAGGACAATATGATGAGCCATGTTCTTCATGTCTTACTAGTTGGGGAGCAGACTTAGATACACTTTACTGGGATGGAAATGAAAATTACCAATGGGATCCTAATGGAGCCGTGGTAGGAGCAAGTGATCCTTCTGCATTGAATAAGGTAAGTCCTTATGATAATGTGGCAGACTTTTTCCAAACTGGATTTACACATGATCACAATTTATCTATTTCTGGTGGTGGAGACTTCGCTACGTACCGATTTTCTATTGGACATACTCAATCTGAAGGGGTAGTTCCATTAAATAAATTTGACAAAACAAGTTTCCGAATTGCTTCTACTGCAGACATTACAGATCGAATCCGTATGTCAGGAGCAGCTAACTTTATTAACTCTGGTGGATATCGTATCCAAAGAGGAAATAACGTTTCTGGTATTATGTTAGGTTTATTAAGAACACCTGTTACTTTTGATAATGCAGGAGGATATGATGATCCAGCAAATACACCAGCTGCATACTCTTTCGCTGATGGAACACAAAGAAACTACCGAGATAACGGTGGATATGATAATCCATACTGGACAATCAATAATGCACCAATGACTGATGATGTAAATCGTCTTTTAGGTAACATCAAAACAGATATCGATTTAATCAAAAAAGGAAACCTTCCTTCTCTACTTACATTTACTGTAAACTTAGGAGCGGATTGGTATACGGATCGAAGAAAACAAATTTTTGAAATCAACTCTAGAGAGGCTCCTGAAGGTCGAATTATTGAAGATCAATATTTCGTACGTACTTTAGATAACTACTTCATTTTAAATGGTTCTAAAGATTGGGGTGAAGAAACTTCATTTGGAATTTCTTACTCTGCAGGAATGAACTTGTACAGCAAGTATATCAATAATCTATATACCACAGGAGACGGACTTACTTTACCAGGATTCTATAACTTATCTAATGCTTCTGGTATTACTTCAGGAGAAACGATTACCCGATCAAAAAATGTGGGTGTATTTTCTACTCTTGGATTATCTTTTAACAGAATGTTATATTTAGATCTTACTGCTCGATATGATGCGGTTTCTAACTTGATTACACCATCTAAAGAATTTAAATTAGGAGACGTAGGGTTTTTCTATCCTTCGGCTAGTTTAAGTTTTGTTTTCTCTGAGTTAATTGAAAATAAAGATATTTTATCTTTCGGTAAACTTAGACTTTCTTATGCACAAGTAGGAGGAGGAGCGGAAAGCCCATATGGTACATCTACTTCTTTCGAACAAGCTACTTTTGCTGATGGATGGACTTCAGGAATTAATTTCCCATTTGCTGGATCCACAGGTTTTTCTCAAAACAATGCTTTGGGAAATCCAAACCTTACTCCTTATAACAGTAGAACCTACGAAGCAGGTCTTGATGTTCGTTTCTTCAATGGAAGACTTGGTTTTGATTATACATACTATAACCGACGATCTTCAGATCAGATTATTACTAGAGAGTTAGCTTCTTCTACTGGATTCTCTTCTGTATTAGATAATGCAGGTTTGATTACTGCAAACGGACATGAGTTAATCGTTAATGCTACACCTGTAAAAACGAAAAACTTTACTTGGGATGTAGCAGTTAACTTCGATAGAAATATTACAGAAGTAGTTAGCCTTAATGAAGACAGACCAGCTCCAGCTGAAGGAGAAACTCAAGATCCTTTAGTAGATTACTTAGGTGGTTTTGTAGTATATAACATTGAAGGACAACCTTACGGTATGCTTTATGGTGGTGTTTACGAAAGAGATGAAAGTGGAAACTTAATTATTGATGATGATCCAGCAAGTACTACTTATGGACTTCCTTCTCCTGATGATAACTTAGGTATCTTAGGAAATCCGAATCCTGATTACCGAATTGGTTTAAACAACTCTTTCAATTGGAAAGGTTTAAATCTTTCTTTCCTTTGGGACTTCAAAAAAGGTGGAGTTATGTGGAATGGTACAGATTGGGCACTTACGTACTTCGGTCGATCTGAAATTACTGAAAACAGAGAAGATTATGTAGTATACAATGGAGTTAAAGAATCTGATGGTTCTCCAAATGATATCTCTGTAAAATTAGATCAAGGACACTGGCAATCAGATATCGCTGGTTTCGGTTCTGTTGATGAAGCATTTATCCAAAGTACTTCTTGGGCAAGACTTAGAGAATTATCTTTAGGTTATACCATTGGAAAAGACAAATTGGGTAAAACGCCTTTCTCTTCAGCTACTGTTTCTTTCACGGCTAGAAACTTATTGTTATTTACTCCTTATACAGGTGTTGATCCTGAAACAAGTTTAACAGGAACTTCAAATGCTCAAGGTGTGGATTACTTTAACATGCCAGGTACAAAGACCTTTAGTGTAGGTTTAAACTTAGGATTCTAAGCAAAACTTTTAAAGAGAAAAACTAAGTTTTTGCTTAGTTAAATTTAATCATGCAGTCTGTAGACTGTAATTTGAAAACAAATAAAATAATCTCAATGATGTTGAAAAACAAAATTGTATATATTTTCACCCTATTGACACTAATTTTTGGTTTCAATTCTTGTGAAAAATATTTTGGAGATATCAACGTAAACCCCAACGAGCCAGTTGAAGTTTCTCCAAACGTACTTTTACCAACGATCCAAGCAAGAATGGCTTACTTGCAAGGAGGACATATGTCTCGATATACTTCAATTTTAACACAACATGCAGAAGGAATCTCAAGACAATGGCTTTCTTTTAATAACTACACCATTGTTGCCAATAATATGGACAACACTTGGTTTGAAGCGTATTCTGGTGTGCTAAATAATATTAAGCAAATGAGAATACAAGCTACTGCAATTGATGCTAACTATTATGTAGGAATGGCAGATATCTTAGAAGCTTACATGATTATGTCTTTTACTGATTTATTTGATGCGGTACCTTATTCTGAAGCACTACAAGGAACCGATAACGATACGCCTGCATTTGATTCTCAAGAATCTATTTATAATGCTGTTTTTGCACTTTTAACTAGTGGTAAAACAATTATGGGTGGCGGAGTTTCTGGTCTAGAACCAGGTGTTGATGATTTGATCTACGGAGGAAATGCTGCAAACTGGGTTAAATTTGCAAATGCAATTGAAGCAAGAGCTTATTTACACCTTGGACTTAAAGATAGTGCAAACTATGGTAAAGCATTGACTGCGGCGAATAATTCATTCTCAAGTAGTGCAGATGATGCAAATTTACAATTCCAAGCGGTAGAAACTCAAGCTGCTCCTTGGTACCAATTTAATAGAGACCGTACAGATATCGAAGCTGGGGTTACTATTAAAAGTATTCTTGCTGCTTTAAGTGATCCACGTGCAGCAGATTATACTGCTTCTTTTACTTTAGGTGGTGCACATCCATATTTTAAGTCTGATCGTGCATGGCCTTTTGCTTCTTATACTGAGATGCAATTTGTAAAAGCAGAGTGTATGATGCAAGCAGGAAGTGCCGGGGCGAGTGCTGCATATTTTGATGGTATTTCAAGCTCTTTCGCTGAGAATGGAGTGTCTGCAGATTATGCCACATATATCACGAATCCTGATGTAGCACCAGCTACGTTAACGATGAATGAAATTATGACGCAAAAATACTTAGCACTTTACATGCAACCTGAGGTGTATAACGATTGGAGAAGAACAGGTCTTCCGGCTTTAACGCCTAATGCAGGTACATTTATTCCTACTCGATTACCTTATAGTGAAGTAGAAATTATTAATAATCCAAATACACCAACTTCAGAATTATCTGATAAAGTTTGGTGGGACAATTAATGCAAACAAATCAATTAAAAATTAACTAATATGAAAGATATCTTTTTAAAAGCTCTAGTTCTACTTTTTGTAGTCGGTATTTTTACTGCCTGTGAAGAGGAAGAACTAGAATATCAACCCACCACGGGAGCAGCAGCTTTCGTTGCTAATCAATCTGGCTTTTTTGACCTTAACAACAGTACGAATGAATTCTCTTTTGATCTAGTACGAACAGAAGGAGATGCCGTAAATACTATTGATATTTACAAAAGCTTGAATAGTGGGGCAGAGGTTTATCATGCTACCGTAAATGCAGTACCTTCTACCATTCAGGTAAATTTGAATGAAGCATTAGCTGACATTCCTAATGTTACTATTGATTCTTTATCTCCTGGAGACATATTTTATTTCGTAATGAAATTGAATACTGGTAATGGAACATATACTTCACAACATCGTGCAAGCTCTGTAGTTTCTTGTTCTTCTTCTGTTGGAGGAGCGTATACCTCTGTGGCTCGTGGTACATCTACAGATTCTTGTTGCCCAGGTGAATTTGCTGGCCGAACTTCTGTAGTAAATATTACTGCTGATCCAGATTTACCAGAAGGTAACTACATCATTGATGACTTTAGTGGTTCTATTTACTTAGAATGGTATGCAGTTTATGGATTAACTGATGTAACAGATTCTCCAGCTGATGTACTTGATGTTTGTAATACATTGACGCTTTCAGGAACAGAGCCTTTCGGCGAATGGATTACTGGATCAGGAACTCGTGATGCAAATACTGGTGTAATTGAATACCACTGGGATAATGGATGGGGTGATGAAGGTGATGTAACTTTAACGCCACAATAATATTATAACTTTCTTATGGAGGAAAGATTGGGCTGAACATTGCGTTCAGCCCTTTTTTATTTTAAAACAAAGTCTTAATCGTAATTTATGGTTATTGTATAACCTCCGCCAGTCTCTTTTTTCTTTGGCTTACTTGTGATTTCATAGGAAATTTCTGTTGGTATTTCCTGTTTCTCTTTGGGCTTGTTCTCCACAATCTTTTGCTTTGGCATATGAAAGTGAACATTGATGTCTTTATGATGTAATACTTTTATTCCACGAGCTCGCTCTACATGAAATTTCAGTAAACGCACTACCCGACAGGCTTC
The DNA here is from genome assembly GCA_020629935.1 of Saprospiraceae bacterium. Classification (GTDB taxonomy): domain Bacteria; phylum Bacteroidota; class Bacteroidia; order Chitinophagales; family Saprospiraceae; genus JAHDCJ01. The sequence goes on along the minus strand of JAHDCJ010000011.1, from coordinate 7,897 downwards.
CTCATCACAACCAAAACCCAATTTAGAAATCACCTTGGTCTTTATTACGTCTCCCCGATGATTGATAGTATATTTTATCTTAACTGTTCCTTCTATTTTATTATCATAAGCTTCTTGAGGATACTTAAGATTTGCTCCAATAAATTGTTTTAATGCTTCTCTTCCTCCTTTATAACTTGGCTTTTTAATAAAGCTATTTTCTTTTCTTTGCTTTTTCATTGCGATCTAAGTTAAAGTATTTTTCCTTTTTTAAAAAAAAGAATAGTAGAGGGAACTTTTTTTTATAAAATATGATTGTTCCCTTTTTAACAGCATTTTCTAAAATTTCATTCTATGTGGTATTAAGTGAGCAATATTCTAAGTATTGCATTTTCAATTTAGGAAAACTAATCATTAGTTTTTAAAATTCACAATTGGTATACGTATGTTCTTACCAATTAGTTACCCTTTTTATTGCTAACAGCCTATACTTAAATCGCTTTATGCAACATATATACAAACTTTTTGCTGTGCTTGACCGATGGAAAGGTCATTATATTTTTGCAGGACTCCTCCTGATTATTGCAGGTGTTGTCCGGATGTTCCTCCCTAAAATTCTACAGGTCGCTATTGATGGAGTAGTGGTATTTCACCAAAGTAATGGTACACATATCCCCAATACAGATTCTGATATCATTTCCAGTTTTATTTATGGATTATTGCCTAATATTCAAATGGATAATTTGAGTTGGGTATTGACTTGTATTGGTTTACTATTTGTTGGAATAGCTCTTATCCAAGCTACTGTTCGGTTTTTTGCCAATGTCATTAGTGCCTCTTCTACAGAAAATGCGATCAAAGCTTTAAGAGATCGACTTTTTTCACATATTCAAGCCTTACCCTTATCTTTCTTTGGTGAAGTGCCCACAGGAGAAATGATCCAACGATGTACGGGTGATGTAGATACGGTAAGAAATTTTATTTCTTCTCAAGTAACGGAGATTATTCGATTAATCTCCTTTTTCTTTGGTGCCTTTTTTATGATGTATTTGATTCATCCTTTATATGCCTTTATAGCCATTTGTTTGAGTCCATTAGTTTTTATTACTACGTTTGTTTTTTTCAAAAAAGAATCAAAAATATGGGAAGCTCATGAAACCGAACAAGACAAGCTCACAGGGATTATACAAGAGAATCTTTCTGGTATTCGAGTAGTGCAAGCTTTTGCGAATGAAGATTATGAAATAGAAAAATTCAATAAGCAAAATTTAGTAAAAAGGGGAATGGGGATTCAACATGTGGATCTTCATATGAAATTTTGGCCTTTTAGTGATGTGATTATTCACGCTCAAATTGCACTTTCTTTATTTGTTGGAGGTTATTTTACGTTATCTCAACAAATTACAGTAGGAGAGTTTATTGCTTTTTCTACTTACCTCGTTATGGTCGCTTGGCCCATGCGCCAACTTGGTCAAATCTTTTCTAAAATGGGAATGGCTTCCGTGGCCCTAGATCGAATTGATTTAATATTAAAAGCAGAAGAAGAAGACTATGAGGGTTATCATTCTGAAGATGAAAAATTGAAAGGAGATATTGTATTTGATGAGGTAAGTTTTCGGTATGAAGAAAAAGGTCCATTGGTATTAGATAAGGTGAGTTTTAAAATTAACGCAGGAGAAAAAATCGCTTTATTAGGGCCCGCTGGTTCAGGAAAATCATCTATCATTGCCTTGCTAGCCCGGTTTTATGAACCCGAATCTGGAACCATTTTATTAGATGGTAAACCCTTGAAGACCTATGATAAAACCTATCTGCGAAAACGTGTAGGTATTGTCCATCAAGATCCATTTTTATTCTCTACAAATATTAATGAAAACATGGCTTATGCTGCGGGAGAGATTGAAGATGATACCATTCAAGAAGCGGCGAAAATTGCAGCAATCCACGATTTTGTAATGACGCTGCCTAATCAATATCAAACCCAAGTTGGGGAAAAAGGAGTGAGCCTTTCGGGCGGACAAAAACAGCGAGTTGCTTTAACGCGCGCTCTATTACAAAACCCAGATATTTTAGTCCTTGATGACGCAACCTCTGCGGTGGATACAGAAACAGAATTTCATATACAAAATGGATTAAACCAAGTGATGGCAAATAAGACGAGTATTATTATCGCACATCGCTTGACATCATTTCAAGGAGCAGATACCATTATAGTATTTGAAGAAGGAAAGGTTTTGGAAATGGGAAGTCAAGAATCTCTTCTTGAAAAAGGAGGATTTTATCGTAAGATTTTTGATTTGCAAAGCGCAGTGGAAGAAGACATAAGAAAAGAAATTAACGAATAAAAGGAAGTACCATGACGCAATTTGAAGATAAACAATTTAGCGGAAAAGGAGCTTTACTTCCTTTTCTCAAAAGAATATTTACCTATGCTTGGGTATACAAAAAATGGATGTACCAATTTCTTTTCTGGATTGGTATAGTTGCCATTACAGAAGCTATTTTCCCTTTGATATTATTGGGTTTTTTAGATTATGTGATACAACCCGAATTACAAGCCATTCAAGCTGCCCAACTGCAAGGAACTACCCATGCAATTAACTACGTTGAAATGTTAAAGTATACGGGGGTGTTTATGGTCATTGGCTTAATTCAAGTCATTGGGGTTTATATATTTATTAAATATGCAGGAAGAGTTCAAGAGCATGTAATGTTTGATTTACGGGAGAAAATGTTTAATAAGCTTCAACGACTTTCTTTTTCGTACTATGATAGATCGGCATCGGGCTGGTTATTGACTCGGTTAACCTCAGATACGGATCGGGTAGCTGAAGTAATTTCTTGGGGTTTACTTGATGCTTTTTGGGGAGTGACTAATATTGTCTTCTGTCTACTGGCTTTATTTTATTTTAATTTGAAATTAGGATTAATTGTCATGATTTCTATCCCCGTAATGTTAGTGGCTTCTATAAAAGTACGGATGTTAGTTTTAGAATATTCAAGAACCTCTCGGAAATTGAATAGTGAGTTAACGGCTTCGTTTAGCGAACATATTAACGGGGTCAAAGTAATAAAAAGTACGGGGCAAGAGCAAGAAGCATTTACTGGTTTTAAAGGGTTAAGCGGTAAAATGAGACGAGCTTCTTATAAAGCTGGTTTTTTTACTGCGATGTACATTCCTATTGTACTTCTTATTGGTTCATTAGCCGCAGCACTTGTCGTGTTTTTTGGAGGACAAATGGCAATTGCGGTACCTGCTGGAATTACGATTGGTGTGCTCGCTGCATCCTTTGATTATGCAATGAAAATTTTTCTGCCAATCATGGATATTTCTATGTTCTATGCAAGAGCCCAAGGAAGTCTTTCGGCTGGAGAACGTATCTTTTCTTTATTAAATGAAGAAGTGACGATTAAGGATCAAGTCGATGCGCTTTCTATGAATCGAATTCAAGGAGATATTAAATTTGAAGGGGTTGAATTTTATTATAAAAAAGAGAATCCCGTGTTGGAAAATTTTAATCTTCGTATTAAAGCGGGAGAATCTATTGCCTTAGTTGGCGCTACGGGTGAAGGAAAATCTACCATCATTAACTTGATTTGTAGATTCTATGAACCGACGAATGGGACATTGAAAATAGATGGAAAAGATTATACCCAAAGTACCTTGAAAAGTTTACGAAGCCAAATGGGAATTGTATTGCAAACGCCTCATTTGTTTTCAGGTACGATGCGAGAAAACATTGTTTATGGAAGACAAGAAGCTACAGATAAAGAAGTAAAAGAAGCCTTGCAAATTGCAGGAGCGAGTCATTTTGAATCGCGCTTAAATGAAGAAGTAGGAGAGGGAGGTGATCAACTCTCGCAAGGAGAAAAGCAATTGGTTTCTTTTGCAAGAGCAGTCTTGACAAAGCCTAGAATTTTTATCATGGATGAAGCGACATCCTCTGTGGATACATTGACGGAAGCTAGGATACAAGAAGGAATTGGTAAAATATTAGAAGGGAGGACTTCGTTAATTATTGCGCATCGGTTAAGTACAATCAAAAATTGTGATCGGATATTGGTGATTAAAAAAGGAGGAATAGTAGAAGACGGAAATCATGAAGACCTAATGAATAAGAAAGGAAGATATTATGATTTATATACCCGTCAACTTCGAGAAGAGAAGGCTATTTTGATTTAATGAAAAATGAAGCAAACGCAAGACGATATTGCCTTACTAGAAATTTGTAATCTTTATCCTGATTGGAAAAAGAAATACGAACAGCCTGATCGACTAAACTATTTCTTAATTGCTGAAATAGGTCGGGAATTATTAAATGATCTTATTGAAAATAAATCTTCTGTCCGAATCAAAAAAGTATTTGAAAAGATAGAAGATTTATTAACGAATGCTACGTTTGAAGTTTCTTCTCTAATTGGTGCAGGGATGTTTGAGTCAATGCAAAATGATGCTTATGAACGATTAAATCCTCCAGATTTATTAAATCAATTTATGGGACCAATTGCTTTATCTCATTGGGAAGATATTATTGAAGGATGGACAGGTACAGGAATTCGTAGTATAGCGGATTGGAAAAGGGTGCTACTCAATGGATCAAGTTTGTCCTTAATCATTAAGTTTTTCAATCCAGTAAAAGAAATTAGATTTGATGGAAAAGAGAGTAAAGATCAATTGGACGTACCTCCGATAATGGCAGAAAGACATATTGCCTGGGTAGAACAAATTAGGATAACCCAAGCAATGGGCTTTGATAAACCTTATGCTCAAATTTCTACTATTCATAAAGATGAGGTGATTCTTGTTGGTAATTATTTTGATAAATCGAAAACACTCCGTTATGTGAAAAATGAAGATCAAATAGCGACTATACCTGTTTGTTTTTTAGAAGAAATAAAAAATAAAAAGTGAGTACTTAGTTACTTGCACTCGTGTTTCCATTTTTTTAAATAAGAATATAAACCTAACTCACCAGCTTTTTTCCAGTCTTTACAAGCTTGTTTTTTCTGATTGAGCAAGGCATAAGCTTCTCCGCGATAGCGATAAGCATCCGAATAAGAGGGGAACATTTCAATGGCTTTATTGAAGTCTTTAATTGCAGCGCGGAGTTCGCCAAGACTGTATTTCGAAAGCCCTCTATTAAACCATGCAATGGTATAACCTGGATTCGACTTAATAGCTTGGTCAAAATCTTTGATGGCCCTTTTATAATCTTTTTGCAATCTAAAAATGTATCCTCTTGCATCAAGTACACGAAAACTATTGGGGCTATGTTTTAGTCCTTCATTATAGCAGTCTAAAGCCTTGTCGTATTCGGCTAATGATTTATATACTTTTCCTAAATTATAATGGTAGATATCGTTGGTAGGTTTTAATCCAATGGCTTTCTTGAATGCGGGGATCGCTTTTTCATAATGCCCCCATTTGGCATGAGCTCGTCCAATTCCATCATGTGCATAGTCATTCTTTTTGTCGATTTTAAGTGTGGCTTCAAAATTGGCGAGCGCTCTTAAATATTGATTTTCTTTGATGTTGATAGAACCTAAGCCATTAAGCGCTTGAAAATTAGTAGGGCGTAATTTTAAGGCTTTGATATACGCGCCATATGCTTTTTCATAATTCTCCATTTCAAAATAAACCAATCCCAATCCGCAATAAGCCATATCGTGATAAGATGAAATTTTTAGTGCTTGTTTAAAATCATCTTCTGCTCCTCGGTAATCTTTCATACCATGTCTTGCTCTTCCTTTTTCATACCAAACCGAATCAATTTCATTGTCAAAAGTTATTACTTTACAAAAGTCAATATGTGCTTTGGTATATTCTCCGACTTGATAATAGGATAAGCCTCGTTTCATATAAGCATCACTCATTTCTGCATCGGCTCGAATGGCATTACTAAAGGAATAGATGGCTTGATCAAATTTGGCTTGGCTAAAATAATCCATACCTTGTTTGTACGATTTTTTAGCATTTCCAGCACAACCTAAATAGCAAAGAATACAAAGAGAATAAAAGGCAAGAGCACTCCATTTCATTTTTTCCATTTTAAAAATAAATGTAAAATACTTTATTAGAAAGCATTCAATAATGATAAATAATAAAAGGTGTGCGTAGAAAGAAAAGAAAACCTACTAAAGGTAAACTTTTTTTAAAGCTACAATAATTATACCTAAAAGAATGAATATGTGAGGTATAATTTTGGTCTTGCTTTTATTTTTAGGTGTGGATTATGGACTGTTTTATATAATCACATTTTTTGGAACAAATCAACTACTTGTTCGAGCAACCATTTTCGATCTCTAGTTTTTGTTTTTCGAATAGTAAGTTGGATATCACGAAGTTGTTTTTTTCGCGTTTGGACTTTGCGTTCCACATTGGTTTTGATTCGATAAATTTTTATTGAAAAGTCAAAAAGATTTCGAAGTTGAGCTTTTGCATTATCGGTCATTTTTCTGTTTCGTTTAATCCAATTCCTAAAGTTGTTGACTAAAGATTCGATGGCCTCTTTATTGTCTGATTGAAAATAATCTTTGAGTAATAAAATTTGATAATTGATAAGGTCCGCGTTGTTTTCGAAGTTTAAGCGATGTAGGGCGTTGGCTGCGTCTTTATGTTTGCCAATGGCCGCAAGATAGTGAAATGTATTTTGGTCATAAACTCGTTCGCGTATATTTTCATTTAGACGGGCTTTATAATTTTCAATAAAATCGTATGCCCATTCGAGTTGGTTTAAATAAAGTGCAATTCTAACAATATTAGCATAATGTTGCTCACGAATAAATCCTCCAGTTAGAATCGTATCATCTTTTAGATAACTTATGTAAAGATCAAATAAATGTGGATAGTATTTTTCATTACCCGCTTTAATTTTTCGAACGGCATAACTAGTAGCCATATTTAAAATTTCTCGAAGTTCAGATTTAGTCAATACTGAAGTGTGTTTTTCAAGAAGAAGCGTTTTGAGTTTTAAAAAATGAATTTCATTTTCAGGTTCTGTAAGGCAATACAGAATTAAGCTATAATAACGAATATATTCTTCCTGTTGATAATTGGCTTCTTTAGTGATATTCATGATTTCATTATAAAAGAGTATGGGTCTTTCTTCTATATGTTGAATGTTTTGCTGATTGACAAAAGTTGAAATATAACGGAGTTTATTGGCTAATAAATAGATATCAAAGTGATCCATTGTATTATAAAAGGCAGCATCTATATTTGCTCGATCGTTGAGTATGGTATAGGCATAATTTATTTCGGAAAGTAAAAATTTATTATAAAAAAAAGTAATATCCTTTGACGTTGAACTTTGGTTTAACTGATGTTTCGCTTTTTTATAAAGTGCGCGAAAATGTTTGTTTAATCGTTTTTCAGAATAAGTATTCAGCGTATGATAGGATTGTATAAAGGAGTCTTTTTTCCAAACTTCCATCGCTAGAAATTGTTCGGTAAGCTTTAAAAATTGAGAGGTCAATACTCGAAAGTTTTCATCCATATAAGCCTCCGTTGGAAATACCTGTTTATAAATTTTTTCTTTTACTAAATCAGGATGGTGCAAATTCCAATTTCGGTCTACTAACAATTTACAAAAGTGTTTAATGCGTTTGTTCTTATTGAGGTAAGGCGAATGGACGTAAGCTTCAAGGCGTTCCTTCTCTTCTAAAGTAAGTCGATTTAAAAGTTGGAAAAGTTTGCTGTTTTTCACTATGTTGAAGATTTACAATTTTACATTTTATTAATTTTAAAGAAATATAAATAGCTATAAATTAATTATTTATGATTTTATTTTTCATTGGTAATGTTTTTTTGATTTTACAATATATAAAAAATGTCAGTGAGATTTATATTTCTATATCCTATTTTTGAGAAAACAATTACTTAAAAGATCAGAATTAGATTATCTATTGATATTGCATC
>JAHDCJ010000010.1:18345-66115 GCA_020629935.1 Saprospiraceae bacterium | reverse complement strand
CAAATTTGATTTCCAAACAACCATTTTAGTTTCCGTACAACCCTTTTTTTTATTAGAAAGCTAGAAATGGATGCTTTTATGCTTTTATTGCGACTTAGATGAATATTATTTAAAAAACTATGGCTTATTTTTTTAAATTCTTTAGTAACAAATCGTACCTTTAAAACCATCATTTTTTGAAAAGAAAATCAAACATTTATGAGTTCTCGGAAATTATTGGAAGTTAAAAACCTCAAAACATATTTTACCACAGAAGGATCCGTTGTAAAAGCGGTAGACGATGTAAGTTTCACGATATATCGTGGAGAAACGGTAGGGATTGTAGGAGAGTCAGGTTCTGGTAAATCAGTAACTTCGCTTTCTGCTATGCGTTTGATTCCAAGTCCTCCAGGCCGTATTGCAGGAGGGGAGATTTTATATTATAATAAAGGGGAGGATGATCCCATTGATTTGGTTAAACTTTCAGAAGATGAAATGAGAAAATATAGAGGGAATGAAATCTCTATGATTTTCCAAGAACCAATGACTTCTTTAAATCCTGTATTTACTTGCGGAGATCAAGTGATGGAAGCGATTAGACTTCACCAAAATATAAGCAAGAGTGAAGCCTATGATTTGACCTTAAATCTTTTTGAAAAAGTGCAATTGCCTGATCCTCCACGGATTTATAGTGCGTATCCACATCAACTTTCGGGTGGACAAAAACAACGGGTGATGATTGCAATGGCTTTGTCTTGTAACCCAAACATATTGATTGCCGATGAGCCAACAACGGCATTAGATGTTACGGTACAAGCCACCATCTTACGTCTAATGGATGATCTACGAAATCAAATTGATGCTTCTGTTATTTTCATTACCCACGATTTAGGAGTAATTGCAGAAATAGCCGATCGTGTGATCGTAATGTATAAAGGAAAAATTGTGGAGCAAGGTAATGTCTATGATATCTTTTCTAATCCTCAACACCCTTATACTAAAGGGCTGCTAGCTTGTCGACCGCCTTTAGATTATCGAATGCATAAATTACCTATCGTTAGTGATTTTATGGATGTAGAAGAAGGACCCGATGGAGAAAAAATCATCAATGAAAAGGAAGCTTCCATTGAAAAAGTAGTAGATGCCTTTAAAGTAAAACCTGAAGAAACCGTTCAAAGACATAAGGAGTTGTATCAACAAGAACCTTTGTTGAAAGTTAAAAACTTACAAACATGGTTTCCTTCGAAAAAGAACTTCTTTGGGAAAACATTGGATTATGTTAAAGCCGTAAATGATGTAACTTTTGATGTATACCCAGGAGAAACACTAGGTTTAGTAGGGGAGTCTGGTTGTGGTAAAACAACATTAGGGCGTTCGGTACTACGTTTAGTAGAACCACAAGGTGGAGAAGTAATTTATGGCGGCCAAGATATTTTAAAGTTAAATCAAAAAGAGCTCAAAGCTCTAAGAAGAAATATTCAGATTATTTTCCAAGATCCTTATTCTTCACTTAATCCAAGAATGACTATTGGTAACGCCATTTTAGAACCAATGAAAGTGCATAATGTATTGGATAATGATAAAATGCGAAAAGATAAGGTAATTGATTTATTAGAAACGGTAAGTCTAGAGGCAAGACACTTTAATCGATATCCACATGAGTTTTCTGGTGGACAACGTCAGCGTATCTGTATTGCTCGTGCATTAGCTTTAGGACCTAAATTCATCATATGTGATGAATCTGTTTCCGCATTGGATGTATCCGTACAAGCTCAAGTACTAAACCTTTTAATTGATTTGAGAGAGAAATTTGGATTTACCTATATCTTTATCTCCCACGATTTATCCGTAGTAAAATTTATGAGTGATCGAATGGTCGTAATGAATAAAGGGGTCATTGAAGAGATGGGCGATGCCGATGAGATCTATAATAATCCACAAAGAGAATATACTCAAAAGCTAATTAGTGCGATTCCTAAAGGAAGAGTAGAAGACATTGCTAAGCGAATGACACTGAGATAAGTAAAATAAAGCAAATTATTATTTTACTTCCAGAATTTTAGTTATTGGTGATTGGTAAGTCTGTATGACTAACTGATATTTTCCCGATTTTAGCTGACTAAGATCGAGTTCGTAAATACTGTCCTTTGGACTTTGCTCTAAATTTTCTTTTAATACCACTTCCTTTTGCTCATTTTGTATTTCTAAATGAGTAGCTGTAGTTTTTAGCATGGCTAAATCTACGTAAACCGTATTCGATTCATTCTGAAGGATAAACCAATCCGATTCTTCCGTATCTATTTCGATAAAATCTTCGATTTTTAATAAAATGTCATCTAGAGTAGAAGACGTTCGTTGGGCAGATAAAGTGCCAACAAGACAAGAAAAAGCCAAGAATACAAGAAATTTGAGCTTCATTATGTTATTAGGTTATGGGCAAAAGCCTGACCAATATATTACTTTTTTTTAAAAACCACAAAAAAAAGGATTTAGGATGATCTAAATATTAAGATTAATAGGCAAATTAAAAGGATAAATAATCCAACATATAGATATTTTTGACCTTTAATCTGTTGATTTTCAAGCTGCTTAATTCCTTGCGCTTGTTCTTGAAATTTTTGTTGAATCAATCGATCTCTTTTTGTCGCATTTTCTTCTTGTAAAACCAATTGAGCATTGATTTGGGCATTTTCATTTTCCAAAGAAAGTATACGTTGGTTTAGTTTTTCAAACAATTCAGGAAATTCAATCTTTGAAATGCGAAGTTCTAAATTATGTACTTGTTTAGTAAATCGACTGAGCTCCTGCAAATAACCCTCAATGGAGTTTTCTTGTTGCTCAAACAAGCTTTGCATTTCTTTACTTTGCTGGTTTAAGTTTTCTTTGGCCTCTTCAAAAAGTTGAAAACTGCGGTCATTTATTTTTTGCGCATTTTCTTGATGAGTTTGTACGTTTTGGGCTAAAAATTGGAGATTATGCTCTTTTTGATTTTCAATAAAGGCGACTTGTTCGTCATGGAGCTTTTGATGATCCTGATATATTTCATCGGCCAATTTACTAATGGTCTCCGTATTTTCTTTAGTATATTTTGAAAAAGCAAGCTTTGATTTTTGAATAAAATCCTCAAATGCTTGTTGGAGTTGATGTGTTTGTTCAATATTACTTGATTCTAGGGCTTTTAAAGCTTCAATGCGCGTTTCAAATCCCTTTTGTCTATTCGACTCTTGATTTTGATTTGCAGCTTCTAATTTTTGATTTTGCAATTCAATTTCTTGAATTCCTTTTGCCCAATTTGCTTCAAAAGCCTGTTGTTGGTTTTTAAAGAAATCTTGGATTAAATCTTGGTTATTTTTTAATTGTTTTTCGTGATCGGCTTTAAAATCTACTAAATCATTTAAAGCAACTTCTAATTTTTTTAAACTGAGTGAAATACTCTCTTGTTGCTGACTTTGTAATTGATTGGCAACATTAGAAAACTGATTAATTTGCTTATTTAAATGCCCAGAATAATTTTGTTCTGCTAAACTAATAAACTGACTTAAATTGCTTTTTAAATTTTCTTGATGGGCTAAAAAAGCATCCTTTAATGATTGTGTGCTTTCAATAACTTGTTGTGCAGCGGTTTGATTCGCTTCAACTTTAGATTGAGCAGTTTTCAGTGATTTCATGCTTTGTTCAAGATCAGAAAGACTCTCTTGAATTTTTGATTCCAATGGATCAAGGCTCATAATAAGATTTGGAAAATATTTAGTTTATGAATAAAAAAGAAAATGAAAATCCATGTTTATACTGCAAATAGTTATTTAGGGACCACTTGCTGCATTATTTGTTTTACCCATTGATTTTGCATTTCTGTATTGATATAAATCCGTAATTTATTAAAAAAGTCAGTTAAGTTTGGATCAAAAGATTGCATTAAGGTACTAAATCGATCGAATAAAGTGAATAGTTCTGTTTGATTTAGTGAAAATTCTTTTTTTAACCATAGAAATCCTTCAGCCATTTGATTATAATAAAGGACATGGTTTTCGGTATAAGTTATTTTTTCTTTTTCAAAAGGAAAATCAAGAAGCAATTCAATACTCTGTTTCCAAATATAAACAAACGGATGCTGACTTTGCTGCAAAATTAAGTCGATACATTGTTGGAAATGGGTAAAAGAAAAAGTCGTGAAAGTAGCCGATTTTTTTAATGGCTCGGCCATAAAATCAATCAGTAAATCTAAATTTGATTTAGAAGTTTTTTGAAGTTGAGATAATATAGGATATTGAAAATAATAAGAACTCATCATTTTAGACTGAAAAAATTGACGGATCGAAAAGCCTAAGGAATCGAGATTTTGATCAAAATCATGATCTACTTCGTTAAAGTGCTTTTGGATGTGCTGGTCAATCCATTGGACAAGATGCGTGGGAATATTTTTTCGATTATTTTCTTTTATCGGCGGATGAGGTTGAATAAAAGGACCTTGACAAATTTGATATAACTGATCTAAGTGAAAAGAAGGAGTCCTCTTTTTTATCTCAACTAAACATTGTTGATCTTTAAATGTGATGTCTTCAATAATTCCTAAATTGACCAAATAACTTAAGGCATTTAAGGTATCTTGTTGAGTCCGCATTTTTAAAATACATTGTTCTATGGCTTGATGTGTTTTATCCTCTTGTGGCAAAATAAATTCAACCTGATAATCAGGATAAAATATTTGATTTTGTCGATCTCGAGAAGCAATTTTAGTTTTATAACATCGACTTAGATGAAAGATAAAATCTTCTTTAGTAATGCTTAAAATACAAGCATCCGCAATAGAGGAACGGAAAAGTTTTTCATCTAAATTAATAGTTAAAGCCGCACCATTTTTAAGAATGATATTTATTTTAGCTAGTACTGTTCCTTCTTTGCCAAGCAATCGGACAATCTCATTGATTAATTTTCTACGATCATTTTCAAAGTGTATAGGAATCACTTTACTCGTACCCGATTTCATTTTTTCTATTTGAAAAGATATTCCAGGGATAGGGGGAATTGCAAATCTTTTCTTTAACCAATTGAGTGAGTTCTCACTTCCTTTTTGAAATTGTGTTACATATTTGTTGACCGCGTCTAGAGTAGGGTGGAGTGTTTCCTGATTCATATGAACGGAGGAGAAATCTAAATAGCCAAAGCTTTCCTTTGAAGATTGATCGGAGAGGTAAAGTCGATGACCTTCTAGAATGATTTGACACGAAATTCCTGTTTCTTTTTGTATGAAATGAGTAAGATCATTCTGATTTTCTAATAAAGAGGGATAACTTATTTCATCAAACAATTCATTGATTATCAGTTGCTCTTTTTGTATGTTAAAGGGACGAATATTCCATTTAGAAGTCTTTGGTAATGCATTGTCAAAATGCTTAAATGGAATCCAAATATGCCTTGTTTTTTTATGCGTACTTGCTGTTCGATAGGATAATTCTGGATCTAAAAATCCAATTTGAGCTAAAAAATTTAAAGGTAAATCGATCCAGTTAGGAATGTCATTGGCCGTTCCAATATATAGGGCAGATTGCTTCGATTTTTTCCATTCTTCAAAGGTGAAGATTGGCGTTTGATCTGCTTCAAATAAATTTGCTAATCGTTTTAACTTTGGAGAAAGAGCAATATGCCGAAGATGTGGAAAATCAATTTTGTGCGTTGTAACTTGTTCAAGAAAATCATTATATCCGTGTACAATGAGCACAGATTTTCCTTTCTTGAGATTTGATTGATTGGAAATAATTTGCTCTAAGTAAGCTAAACCGTTAATGAAATGTTGATCTTCAAACAGAAATGGAAGCTGTGTTGTACTAGGATTGATTTTTAAGATTTGGCATTGAAGATCCCCAAAAAGATTACTAAAATCTTGATCGGTCCAAACAAAGTCTATAAATTTTTTTTGAAATAAATGGGCATAATCTATAGCTGTTTCTAAAAAACAACTTGTAGAAAAACCTGTACTTTTGATGGAGGAAAGACGATTTAATTTTTCTATAAAAAGATGAAGTTTAACATTAAAATTTTTACTCCATCTGGAGGCAGTTTCTGCTTGAAAAAGAATAAAATGACTGTGCTTAAAAGTAGATAAATCTTTAGTTATGATCTTATCTATATGATAAAGAGCTATACGCTCAGATTTAATTTTCTTGTGTAAGTATTCGTAGTTTGCATGATTATTATAAACTAAAACAACTGGAGAAGAAGACCTTGAAAGACAAGACTCAATGAAGTGATAGATAAACTTAAAGTTCGTGGTACGGATAAGTTGATGATCTCTTTGGTGAAAATCATCAAAATAATTTAAATCTTTCGGATGGGTTCCAAAATGAAAAAAAGCGTTCACTGTAAATGGATTTTATTGGACTAAAGGTAAAACAAAAACAGGCCTTAAAAAAATTTTAAGACCTGTTCTGAACGTGTTGATATTGATAAAAAAACTTATTTCAATGATTTTTGCAAATCCATAAAAGAAACGGCCACCTTATCTAAGGATTCATCAGATCCGTTTAAGCAATCCAATTGTGCTTCATTGGTTAAAACTACTTGATCTACCCAAGGCTTTTTGACTGATTTCTCTCTACACTTGATTAAAATGGAACAGCGATTATTCGGACCATAATCTTTTTCGAATTGTAAGATGTCTGCGAGTTTAAAAGAATATACTGCTTCTCTTCTATCTCCATAATTACTGACCCAAGTTTTAGTAATACTAACTTGGTCGTCTGCCTCTAAATTAACTTCATAGGCAATATTTTTTTCAAATTCATTATCCGTGGTTAGTTCGGCTAATAAATGATTAATTGTACGAATACAATGCGTGGTTTCGGTAGTCTGTGCAAAGCAGAAACTACATGAAACACAACAAAGGATGGCGAGCAGTGCACGGTTCATACGGTTACTTTTTTAGATGAAAAATGGGTGTAACAGAAAAGGGATTTGCGGGTCGACTTTTATTTGTTACAAACAAAAATAAATTCGGATTCCTGCCAGTGAGATTTCAAATGGGTAACCAAGCTAAAGACTAAAATAATAGGTTGGATGAACCTTTTATTTTTTAAATTTTAAAAAATATTCAATTTGTGATGTGGAAAACAAAAATTGATTTTAATATGTAAATTATCGAATGGGAGCCTAACCCATTTACAGAAAAGATATGCTAAAGGTATGGAAAGCCTTACTTATTGTCAAATTTTTTATTCGAAAAAATGAACTTTTTCCAAAAAATAAATGCCTAAATGCACGATAATCATACATTTATATTTATAATATTTATTTTTATTTAATTTTGAAAGGCATAAAAAATATCAAATTGGGCCAGTTTAAAAGCTTATTTATCGAATTAGTTGTCTTGATATTCTAGACTTATACATAAAAAAAAAGTTCATCGGTCAAACCGATGAACTTTCATATTTTAATTATATTGTAAAATATGATTATGCGTTTTTTGCAGATTGTAGAAATAAAAAAAAATTAAATTATTCCTACTTCTCCAAGGTATCTTTCGGCTTCTAGAGCCGACATACAGCCTGTTCCTGCTGCGGTAACAGCTTGACGATACATACTATCTTGCGCATCGCCACAAGCAAATACTCCTTCCACATTGGTTTTTGTGCTGTCTGCTGCGGTTTTAATATAACCAACATCATCAAGAGTAATCCACTCTTTAAATATCCCAGTATTGGGTTTGTGACCAATGGCAACAAAAAATCCTTTAATAGGGATTTCTGTTTTTTCATTGGTTTTATTATTAACAATCCGCATGGCTTCTACCTCTGTGTCGCCAAGAATTTCATCGGTTTCAGAATTCCAATGAACAATAATATTTTCCTTATTTTTAACTCTGTTTTGCATGATCTGACTTGCACGCATTTCGTCACGTCGAACCAACATGTGTACCGTAGGACAAAGGTTGGATAAGTAAAGGGCTTCTTCTGCAGCAGTGTCTCCACCACCAACTACAGCCACGTCCATTCCTTTGTAAAAGAAACCATCACAAACTGCACAAGCAGAAACGCCTCCATTATCGCTAAATTTTTTCTCCGATTCTAAACCTAACCATTTAGCAGATGCACCTGTGGCAATGATTACGGTATCTGCATGGATTTCTTCATCCGATTCTGTCCAAACTTTATGAGGCTTTCCAGAAAAGTCAACTTTAGTAATCATTTCATATCGAATATCTGTTCCAAAACGAGCAGCTTGTTTCTGAAAATCATCCATCATTTGAGGGCCATTGACACCGTCTGGATATCCAGGGTAATTTTCTACATCTGTAGTGATCATAAGTTGACCACCGGGTTCTTTTCCAGTATAAAGCACTGGACTCAAATTAGCCCGAGAGGCATAAACAGCAGCAGTGTATCCCGCAGGACCTGATCCAATGATAAGGCATTTATGGTGTTGAATTGACATATTTATTTTATTTAGAATGCAAAAATAAATTTTAAAATGAGCTTAACAAAATTATTCTTCTTCAAGAACAATATTTGAGTCAAATTGTTGAAAAATTGGTTGAGATTGGAGTGTTAATCGAATGGGCTTAATTTTAAATCCTTCCTTTTTTAATAAACGCAATACGCCTTTGCTTCCTGCCAAATGTGCGGCACCAATAGCAAAGAAACAGGATGAAGTATTGGTAAATGCAGCGATGCGATTCGCCATTATAATATTTCTGTTATCCAACATCACCTTTCGCATTTGGTGTAATTGCTTTCGTCCTTGCTTATAGAGATAAAAAATATTTTGTTCTTGGTAGGCTTTGGTCAATTTTCGATATTGTTTTTTTATCTTACCAAAACCTTCCACTGTTTGTTGAAGCGTTTTAGACTGCCGATCCAAGTCCATAGATTGGAGTACAAAAATTTGTTCTTCAATGGTTTCAATACCACCTACTTCTTTACCTATCTCTTTTGCATAATTAAACAAAAAATGATCTAAAGGTTCTTGTTGATTTTTATTAAATAAAGATTGGGCTAAAAGGGATTCAATAAAAAATGGGGTTTTATCCAAGAAAAGATGGACCCGCATTCCAAGTTGTTTAAACAATAATTGATCTAATTTTTTTAAGGTCTTCTTCTTAAAGAGTTGATCTAAAGATTGGCCTTCTTTCAATGAAAAATTATTAAATAAAGCAGGGCTTTCCTCATCTAGTTTATATTCAGTAGCAAAAAAATCCGCTTCTTGAATATAAGATTGAATTAAAGGAAAAAATTGATAAGCCACATCATCTTTGACATGCATGGTGCCAAAAAGAAAATGTCTCCTGTCTTGATTGGGATGCTTTATTTCCCATAAAAGGCTATGCTTCTTTTTCTTGGGCACGGGTTGAAGATTGAGTCATTAAATCATGGTGAATGTCTAATACTTGTTTTAAGACAGATTGAGTTCCATCATTAACTATGATATAATCCGCCTTATCCATTTTTTCTTTATCTGGCATTTGTTTTGACATTCGATCGAGTACATCTTGTTTAGATGTCCCATCTCTTTTCATAACACGTTCTAACCGGATATGTTCAGGGGCAAAGACGGTAATGATTTTATCTAAAGCAAGATAGGAGCCTGTTTCAAATAACAACGCAGCTTCTTTCATGGTGTAAGGCGCATGCTGATGTTGTTCTTGCCAAAGAGCTCCATCTGCAAATACCACAGGATGTACAATGCTATTAAGCATGTCCAGCTTTTCTTTATTTTTAAAAACGATATTAGAAATATACGCTCGATTTAAATTCCCATCTTCGAAATAGCAGTCTTTACCGAAGGCATCAATAAGCGCATGTTTGATAAAATCATTTTTGATCATCAATTCTTTTGCGCGGTCATCCGCAAAATAAATGGGAATATTCAATACTTGAAATATTCTACAAATCGTACTTTTCCCACTACCAATTCCTCCAGTAATACCTACATGCAACATGTGATTAATTTTCGTTTTTACTTACTAATATTTCTACGTTTTCTGGACTTAAAATATAATGGTCAATAAAATTTGGTCTTTGTCGAATAGATATTGGCGCACTTTTCATAGCTTCCATATCTACATCTTTAAAATCGAGGACTGCCTCAAAAACATCTGGACTCACTTGAGGATATTTACTTAAACCAACGACCACAGAAATTTTTACATTTTTCTTTAAAGGAATGATTTGTATACTATCGGGAACGTTTATGACTTGTATTGGGACATAAATATCTTTCTGGGTAAATTGTTCTACTCCAATAATTGCGGTAACTTCCTTTGGTTTTACTTGAATTTGACTATTCGAAGGAGTCGTTAATGGAACCAAGCTTTTGGTATCTTCATTTAGAGATAAGGCGGTAAGTACTTCGGTTTCCCAACTATCGATTTCATCAATAATTTTTTTCGGACCAGAAAGGATGACACTATCTGGATCTAATCGAATAGGGCCAGTAAGTTGATATTGGTCAGCAGTTTGGATATTTTTATTGAGTTTTAAAGCTATCTTTTTGTAGTATTTCTTATCTACATTAAAAGAATAAGTACGCATGAAATTGGTTCTGATCTTAAACTGATTTCCTAAGATTTCAGAAAAGTATTTTTCCATGTCATTTGGTACAATAATTTCTAATTCATTACCTTCTAATGGAATTTCCACTTTTTGATTTCTACCCCTAATCGATCGACCAATGAGATCCCAACCTGAGGCGGTAAGTGGAACTTCAATGGTTTGGGGTGGGGGATTAGAAAAAATTTTGCCTTCTGGTAAAGTAAAATTTACATCTATAGGAACCCTAGAAGAATAAGCATTACTCATTTTCAAAAAGAACCAAAAAACAAGAGCAATACCGATGCAGATCATCCGTATTGCTCTATCCGTTTTAAGGAATTCTTTAAAGTTGAATGGTTTATCGTTTGTATTACCCATCAGGGTGAGCTGCTTTTGTCATTTCTAATGAAATTGCACCTTTTTCTATAACCAAATGTGTTTTAGTATCTACTAAAATGGTTACTGTAGATTCATCAACTTTTGTGATCTTTCCGTGGATTCCACCAGTAGTTACTATCTTTCTTCCCTTCTCAATCTCATCAATAAATTCGGTTTGTTGTCGAGCTTTTTTTGCCTGTGGCCGAATTAAAAAGAAATAAGCAACTACAATAATGAGTCCCCATAAAATCAAGGTGATCATTTGATTGGGTCCACCAGCACTTTGTAATAATATCCAATAATTGGTCATGTTTTATTTTTTAGAACCTGGAGCAGTTTTAGCTGTTGCAGCATTTGGATCTTTTTCTACTACACCATCAATATAGACAGTCGTTTTTGCAGGCCAAGTATTTGCTACAATATTAACTGGTTTTTTCTGATTTCCAGACTTGTTTTTTGTGTTGAATTTTACTGAAATTTCTCCTTCAGCACCAGGAGCGATAGGCTCTTTTGGAAAAACAGGAACCGTACAACCACAAGTAGATTTTGCGCTTGTAATGGTTAATGGAGCAACACCTGAATTTTTAAATTTGAAGGTATGTTCTACCACTTCTCCTTCTTTTACTGTACCGTAATTGAAGATTTCTTCTGTAAAAGTCATCTTTGCTACGTTTACTGTATCTTCAGGAATAGCTGGAGTTGTTTCTTTTCTAACGTCTAAGTTTTTAACGTTTTTTTGATTTTGTACTTCGGCTACCGATTTTTCTTTTGCATTGGCAGCTTGTGGGTTATCTTGGTTACAACTTACAAATGCTATGGCAAGGATTAAAAGTCCTAATGTCCAGTTTTTCATTCTCTAATAATTTTAAATAGTTAATCAAAATTTGTGCAAAAATAGGCTTTTTTGATTTAAATGTAAAATGATTCAAAGTAAAAAAGTCTATATTTATTTCCAGTTGGCAAGTTAACGAATTTATTAGTTAAAGGCAACTAAAAATTTAGTTAAAGATTGTTTAAGGTTTATTATACTTAACAATGAGTATGAATATTTTGTACATCAAACTTGAAACAATAAGCTATAAATAAAAAAAGCCGCAACATTGTTGCGGCTTTTTTACAATTTTCATGTTTATCTTAAGAAGATATTAAATTCAACTCGTCGGTTGATTGCTCTTCCTTCTTTTGTTTTGTTATCTGCAATCGGATTAGCTTCACCATATCCAATATAAGTCATTCGACTTCCTGTTACTCCTTTACTTACTAGGTAATCATAACAAGACTTCGCTCTACGCTCAGATAATTTTTGGTTAGGTCCTGAATCTCCAACACTATCTGTATAACCAGAAATACTTAAGCTATATGCTGGATAATCAGCCATAATCTTAGCAATTTGGTCTAATGTATTGTATGAAGAAGCCTTTAATGTATTAGATCCTGTTTCAAACTGGATTGAACGCATTGCAAATTTCAATGTCTCTTTAACTTCTTGTTTAATTTCAGGACATCCTTTGTTAGAAGCTGGACCTGCTTCGTTTGGACATCGATCATTGGCATCAATTACTCCATCTTTGTCTGCATCTGCAGGAGGAGGAGGTAAAGGACAACCATTATTAGAAGCTGGACCTGCTTTAGAAGGACACTGATCATTGTCATCAATTACGCCATCACCATCAGAATCTTTTGGTAAAGGACAACCGTTATTAGAAGCTGGACCTGCTTCATTTGGACATTTATCATCCGCATCTACTACACCATCTTTATCTGCATCTTTAATTTCTGGACAACCATTATTAGATGCTGGACCAGGTGTGTTTGGACATTTATCATCTTTGTCAATGACTTTGTCTCCATCTGCATCTGGACAACCACCTAAGGCTACAATTCCAGCAGTATTCGGACAAGCATCTTCAGCATCAGCAACACCGTCACTATCTGAATCTGGACAACCTTTGAATTCAGCGATTCCAGGTACGTCAGGGCAGCTATCTTCTGCATCAACAATACCGTCGCCATCTCTATCTTCAGGTTCTTGGATCACTGGTTCTTCCATTTTTCCTTTACCGAACATAAAGTGAAGTCCACCAGAATAAGTCAAGTTACTGTAGTCTTTAAGCGCAGAGAATCGGTATTCTCCTTGTAATTGAAGGTATAAATTTTCCCAAAGCTTGATGTTAAAACCAAGTCCTAAAGGAATTTGAAGGTCAATTTTTTTCTCACTTAAAGGGCTTAAATAATTTACTCCTGCACCTGCGAATAGGTAGGGAGCAATTACAGCACCTTCGTTAAGAATATAATCATTATTTAACTTATAAACTAAAGTCGCATCACCACTAACCATAAGGTCATTCGTGTAAAACATACTATCATTCATAGGATAATCCATTCTCCCAATTCGCATTGGAAATTTTAGATTTAATGATTTGTTAAGGTATCTACCATAGGCAATTTCTGCTCCTGGTTCGTGGTTCGCAACGTTAAAGAAATTGTTTAGTTGTAGCGTTTTGTAGTCAGTGGCTATTGCTTTGTAAGTAATGGCATTTTTGTAATAAGAAACTTGCGCTTTACTTGTGGTACTTGCACAAAAGGCAATCGCAAAACATAGCAGGATAGGTAAGAGTGTTTTTTTCATCAGTTAAGTGTTTTGAGAATTCTGTGGTTTACATTAAATTGATAAATATGATTAAAAATAATCATACTACAATTATTGTGCAAAAGTAATAATAATTTTAAACTCTAATTAGATAATTGGAGTTTCTTATAAGAAAAGATACATATTTGAATAAAAAATGAATATGGAGTTAATCAATTAATCCTCTTCCTTTCTTTTTAATACGACCTTCTTTTTCAAGTAATTTCATTAGTTTATCTAAAATACCATTAATAAACTCTTTACTTTTTGGGGTACTGTAAATTTTGGAAATATCCACAAATTCATTAATGGTTACCTTTGTTGGTATACTGGGGAAGTAAATTAACTCACACACAGCCATCTTTAATAAAAGCATATCAATTGCTGCCACACGATCAGCATCCCAATTCGTTAATTTGGGTTCTATAATTTCAAAAAGTTCTTTATCTGCTTTTATGCATTTATGTAACAACTCAGAACCAAATTCTTCTACTGTTTCTTTATCTGGGAAATAGGCATTGAAAAAATCGGCTTGGGGTTCTGGGTTTTTTAACGTCTTTTTAATTGCTCCAATGACTAAAGATTTATCATCTAACCAAGTAGGGGAGTAATCTTCCATTTGTTCATTAAACAATTCACTTTTTGTTAGTGATTTATAAAAATGGAGTAAAACATCTTTTGAAGAAGTGAAATCGATACTATCTAAAGCCATGAAAGCCTTAAACTCTGGGGTTTTTGCAAATTCATAATAATATTTGCGGTTGATATCTTTGTCATTAGCGCTAATTTTAAGTTTACGTTTGCGAATGGCTTCTAAAAACGCATCATTATTAGCGATATGTTTAATGATAGGATTGTTATATAAGCGGATAGAAAAATTCTTATCCTCTTCCGTAGGCAAATGTTTCTCCTTTCGACGTTTAGCATCTTCCAAAACAAATTCGGTAGAGCTTACCAAATGATTTAAATTGAGAAGGTATAAATCAAAGGAACGCTCAATACTATCATTATAATATTGTTTTCCGTGCTTTTCAGTCGCAGCTTCATCTTTACTTAAAGCATAAAGAACTTGCATCACTTTTACCCGAACATTTCGTCTACTTAACATGGGGAAGGAACCTGTTTTTTGTTTTGGTGAACATCACCTACATTATATTTCTTTTAAATATCTTGTTCGCAAAGAAACTATATTTTTTATAACTCTAAAAATCAAATCTTACTTTTTTTTGTCAATTTAGAAACTTTATTTTTTTATGACAAAAAAATATCTAATCATCGGCCATATTTATTTAAACCAAAGTAGGTAGATTGAAGTTTAATTTTATATTTGTGACCTCATTATGAAAGAACTTGCTCATTTAAATAAGTATTTTTACAAATATCGTTATCGATTTTTGATTGGAATCTTATTTGTGGCTGCTCAAAACTATTTTAGAGTGCTTCAGCCACAAGCGATTCGATATGCTTTAGATTTGGTTGTTGAAAATTTGGGCTTGTTTCAAAGTAGTGATGGGTTTGTTTTACAAACGAATTATTATCAATACCTAGCTAAGATATTGCTGCTTTTTGGTGGCGCCGTTTTAATTTTGGCGCTTATTATGGGGGTCTTCATGTACTTTATGCGGCAAACCATCATTGTAATGTCTCGACTTATTGAATATGATTTAAGAGCAGAAATTTATTCGCATTACCAAAAACTAGATACTGCCTTTTATAAAAGAAATAATACTGGAGACTTGATGGCACGCATCACCGAAGATGTCAATAAAGTTCGAATGTATCTTGGTCCTGCGGTAATGTATGGAATCAACCTGTTTACCCTCTTTGGACTTGTTATTTATTCCATGCTGTCTGTGAGTGTAGAGCTTACTTTGTATACTTTGCTCCCTTTGCCCTTTTTATCTATTTCCATCTTTTACGTAAGCAATTTAATCAATAAAAAGAGTGAACGTATCCAAGCTCAATTGTCAAATTTAAATAGTATCTCTCAAGAGGTCTACTCTGGAATTCGAGTAATAAAATCATATGTCCAAGAGGAGCCCATGTTAAAGCATTTTGATAAAGAAAGTGTTTCCTTTAAAGAAAAATCATTGAGTCTTGTTCGTGTAGAGGCCCTATTTCATCCTTTAATGATTTTGTTGATTGGAGTAAGTACCATCATTACCATTTATATTAGTGGTCTTCAAGTTTTTGTTGGCAACATTACCCCAGGAAATATTGCAGAATTTGTCATCTATGTAAATATGCTCACTTGGCCTGTTACGGCTATAGGATGGGTGGCGTCTATTGTGCAAAGAGCAGCTGCTTCTCAAAAGCGAATTAACGAATTTTTAAAAACAGAACCCGAACTCAAAAACCAATCTACTGAATCTTATCATATCCAAGGAGATATTCAATTTGATAAAGTCAGTTTTGTTTATCCAGATACAGGAATAGAAGCACTAAAAAATGTTTCTTTTCATTTGAAAAAAGGACAAAGAATGGCAATTATCGGAAAAACAGGATCGGGGAAAACCACAATTGCAGATTTATTGGTAAGAATGTATGATGCTACTTCTGGAGCAATTAAAATAGATGATCGTGCGATACCAGACCATAATATGTTTGTGCTACGTGATGAAATTGGTTATGTACCTCAAGATGTTTTTCTGTTTTCTGATACCGTAAGAAATAATATTGCTTTTGGTAAAAAAACAGAGGGTAAAGAAGTAGAAACATATGCTCAATTTGCCGCAGTACATAAGGAGATTTTAGGTCTAAGTAATGGATATGAAACCATTGTAGGGGAAAGAGGGGTAACCTTGTCCGGCGGCCAAAAACAACGCATTTCTATTGCAAGGGCTTTAATCAAAAAGCCTAATATCTTAATCTTGGATGATTGCCTCTCTGCAGTAGATACCAATACCGAAGAACAAATCCTCTCTTACTTCCAAAAAGAATTGGCAGATAAAACAGCAATTATTATTACACATCGTATTTATGCCCTGCTCAATTTTGACCTAATTATCGTTTTAGATGATGGAAAAATAATAGAAAAAGGAACTCATCAAGAGCTTTTAGCGAATAAAGCATTTTATTTCGATCTTTTCGAGAAACAAAAGTCGGAAGATTTTGAAATAAAACCATAAATGTTTCTTTTTTAAAAAATTTTATATTTAAATTTGTTTGGTGTGAAACCAAATAAATATTAATCAAATAAACCTACTGAGATCGTGGATGATAAAAGAAGATTTGAATCGGTATACTCCAAAAAAGTGAGAGCAGGAAAACGTAGAACTTATTTCTTTGACGTAAGAAGAACTAAAGGAAACGATTATTATCTTACCATAACTGAATCTACTCGAAGATTTGAAGGCGATGGTTATGAAAGACATAAGATTTTCCTCTACAAAGAAGACTTTAATCGTTTTGTGGCAGGCTTAGAAGATACTGTCAAGCATATCAAAACAGATTTAATGCCTGATTATGACTATGATGAATACGATCGTAGACATGAAGAATATGAAAGACGTAAAGCAGAAGGCACGCTTGATCATTATAATAAAGATAAATCGGATGAAGTCGTGGAAGAAGTAGCAGATGAAAAACTAAACGCCGAAGCGGCAGAAGAAGTAATCGAAGAAGCAGATACGTCTACTCCAGAAGATGATGTCATTGACGATGATGATGATGACTTAAAATGGTAATCCGTTTTATAAAAAATATTGAAAAGGAATTTTGACATATATGTTGAAATTCCTTTTTTTATTTAATGGCGCCAACTGTGCCAATTCGAGTGCCTAATTCTATTCTAATCTCTTGAAGCTTTTTTTGCACCTTTAAAATCTTCATGAGGCTAATGACATCTTCTTTGCCTAAAGCTTTAAGCTTCTCCTGATTTTGTTTCTCTAAACGAATAACCTTTTTAAACTTAAACCGATCCACTCCATTAATCGTATCTTTTTTCCAATTTTGATCTGGCATCGGTTGAGTATGCATAAAGCTTTCATGCTTTTCTTCCCAATTTGGACTATATTCATGTTTTGAGCTCAATAAATCAATAGCCGTTTTTCGAATTTCTTTATCTTCATGTGTCGTGAAAAAAGTATTCGGCATAGCTAGATTCTTCTGCAAACGTTCGGCTACGATTTCAATCATTTTTTTATACAAATCATTATCAAACTCATTCATGATTTCTTCCATATTGGATAAAATATACCGAGCAACCGAGACTTCAGGTTCCAATTCATGATCTGCGAATGCCACTAAAAGTCGAACAATATCTTTTTCTTGAAAATCATCTGAAATGGCTTGAGTGCCTCTGTTCCTCTTTGGTATTTCCCCTAGTTCACTTTCGGGAATCGGTGCTTGCTCTTGTACTTCTTTTGCAATCTCTTTTTGTCGCCTCTTCGCAATCTCTGTTTGCATGATTTTATTCGTGGCAGCTACCAATATTTGTTCATTGATCTCCAATCTTTCCGCACATTCTTTAATAAAGACGGATCGTTTAATCGGATCAAAAATCTTACTAATACTTTGTACAATATCTTGTATTAATGCAGATTTCTTTACTGGATCGCCCTTGGTCTCTTCTAGAAGTAAATTGGTTTTGAATAAAATAAAATCACTGGCATTATCGGCAATAAATTGCTTAAATGCTTGGGTACCCACTTTGGTTAAATAAGAATCAGGATCTTCTTTTTCTGGAAGTAATACAATCCGAACATTTAATCCTTGTTCTAAGATCAAATCTAAACCACGTAAGGCTGCTTTAATTCCTGCAGGGTCTCCATCAAACAACATCGTAATATTTTCGGTATGTCGTTTAATCAAACGAATTTGATCAATGGTTAAGGAAGTTCCAGAAGAAGCCACCACATTCTCAATTCCAGATTGACTTAGCGAAACTACATCTGTATATCCTTCAACTAACAAACAATTGTCTTCTTGACGAATCGTTTTTTTAGCGAAATAAATACCATATAAAATCTTACTCTTATTGTACACCTCCGAATCTGGAGTGTTAATGTATTTGGCTGTTTTAGCTTTACTATCTAAAATTCGTCCTCCAAAACCAACCACTTTCCCTGATCCATTGCGAATAGCAAACTGCACTCGACTCCGAAAAAAATCAAATCCTCTTTTAGAAGTTAAACCCGCTTCAATTAAAAGCTCTTTTTTGTAGCCTTTATGTTGGGCTTGTACCGTAAATTCGTCTTTGGTTTTTGGCGCATAACCCAAACCAAATTTCTTGATCGTTTCTTCTCGAAATCCACGTTGCTTAAAGTAGGAGAGTCCTACACTCTTTCCCTCATCTGTCTCAAAGAGTTGTTTAGTAAACCATTTTTGGGCAAAATCATTGATGAGATAAAGACTATCCATACGTTGCCTTTCCTCTAATTGCTCCGTGGTATCTACCGTTTCTTCAATTTCAATATTAAATTTTTGAGCTAATTGACGTAGCGCTTCCGGATAAGTCAGATTTTCATGCTCCATCAAAAAATTGACTGAATTTCCTCCAGCGCCACAACCAAAACATTTATAAATATTTTTAGAAGGGGAAACAGTAAAGGAAGGCGTTTTTTCATTGTGAAAAGGACAAACGCCAATTAAATTCACGCCTCTACGACGTAAATTTACAAAGTCACCCACGACATCTTCTATCTTCGCCGTTTCAAAAATTTCTTGTATGGTCTTTTGAGAAATCATAATTATTCGAAATTACACAATTGTAAGGAATTATCCTTTTTTGATTCACCATTCTTCTTGGCCTAAGAAGATTTGTTGAAGTGAGGAAAATGATCTTGTATAGGTGTTCTACCTATAAAATGAGCAAGCTTCTTAAATCCTTTTTGATCTTTGATGTCTAAAATAATAAATTGATCTTTAGGACGATTTTTAAAATAATCAAGTACAAATGCCTTATGTTCTCGGAAAAGGATAAGTTCTTCTTCAATATTAGGATAAAATCCTTTGACTTTGAAAGTCCATTTCATTAACGAATTTTTCCAAGATTCTTCATCTCGAGTTAAATAGATAAATTTGCTATTGGGAAATGTTTGATCTAATAGAGGAATCATATCTGTTTTTAACCATGGAAGATCATCCGTTGAATCAAATTTTGCTGTATATTTTAAGATTTTGTCAAATTGTTTATTGGCGTAATATTTACGCCAAACTTTTTTATTAAATGAGCTATTGTTTAAACCTAATTGTTCTAAAGATTTACCTAAAGTAGTAGTTCCTGTTTTATTATAACCAATGCAAAAGACTTTACTATTATACACGGGTTTTTTAAAGTATAGTTTAATTTCTTTGAATAAATAATATGGCTTTCTAAATATGGTTTTAATTAATGGGTTCATTATTACTTCATTATTACTTCATTATTGATAGGATAAAAATAGGTAAAATCTATCGGAATACTTTTCTTAGAATGAAGTTGTTTGAAAATATTTGACCCATCTTTACTAAACGGTAGTTCTCCAAACCAAGCTCGGCCAATATTTCGTTACTATAATCTATAGGAATAGAGGAATTCATAGTTTAATCCTATCAATGGTTTGGTGGTGTGTTATTCGATATAGTAAATGACTTGTTACTTTTTTATGCTTCTTCGTTATGCAATAAAAAATACTAAAAATGAATAAAATACTAACTTCTTTAGCCCTATTGATTTCAATAAGTTTAGCAGGATATTTATGGTATAATAATACAACTTCTAATACCTTAGATGAAAATCAAGTCAATGTTTCGCCATCAGGCAAAATTACAAAAGATAAACCAGATCCTCTTTTGACGGCATTAAAAACCATAGATCCTCCATTCGAAAATTTGGACGTTCCTTATTCTCAACATGAAGTCGATGTAGTGCAAGGTAAATTAATTCGAATGGATAATGGTACGATGATTCGTGTGCCTAAAGATGCGTTTGTAGACCAAGATGGAAACCCAATCACTGGAAAAGTAACCTTGAAGTATAGAGAATTTCATAAAGCATCTGAAATTATTGCTTCGGGTATTCCTATGACCAATAGAAATGACGATAGCAAATATATGGAGACCGCAGGCATGTTTGAAATGCTTGGAGAACAAAAAGGAAATCCAATTTATATGGCCAAAGATAAAGAAGTGGAAGTCGATATGGCATCCTTTGTCAAGGGAAATAATTTTGATTTTTTCTATTTAGATGAAGAAGATTGTCAATGGGAAAACAAAGGGACTAAACCCGCAAAACCAAACAAAGAAAAAATAGAAAAAAAGAAGCGTTTGCCTAAATTACCTTTACAACCTGTAAAGCCAAGAAAAGCCTATTCAGATAAATTCGTTTTCAATCTAGATGTAAATTATACGGCATTCCCAGAATTGAAAGCCTACCGAAATGTAATTTGGGAATATAATGGCAATACACCTGCAAGTGACCCAGAAAAGAACAAATGGGTGTTTGAACATAATTGGGTAAGTATTGATATTAAACCTTTTGATGTAGAAAATGGAAAATATGAATTGCAATTACGTGGAGGAGACAAGCAATTTAACTCTATTGTTAAACCTGTACTAAAAGGAAAAGACCTCGAAAAAGCAATGGCTGTCTATCGTGATTTAGCGGCTAAATACAATAAAATTAAAGAGGATCTTAAATTAGAAACCAATCGCTTAGCCCAAGAAGCAGATTTACTGCGAAGTTTTAGGATCAATAAATTTGGTGTACATAATTGGGATGTTTGGAAATCACCAAAACGAATTATTTGTAACGCAGATTTTCAAATTGATGGAATAGATACCGATGTAAACAAAGTAAAAGTGTTTTTAATTAGTGGAGAACAGCGTGCGGTAGTTAGATATTCAGCAAATGATTTCAATAAGTTTTCATTTGATCCAACTACAAAAAATAATGTGGTTGCCGTATTGCCTGGAAATAAAGTAGCTGTTTTTTCGCATAAGCAATTTAGAAAAATGGATAGTGAAGATTTAAGAATGCGTAGAGAATTGGGAGAAACAGTAATATTTAAAATGGATGTGATTGATCAAAAAATAGAATCTGTCCAAGATTTGCAAAAGGTCATCGAAACTTTTTCTTAATATCCAATTAAGAAGGTAATTTAAAGAAATAAATAATTTAAGGTGGAATGTGTCGTTATAATGTGATACATTCCACTTTGAATAGTAAATAAAATAGATAAACCAACAAATTTATGCGGATCATCCTTTCCTCTTGCATTTTTCTTTGCATAAGTTTCTATTCTTTTAGTCAAGAATATTTTCCTGTTAAAATGGATGGGAAATGGGGACTAATTGATGCGAATGGAGAAATATTTTTAAAAGCGACTTATGATGCGGTAGGTTCTTTTGAGGGAAATTATGCGACGATTCAAAAAAAGAATAAAGTTGGGGTGATTAATCGTGCAGGGGAAGAAGTATTAAAGCCCATTTATCAAGATGTGTCTATTCTTGATTCCACGCTCTTTACCATTTTTGAAGATCAACGTTGGAAGGTGATTAATCCTCAAGAGGAAATTATTTTAGATAAACCTTATGAGGAAGTTCGTGTAATTGGTGGTCGATACTTAGCCTACGTTTTTGAAGGAAAATGGGGTTTGATCCACACCGATGGTCGATCCATATCCAATCCGAAATATGATCGAGTTCGGCTTTATCAAGAGCAATATTTCATTACCTACGAAAAAGGTAAAATGGGTTTGCTTGCCGATGATGGAGTTGAAATATTAAGGCCAGCTTTTGATAAAATTGTAATTCCTGCATCCAATATTTATTTCTTTCGAAAAGATAGAGTTTGGGGTGCCGTAAATAAAAACGGGGAAGCAATTTTAGCATTAGAATACCAAATGTTTGAACCGCTTTCTACAGGTTTTTTACGTTTAGAAGATACCTTATCTCGTCCTTATTTATTTTCTATTCCGCTTTCTAAACCCATTGCGGGGACTGAGTTTGAGGAGTATTTACCTTATAATGAGGACTTAGCCATGTGTAGGAAATTGGGTAAAATAGGATTAATAAATACCCAAGGAGAAGTCATCCTTAATCCCGAATTTGATGAGGTGCATTTGTATGGTGATCAATTGTATCGGGTACAAAAAGATAGAAAATGGGGCGTCGCACAACGCGGAGGAGCCTTACTCATTCCGATCAATTATGATTTTATTGCTCCTTTGAGAACACAGGTGGCTGCTGTGCAAATCAAAGATAAATTTGGAGTAGTTAACATTAAAGGAAATGAGGTGGTCAGATGTATTTATGATCGAATGAATATCGAAGATAATGTCGCTTATGCCTATACAGGGGAAACCTTAAAAATGATTTCTTTTAATGAAGAAGGAGAATTAGCCGAAGAGGATAGTTTTAATAAATTTGGAACTATCAAAGTGGGTTTTAATACGAAAAAAGTAAGAGGTGCAGTTTCGAATACTATGCGCCCGATGTTTGTGATGGAAAATTTTGAATGGTTTTATCATTCCAATACACAAAAATGGGGCTTGAGAAATATCCAGACGGGAAAGATTCAAATTTCTCCGACCTATGATCATATTGAGGTGAAACCTGATTTGGGTTTTACTATCGTGGGAAAAGAATCCATTGTAAAACAATGGTTTGATCGTACCTCCTTTAAGTATTTTTATGTTTATGGTATAGTAGATAATAAAAGTGGTCGTGCAACTACCGAAGTCAACATGTTGGATATCCGAATAAATGATTTTGTTCAAGATTCTCTGCCAGTAGCTCGGGTAGTTTTCTCTAGTGGATTACACGGTTTAATAAATAAACGAGGGGTAATTATTCAAGAAAACATGGGCTATATAGGTGACTTCAGCAGTGGCCGAGCTCGATGTAGTGTAAAAGGTCGATTAAGTGTTAAAATGATGAATGGAGAAGAGCATCTTGGCAGCTTAAATGATTTCATGTCGACCATGAGAAGTCAAAATTATCTAGAAAGTATTACGTTGGTTGATCAACGTCTTTTTGAAAAAGGCAAAATGTTTGTCGATAAAGGCGAATGGGGTTATTTAGATACCTTAGGAAAATTGGTCATCCCAGGACAATATGATTTTGCAAAGGACTTTAGAAGTGGAGTTGGTATAGTAAAACAAAACGATAAATGGGGGACTATTGGATATAATGGAGAAGTACTTTTAGAAAATGAATTTGATGAAATTCATTTTCTAAAAGCTTCCAATAATCAAATCTTAAGGGTTTATGTAAATGAAGAAAAATACGGAGTGATTGATTCTACAGGAAAAGTTGTAGTAGAAGTCATGTATGAGGAAGTTGGAGAATTTAATGAAGGCCGAATTCCAGTAAAACGCAATGGAAAATGGGGATTTATGGATCAAAAAGGAAATGAAATTATTCCTTGTATTTATGAAAAAGTCCTCAACTTTTCAGAAGGATTAGCAGGTGTTCGTCTCAAAAGACGTTGGGGGTTTGTAGATAGAAATGGAGAAATCATTTTGGATCATAACTATAGAAGAGTGGGCCAATTTTCAAATGGTTTGGCTTGGGCCGCGATTACTTCTAAATCTGGATATATCAATAAAAAAGGAGAAGAAGTCATCGCTTTTGAATTTACTCAATGCTTCGATTTTGAAGGAGATATTGCTCGGGTAAGAGATGGGAGTGATTATGGAATCATCAATAAAGAAGGCCAATTTGTTTTACGTCCGAAATACCCCAAAATTGAAGCCTTTAATCGATATGGATTAGCCATAACCTATTATGGAGGAGGTGACTATGGGGTTATTAATAGACAAGGTGAAAAAATATGTAATGAAAAATTTGAACGGATTTTTCCATATTCAGATGGGATGGCGATGGTACGTTCTAAAGGGAAATTTGGTTTTATCAATGAAAAAGGAGTATTAGCGATTCCTTTGCAATTTTCTAGATTAGAGGCCTTTAGTGAAGACCGTGCCGCATTTATGGAAAAAGGAAGATGGGGGTTTATTGATAAAAACGGTAAAAAAATTATTCCTGCTGAATATTCTAAATGTTTAAGCTTCAATGAAGGAAAAGCGGTGGTTTATAAAGGGTATCGAAACTCTGGTTTGATTGATGAAACTGGTAAATATTTTATTGAACCTAGTGTAGACCGAATCCTTGACTTTACTGAAGGCCGCGGTTTAGTACGAACAAAAGAACATCGGCATTATTTTATCACAGAGGAAAACCGATTATATAAAGGATATTTCAATGGAGGTTCTGCTTTTAAAGATGGCATCGCTTCGGTCAAAATTGGATCAAAATGGGGCATTATTAATCTCAATGGAATTGAAATTATTCCTCCGAAATATGCTAAAATAGAAGCCTTTAATAGAGGATATGCTAAAGTACAGATTAGAAGATTTTCTGGTGTAGCTGATCTTAATGGTAAAGTTATTATCGAACCAGAATATGAATATATTTCTTATCTCGGCGGAAATTTATTCCGTGTAGAACGTGGAGATCGTTTAGGCTATATTGATTCTTTTGGTAAATGGGTTTGGGAAATGAGAAAATAGCCATTTGGTCTAGTTTGCTTTTTCTCGTGTTTTAATTGAAAATAATTTATCTTGTAGTTCAAACACCAAACTATGAGATTGATTATTCTAGTCCTTACTTTTATCCTTCCCTTTTCCTTCTTTGCTCAGCTAGAAAAAAAATACGCAATTCAATCGAACCCATTACCACATTGGGTGCAAATGATGTATGCAGATTCATCAGATATAGGCGATGTCATACAAGCCTATGAAGCCTACTATGCTTCTAATGAATTTGTCAAAAATGGCCATACACAATACTATAAACGTTGGTTGAGAACAATCAAAAGAGATGTCAATGGACTCGAATCTAACACGTCATCTTGGAAAGAAGCGCAAGCTTTAAATAATAATTATCTTCAACGTTTAGCTAATAGAAATCCAACTTCTCCTTGGACTTGCATCGGCCCTTTTGATTTTGATAAAGGGGCAACAGATCGTAGCTATGCCGCAGGTGCAGCCCATGTGTACACCGTAGAACAAGCCCAAAGTAATCCTAATACCATTTATGCTGGAACAGCCACCGCAGGCCTATGGAAAAGTGTAGATAAAGGTTTAAACTGGATAAGCTTAACCGAAGATATGATGCTTAATAGGGTGTTTGCTATTGAAATAGATCATACCAATGAAAATGTAGTTTACTTTGAAGGAGCTGGTATTTTATATAAAACTACAGATGGTGGAAATAATTGGTCGGCTATTGGAGATGCCATTTACCAAAGCGAAGGGCATGGACTGAATGATATTGTCATGCATCCAAGCAATAATCAAATCTTGTTTTTATGTGCCAATGATGGTTTATATCGAACAAATGATGGTGGACAAAACTTTACCAAAATAAAAAGTGGAGAATTCCAAGAATTAGAATTTCATCCTAGCAATGCGAATGTGATTTATTCCGTAAAAGAAAATAATAACCGTACTGAATTTTTTAAATCTATAGATGGGGGAAATACCTTTACATTAACAGGATCAGGATGGCCAGGAATTTCATCTATTACTACAAGCAATTTTTCGGCAATTAATATAGATGCACCCAATGATTATGCCGCTGCAAATAATAATGTCAACTTAGGAAATGGGGCATTTACTGATTTTACTATTGAAATGAGAATCAAAACGCCCTCTTGGTCAGGCGATCCAGCCATCCTATCTAATAAAAATTGGAATAGTGGACAAAACAAAGGATTCGTGATTGCTTGTAATGGTTCAGGTTGGAAATTCAATATTGGTGATGGTGCTAATCGAATTGATCTAAATGGAGGGAATATCAATGATGATGAATGGCATCACATTGCGGTGACTTATGATCAAGATGGAGAAAAGAAAGTGTATCAAGACGGAC
The DNA here is from genome assembly GCA_020629935.1 of Saprospiraceae bacterium. Taxonomy (GTDB): domain Bacteria; phylum Bacteroidota; class Bacteroidia; order Chitinophagales; family Saprospiraceae; genus JAHDCJ01. The sequence continues at coordinate 39,751 of JAHDCJ010000010.1, read as the reverse complement.
AACTTTTAGATACTGATAATACCATTATTTCTACAGCAGTAGATAATGCTTTATCCTTGGCAATAGGACAAGACGGTACATTGGGATATGGCAATTTTTATAATGGAGATATCAATGAAGTTAGAATTTGGAATGTCGTACTTAATGCTACAGAAATTGAAAATTGGAAATGCCAAACTGCAAATAATAGCCATCCTAACTACAGCAATTTAATGCATCATTGGAAGATAGATGAAAATGCAGGTACCACATTAAATGACGCTATTGGAGGGAATAATTTTACAGCCAATGGAACTGTCACATGGAGTCTGACAAATCAAATGACCTGCGTGGCCACCGATTTAAATGAACCTGACGAACAACGTCGTACCGAAATCGCCACTAGCCTTGCAGACCCTAATCGCGTCTATGCTTTATGTACTGGAAGTGCCAATGGAGGCTCAGGATTATATGGTATTTATCGAAGTGATGATCAAGGGAATACATGGACAAGAACATGTTGTGGACCTCAACCTGCAGGAGTGCCAGATGCAGCTACAAATAAAAATTTAATGGGTTGGGATGATCAAGGAGGAGATGATGGTGGACAATATTATTACGATTTGGCCTTTGATGTTTCTGATGCCGACGCTGATGATCTTTTTGTAGGAGGAGTCAATCTTTGGATTTCAAATGATGGAGGCAATACCTTTACTTGTCCTTCCAAATGGAGTCATTCTTATAAACCCAATTACGTACATGCCGACATCCATGATATTCGGTTTTTTGGCAATGATTTATGGGTAGCTAATGACGGAGGAATTTTTTATTCAAATGATGATGGAGCCAATTTTGATCGACGAATGCTAGGGATTGCTGGAACAGATTTCTGGGGATTTGGCGCGGGCTTTTGGGATGGAGAAGTCATGGTTGGCGGTACCTATCATAATGGTACATTACTTAAAGATAATAATGTCTATGAAAACGGATGGATTTCTACAGGAGGAGGAGACAATACCTTGGGAAAAGTAAATTATGCTAATGAACGAAAAGTATATTATGACTATGGAGAAAAAATGCTTTCTGGAGATCGCTTAATTGCAAATGCAGGACTCGCTTTTAATAAAGATTTGTGGAGTAAACCATTTGCATTTGATCCTCGATCGGCTAATATGATTTATGTGGGTGATGAAAATGAGTTATGGTTTACTAAAGACGATGGGCTTACTTTTGATTTACTGCATACCTTTACCATTCCAATTTATTCAATAGAAACAGCTTGGAATGATCCACAAACAATCTACGTCTCTTTAGCTGGTGGATGGTGGGATAAAAAAGAAGTTTGGAAAAGTAATAATGGCGGGACATTATGGTCAGAGATCACACCAACAGCAACAGAATTAGGTACTAGTGATTGGGTGCGTTATGATATTACTGTAGACGGGGAAAATGCGAATATTCTATGGCTCGCTAGAAAATATCCCTATTCTGGAAATGAATTAGATGGGGTTCAAATACTTAAATCTATAAATGGAGGGAATACTTGGAACTCTTATTCTGGAAACAATTTAAATGGCGAATCGGTAACTAATATTGTACATCAAAGAGGAAGCGATGGAGGAGTGTATGTAGGAACAAAACGGGCGGTTTATTACCGAAATAATAGCATGTCTGATTGGGCTTTGTTTAATACTAATTTGCCAGTGAGTACTTACTCCACTGACTTGATTCCTTTTTATAGAGAAGGGAAAATTCGGAATGGAACGAACCGTAGTGTTTATGAAGCAGAGTTATATGAAAACACCCCGCCTTTAGCTCAAATTTCGGTAGATAAGTTAAGCAGTTATTGTGCACAAGATACCTTCTACTTTTCTGATCATTCGGCGCTTAGTGAAACGGGACAGAGTTGGTCTTGGGAATTTCCTGGAGGTTTACCGAGTACTTCAAACGAACGCCAACCTAAAGTTACTTATGATGAAGAAGGAAGTTATGATGTTACGCTAACCGTAAGTGATACTTATGGAACACATACCCAAACGATTACTAATTTAATTACGATAGAAAATAGTTGTACCTTAGATACCATTCCCCAATTGGCTTTGAATCCGAACACAGAAGGCTATGTAAATTTAGGTAGGCCAGAAGCACTTGATTTTAGTGGTACAAAGCATTTTACTTTTTCGGCTTGGATCAAACCTGCTTCCAGTAATATGACGGGTTATATACTTTCAAAACATGACCGGTATGTTATTGGACAATTTCAATTTGGTGTAGTCAATGGTCGACTTTTTGCTCAGCGAGAAGTGGCTCCTTGGGATATCACAGGGAGTACAAATTTACTTGCTAACCAATGGTATTATGTAGCAGCTACCTATGATGGACAACAACTCAAAGTTTACGTAAACGGAGAATTAGATGGTAGCATAAATATGACGGGAAGTATTAGCAGCATTGATAGAGATATTCTTATTGGGGCTAGACATAGAAGCTATGATGTCAATGATTTCTTCGATGGATTAATTGAAGAAGTTTGTATTTGGAATGAAGCATTAGACCAAGCGTCAATTAGAGAAAAACGACATCTAACTAAGTATGAAGAAGAATCTAATTTGGTAGCTTATTACCAATTTAACGAAGCAGTTTCAGAAACGAGTGTCGCTGATCGAATTCGGTCCAATCATGGGATAATGAATGGAGATGCTAGTCGTGAAGTTTCTACTGCTCCTGTAGGAGGAGGGACTAGTCACCGACTCACAGTCAACGGATCTGGACTTTATGATTTTACTAATGCTGATGTATCTATAGATTTTGGAATGGTACATCCAGATGGCGAGTTGGTCGTTTCTAGAATCAATTTAGCACCCGATGAATTGCCTAATGAATTTCCGATTAGTAGAAGTTATTGGATTGTCAATAATTATGGAAATAATGCTACGTTTAGTGAACTAAATGAAATTATATTTAGAAAAATTGGTTTGGTTTCTATAGATGATGAATTGAATCCGAGTTCGTTTAAATTATTTAAAAGAGGCTCTAATAGAGATGGCGCGTCATGGAATTCCAGTATTGATGATGGAGATGCTGCGACACAAGGTATAGATGGAGAGGTGGTTTTTTCAAATAATAATTCGATCACTTCTTTTAGTCAGTTTGTAATTTCTAGCGAAGGCTTATCTTTGCCTGTAGAACAAATGAACGGAGCATCCAACGAGGTGTTTGTTTATCCCAATCCAACATCAAATGATCGAGGATTTCATGTAGCGAGTACACTAAAAGGAAATTTGCAATTTGTTCTTTTTGATGCGAGTGGAAAAAAGATTATGGATAAAAAGATTAATGCCTTGGATTTTATAGAGACTAATAATCTAGCACAAGGAGCGTATATGTATAGAATAATAAGTAAGAATAAAATGGTTAATGGAGTAATAATTATTAAACATTAAATAAAGAGTAAGAAAATAGATTTATTGTTAAAATCATTTTCGAACTTTACAAAAAATAATAAAATGAGAAAAGTACCTGAAGATGATCGAATTATGGTGGAAAATGCTATTAATGGTTCTGGATTTTATGTAGATGATTTACCTGTTTATACGGAAGTGTTTAAATTTGAAACTGATTTCAATTATGAACCCTCCGCTGTGTTATATGAAGATAAAATTTTGACTGGTTTAAGGTTGAGAAAAACACGCTTTAAACGCTTATCTAATTTAAAAGTACTCACCAATTTAAAACGCTTAAATCTTGAAAATTGTAAAGTTAGTTCTTTAGACGGAATTGATCATTTGCAAGGTTTAGAAGCGCTAAATTTATCGGGTAATGAGTTGACGAATATAGATGATTTAGGGAGTTTGCAAAACCTTAAAGAACTGTACTTAGATCGCAATCAATTGACCGATGTTTCGATATTGAAAAACTTACCAAATTTAGAAAAAGTAAGCCTTGCAGAAAATGAAATTGAGTCTGCGGATGGGCTGAGTGCTTCTAGCCAAATGACAGAATTATATTTGCAAAAGAATCCCTTAAAATCCGTTCCTTTTATTGCTTCTTTGACGCGCCTTAAACGATTAGATTTAAGCTATTGTCAAATTCGTGAGATCGAAGAGTTAGTTTCATGTAAAGACCTTCAACGTTTATTTTTAAGCCATAATTTTATTTCTAATTTAAATGGCCTAAATGATAAACCTCAATTAGAAATTTTAGATTTAGATAATAATCGAATTGCAGAAGTGGGCCAAGATTTGAATTGGCCAACCTTGAAAAAGTTTTTAATTAATGCAAACAATTTATCTAGTATTCAGTTTCTTCAATCTTTACCTAAGTTAAAAGAAGTACATTTTAAATACAATGAATTTAAGGAAAATGAATCACCACATAAAGAAATTATTGCTTCTTTAGAGTCTAGAGAAATTGTAGTAAACCCAGATTAATATTTTGAAAAATTAGCCCTCATGCAAAAGCTTAGTTGCCTGCTGTTTTTTGTTTTTTGTTCTGTTTTTCTTTTTGCCCAAAATAAATATACCATAAGTGGATACATCAAAGATGCAGCTAGTGGAGAAACCCTAATTGGCGCAAGTCTTTACCTGAAATCTGATCTTGGAGTTGGTGCTACCACCAATCTTTATGGCTTTTATTCTCTAACTTTAGAGGAAGGAATACATGCCCTCAAAGTAAGCTATATGGGTTTTCAAGATTATGAAGTAGAAGTCAATCTTATAGAAGATACCAAACTCAATATCAATTTATCGGAAGGAATGATGATGAAAGAAATTGTAGTTACTGATGAGCGAAAAGATGAAAATATTGAGAGCACAGAAATGGGTACGGTAGAATTAGATGTCGATCAAATTAAAAAGATGCCCGCCTTATTGGGAGAGATTGATATTTTAAAAACTATCCAATTGCTTCCTGGCGTACTTTCGGCAGGAGAAGGGAATGCTGGCTTTTATGTGCGTGGTGGAGGACCTGATCAAAACCTAATTTTATTGGATGAGGCAGTGGTCTATAATACAGGTCATCTCTTTGGTTTCTTTTCAGTCTTCAATGCCGACGCCATCAAAAATACGACCTTGATTAAAGGCAGTATGCCAGCTAATTATGGGGGAAGATTAAGTTCGGTAGTCGATATTCAAATGAAAGACGGGAATGATCAGCGGTTTGCTTTAGATGGAGGAATTGGCTTAATTGCTTCGCGGCTTACCCTACAAGGTCCGATCATAAAAGATAAAAGTTCGTTTCTTATTTCTGGTCGTCGAACCTATGCTTTTGACATTGCACAGCCTTTATTAAACAAAACAGATTTTGCAGGTACCAATTATTTTTTCTACGATTTAAATACCAAATTCAATTATCGATTTTCAGATAAAGATCGTTTTTTCTTTAGTGGTTATTTTGGAAAAGATGTCTTGAATTATGTCTCTAATAATAGAGGATTTTCCTTTAAAATGCCGTGGGGAAATACTACGGCAACCTTGCGCTGGAATCATTTATTTAGCGATAAATTATTTGTCAATACCTCCTTAATTTACAACGATTATGATTTTGGCGCAGAAGGGGAACAAAGTGATTTTAAATTTAAATTAACTTCTGGGGTGAAAGATTGGAATGGAAAAGTAGACTTCGATTTTTACCCTTCTCCAAATCATCGAGTGCAATTTGGCTTAAATTATACCTATCATACTTTTACCCCCAATTCGGCATCGGCCGTTTCTGGAGATATTGATTTTGAAAATGGAAGTAAGAAAAAGTTTGCGCATGAATCGGCCATTTATATTATGGATGATTGGAAAATTAATAACCGCTTATCCGCTAATATAGGATTAAGAGGGTCAATGTTTAGTCAAGTAGGACCTTATGTAAATTCGGATTCTTCTAGAGTGTATAAAAAATTAGAGCCTGTAAAACGTTATTTGGGCATGGAGCCTAGGCTGAGTATGAAATACAAACTTACTGCAAGTTCTTCTATCAAAGGCGGCATTGCCTTAACCAATCAATTTATTCATTTGGTGGTGAGTTCTACGAGTACTTTACCTACAGATCTTTGGGTGCCAAGTACTGAGAAAGTAAAACCTCAAATTGGACTACAATATGCTTTAGGTTATTTTCAAAACTTTGCAGATAATATGTTTGAATCTTCTGTAGAAGTCTATTATAAAGACCTACGAAATCAAATAGAATATGCAGAAAGTTATGTACCTGACTTAACCACCGATGAAGAAGACGAATTTGTATTTGGCCGTGGCCGATCTTATGGCGCGGAATTTTTCTTCAAAAAAAGAAAAGGAAAACTCAATGGTTGGATTGGTTATACGATTTCTAAAACCTACCGCTATTTTGATGACATTGATAATGGAAATCCTTTTCCTGCTAAATATGATAGAACGCATGACCTATCTATTGTAGCTAGTTATGATTTAAATAAAACCTGGAGTCTAAGCAGTACGTTTGTGTATGGTACAGGAAACGCATTTACGGTACCCGAAAGTTTTTACTTTATTAATTTTCAATTAAATGCTCGGTATGGACCTCGAAATGCGAGTCGATTAGATGCCTATCACCGTTTAGATTTTGCGGCTACATGCAATTTGAAAGCGAAGAAAAACAAACCCTTTCAATCGAGCTTAACTTTTTCTGTTTATAATATTTATAATAGAAAAAATACCTTCTTGGTTTATTATGATCCACAATCAGATGCGGTGAGTGGTTCTTTAGATTTAAAAGCCTATAAAGTTTCTTTATTTCCCGTAATTCCTGCGATTACCTATAATTTTAAATGGCGACAAAAGAAGAAAGAAACAGCGCTTATGGAAGAATAGAAATGAGCGAGTAATTGCTAAGGAGTTCTCTAAAAAAATTGTACCTTGTGTTTCTGAGGAATTAGGAGAAACACTATGAAAAAACGTTCGAAGTTCGGGTATAATTTACGTCGGCTCATCCGAGATATTTTCTTTTGGATCGTGATCGCACTGATGTATCCGCTATTCCGTTTTGTAGGTTTATCTGATAATTTTTTTAGCGTAAGTGTGGAAAAAACCTTTGATCCCATTTACATTGCTATTGTATACGTAGGAGCTGGTGCCTTGCTAGGAATTCTATTTTTTATTTTAGAAGTAATTATACCTAAAGCAGCCAAGCGCAAGCGATCTTTTTCTTTTATCATCTTACTTCAAACCTTCCTTTTTGTCTTGGTATTAATGCTCGTAATCATTAGTGTCAATTTCTCTACCCGAATGGCCTATGGAGAGGAAGCATCGGTGATTTGGGATGATACCTTACGGTTTTTCAAAACATGGACCTTCATTTCATTATTATCTTATGCAGGAATCGCCTCTATGTTTGTCAGTTTCATTAAGCAAACTAGTCATAAATTAGGCCCTGGTATTTTATTCAAAATGATCATGGGACGGTACCATAAACCAAGAGAAGAAAATCGAATTTTTATCTTCTTAGATTTAAAAGATTCGACCACGCATGCGGAGCGATTAGGACATATCGTATTCAGTCGGTTACTCCAAGAATGCTTTTATGATTTAACCGATGTCCTGTGGGAAACCAAAGGAGAAGTCTACCAATTTGTCGGAGATGAAGTGGTGGTTTCTTGGCCATTAAAAGAAGGAGTTGAAAATGGAAATTGCCTACGTTTTTTCTTTGAATATCGGAAAGTCATTTTAAAACGTCAAAAGCATTATCTTGGTCATTATGGGGTAATACCAACGTTCAAAGCAGGCCTCGATTGTGGCTTAGTTGCAGTCGCCGAAGTAGGGGAGGTGAAGCGCGAAATTGCCTATCATGGGGATACCTTAAATACCGCAGCAAGGATACAGGGACAATGTAATTTTAATGGTAAATTGCTTTTGATCTCAGCAAATATAAAAGCATTAATCGAACACATATCCACCTATAATATAGAAGTGGTGGGGAATATCCCATTAAAAGGAAAATTAGCACCTGTTGATATTTATAGTGTAGAATTGAGGGATGAGTCAACCGATTAAATCTACCCTCACTGACGGTCCAATTGGAAAAACCCTAGTCCGTCTTACTATACCAATGATCATTGGTATTTTTAGCATAGTTGGTTTTAATTTAGTGGATGCCTATTTCATTGGTCAATTAGGTGCATTGCCATTGGCCGCATTAAGTTTTACTTTTCCTGTAGTTATGGTTATGGGGAGTATAGGAATGGGCTTGGGCATTGGTGCAGCAGCAGTAATTTCCAAAGCGATTGGAGAAGAGCATCAAGAAAAAATTAAACGATTAACCACCGATAGTATTCTATTAGCCCTACTTTTTGGATTTGTCTTTGTCTTTTTAGGTTTGTTGACTATTGATCCGCTATTTCGATTATTAGGGGCAACAGATGAGGTCATGCCTGCAATCACCTCTTATATGTATATCTGGTATATTGGGGTAGTATTTGTGTTAGTCCCAATGGTAGGAAGTGCCGCTATTCGATCCAATGGAGATACTAAAACGCCAGCGGCCATTATGTTTTCAATGGTGGTGATGAATTTTATTCTTGATCCCATTTTAATTTTTGGCTGGGGCCCAATACCGGCTTTAGGATTAAAAGGCGCCGCGATTGCTACTGTACTTGCTCGTTCGGTCACGTTGATCTTAGGCATTTATGTGCTTCATTTTAGAGAAGGTATGTTGACTTTTGCATTGCCTACCACTAGTCAACTAGTAGCTTCTTTCAAAAGTATTTTATTTGTAGGATTACCAGCGGCAGCGACCAATTTGGTCGTGCCTTTGACAACCGCAGTGATCACAAATTTAGTGGCTACCTATGGGACAGAAGCGGTGGCTGCTTTAGGGGTTGCATCAAGAATTGATGTGTTAGCTATTACCGTAGTCATTGCTTTGGGTTCGGCGCTTGGTCCTTTTATTGGACAAAATCTTGGAGCAAAAAAAATGGGACGGTTGTCTAAAGGATTTATGTTGAGTGTGCAATTTGCGATGATATGGGGAATCACTTTAGCACTCCTCATTTACGTGTTTTCCAATCAAATTGCCCCTATATTTTCTAACAATAATAAAGTGGCATCGATTATCATTTTGTATTTAAGTATTGCGCCAATAGGTTACGCCTTTCGAGGGGTTTATGCGATTTCGAATACCAGTTTAAATGTCTTAGGCAAGCCGATGCATGCTGCCTTAATTACGGTGGTGCAAATGTTTGTAGTTTATATACCTTTGGCTTATTTAGGCGCGTCTAAGTTTGGATTAGTTGGTGTTTTTGGTGCCTATGCCATTGCTTATATTTTCGGAGGAGGAGTGGGTTATTTTTTCGTCAAAAAAAATATTGGTCGTGCAGATTTGGATGGTCCAGAACAAAGAGACGAAAATATTTTGGATTCAGATATGGTATAATTGTCTTCATATCATGCACTTAAAATTTATAAAACTTTACTGCTAACCTCGCTTGGTTTTCTCGCCATTCTACGGTATAAAGTCCTGTCGGTAATTCCATGACTTTCGGAATCTTGTGTAGATTAAATTGATCATTTTGATCTAAACTAATCTGTATTATTTTTTGGCCTTTTGGATTAAAAATAGATAGTCTTTTCAGTGGAGAGTTAGCAATTTTTTCTACTTTAATATTTTCTTTAATGACTAAAGGTAAAAGAAATATATTAGGGTTTTTCGCCACATAGGATGACTTGCTTTCTAATATTTCATATGCTTTTTTGAAGTTGGCTAAACCATATCCTAATTGTTCGTCAGGTTTATCAAAAGATGCACTACTTTGCTCAATAGCATTTTTAATTTCTAAATTGGTTTTATCTGGAAACGCTTGCCATAAAGATGTAGCCATCCCTGCAATGATCGGCGCAGAAAAAGAAGTGCCATAAGAAGAAGAAACTTTATATCCATAAGGACTTGCCACGGTAGTTGCTGATCCTTTTGCTGCGGTATTGGGTTTGATGCGGCCATCAGAAGTTGGACCAAAAGAGCTAAAGCCTGATGTTGCTCCAAAGCGATCCACCGAACCCACAGAAATTACATCATCCGCATCGGCTGGTGCTCCAATATATTTCCATTTTCCATCACCAGAATTCCCTGCACTGTTGATGACTAACATTCCTTTAGAAAAAGCCATGTCTGCACCAATAGAAACAATGGCTGTTTCTCCATCCAAATCCTCATAACTATGATTCATTATGCTTTTATCAAATTGGGTATAACCTAGAGAAGAACTGATGACATCTGCGCCTAAACTATCGGCATATTCAGCGCCAGCCACCCAGTTGTATTCCTCTACAATAAGTTCACTAGCCGTTTCTTCGGTACGTAGACACAAGTAACTGGCGTCAGGTGCAGTACCCACAAATAAACCAGGTAAATTAGAGGCCATAGTCGAAAGACAATTGGTGCCATGTGAACTATACTCATAAGGAAAATCGTCTCCATGCACAAAATCCCATCCAGGAAGCATTCGATTGTTTACCCGAAGGGAATCAAAAAATGGCATCCAATCCGCATTATTAAATCCTCCATCTAACACTGCGATCAACATCCCTTTTCCACGAAATCCTTTTTGATGTAAGAACTCGCCTTTGATCTGATGCAATTGTTGTTTACCAGAACCATAGATCGATTCTTTAGGCTTATAAGGTTTTTCTGGAGCCTTAGGATTTTTTATTTTTTTGGATTGTGGTTTATTATATCTTCCTACAAGTCGTGTAGATTTGACAAAAGGTAATTGCTGAATAGTAGCTTCTTTATTTTTAGGAGAAAGGACAAGTGCTCCATTCATCCATTTAGAAGTGTAAATAATTTGATTGACTTCTTCTTTTAAGGTTTTTACATAAGTCGGAGAAACAGGAAGATCGGATTGATCAATTAATATTTGTTGTTTATTTCTTCGTTCGAGTGCTCTTGGAGAAAGGAATTCTTCTGGCTTTTCAATGGAAAAGCCACAATCTTTTTTATCCTTGAATTCTACCCAAATCCGTTCTAAATTTTGTGCAAAAATAGAACTAGACCATAAAATGAATAAAGAGAATACGATTAAACCACGCATAAGGAAATTTTTATTGCAAGTTAATAAAAAAGAAAAGTCATGTAGTTATTTCTACATGACTTTTCTTTAATCTGATTTCTAAGTATCTTTTTATTACCAATTGTGATCAAATACTTTCATACGAACAATAAAGCCTTTTTCCGCTTTTTGCTCCCATGTTTGTCCTGCACAATCAGAAATACACTGAGTATCTAAAATTTTCATTTCTTTAAAAATTAAACCCACATTTTTAGCGTAAACTTCCTCTGAATAACGCAATTCAATCAGGTTTTCTTCATTGGCTTGTAAAACGGTCATTGTCGAATCAAAATCAAAACCATTGATACTATACGGCTCATCTTTTTCGACATATTCATATAACCAGTTTTTAAAGATAACCACACTTTCTCCAGCAATTGGAATAATCGTTGTTTCATCTAAAAAAGCATTGCCATTCCAAGGATTCGTTTCCACCGACGCAGGAAAGATCATTTTTACAAATCGTAGATTTTCTTCAATTCGTTCGGCTTTGGTATTGGTTCGTTTTGAAGTCCATACATCTTTAATTTGCCAAGCTTGGCCTGCATTTTTTCTTTCATAACGTTCAATTCGATAAGTGGTTTCTCCACTATTGTCATCAAATTCTTCTACAAAGCGTTCAGTTACTTGTAGACTATTGGTATCAATAATGGTAAAGTTTGAAATTTGATCATATATGATAGAGTCTACTTCATATGAGATATATTTTCCAACTTCTTGAGGAAAATAATCATAACCAAAATCAATATTATCTTCAATGAGCGTCTCTTTACATGAGAATAAAGAGATACACAATAAGATGAAGCCAAATGAAAGGCGCAAAAAGTTTTTCATGAAAAGTTTTTATTTAATATTAAAAAATGTTTCGACTTGACCATCCAAGTTTAAAACAATTTCCAAATAATCTACTTCTAGAATACGTATTCAAATCCAATTACGTTGCATGGAATGAAATATAATTTTTATACCCACATAAAATAGGCCAATCATTTTACAAATCTTCCACTTTGATATCTGGTCTTATATCGTCACGGAAAATAATCCCTCCACCAATTACATCATCCCCTTCATAAAATACGGCAGATTGTCCAGGTGCTACTCCTGTTACATTTGCATGAAATTCTACTTGGACTTTATCACCTAAATTTTTTAAATGACTCAAAGTACCTGGATCATTATATCGAATTTGGGTAACAATATCTTGTGCATTGGGAATGGTCGCATATTTTAATGAATTAATTTTGCCCACAGTTAATCCATTCCGAATCAATTCATCGGCTCTACCCAAAACAACGGTATTTTCATAAGGGTCTATAGCTTTAACATACATGGGTTCGCCGAAGGCTAAACCAAGTCCTTTACGTTGCCCAATGGTATAAAAGGGATAACCTTTATGCTCGCCTAAGATTTCTCCTTTGGTATTGAGGAATTTACCTCCTGCGACCTTTTCTTCTAAACCATCGACTTGTCTTTTTAGAAAGCCCCGATAGTCATTGTCAGGAACAAAGCAAATTTCATAACTTTCTCCTTTTTTAGACAAATCATCATAGCCAAAATCAGCGGCCATTTGTCTAACTTCCGATTTTAAATATGGACCTAGTGGGAATTGACTTCGCCTTAAACATTCTTGACTTAGGCCCCAAAGAACATAAGATTGATCTTTCTTTTCATCTTTTGCTTTAGATACATAATATCGATCATTCAGTTGGTTGACCACTGCATAATGACCAGTGGCAATAAATTCGCAATCTAAAGCATCTGCTCGACGAAGCATGGATTCCCATTTGATATGGGTGTTACAAAGGACACAAGGATTCGGTGTTCTACCTGCAATATACTCATCAATGAAGTTGTCAATTACATAATTTCCAAATTCTTCGCGAATATCTACAATAAAGTGATGAAAACCTTTATCCACAGCAATAGCCCTTGCGTCATTGATGGAATCCAAGCTACAACAACCCGTTTCTTTTCCTCCACCTCCCGAATTGGCATAGTCCCAAGTTTTCATGGTAATCCCAATCACTTCATAACCAGCTTCATGCAACATCAAAGCAGTTACCGTACTATCAATTCCGCCACTCATTGCGACTAATATTTTTCCATGTTTACTCATAATTCCAAATTAATTTTGGTATAAAAGGTATTATTAAATAACAAAAATGACCTTAATGTGCGAAATCACCTAATAAAATGTATTGATTCTTCTAAAAAAAACGCTTATATTTACTTAGGTTCATTGAAATAATTACATTTGTTACATATGGTCTATTTAGTATACATTTAAAAACTATAGGTCACATGTAATATGATTTAGTTAGCAATATTGGTTGTTTTATAATAAAAAGCTTAAAATGTTAAGTCACAATTTAGGTGAATTTTGTAAAACTATCTTTCAAAATGACAATACATTAGTAATACCCATAATACTAATTATTAAATTTTTAAACCGCTATCTATGTTTTATTTCACTTTACCCCAAACCCAATATCACAAAAAATCTACTAATTACACACCCATGAATCAAATTCGACTCTTAACCATCTTACTATTTGTTAGTTTTCAATTATCAAGCTTTGCCCAAACCAATGAGGCAATTATTGCTTATAACAAAGGCTTGCAACATTACAACTCACAAAATTATTCATTTGCACTTCCTTATTTTGAAGAAGCCGTTATGGAATCTCCAGATTTTGAAGCAGCTTATCATGTGTTAGCCATTTCATATGACGAAAGTGGCAACAAAGATAAGGCAATTCTTAATTATGAAAAATTATTAAAGATTAATCCAAAACAAGAGAAAGTTTGGTATAATCTTTCTATTCTTTATTCTGGAAAAAAAGATAATGAAAAAGCAATAAAGGCTTTGGAAGAAGCCATCGCTGTCAATCCCTCTTATGGAAAAGCACATCAACGTTTAGGAGTATTACAAACAAATTTCGGAGATAGTTCCGTAGCAGATAATCATTTCAAAAATGCTTCTTCTAATGGATATACCAAAAATGTTGATTATAGCGCTGCTCGATCATTGTATAAGCAGAAAAAATATGAAGAAGCTTTAACTAAAATTAAAAAAGCGATAAAAGCGAGTCCTTCCGCAGATGCTTATTATTTGTTAGGTATTATCCAAGAAAAATTGGGTAATGAAGAGGAAGCTATAGAAGCTTATGATGAAGCAATAGCCAAAAATGGAGATCTTAAAGATGCACATCTTAATGCAGGAATTATTCATTATAACAAGGAAGATTTTGAAGCATCAAGTGGTTATTTTGAAAAAGTAGCTCAATTAGATCCTTCAGATACAGAAAATCAAGGATTCTTAGGCCGAGCACATTATAGTTCAGGACGATTTTTTAAAGCTATTGAGCCTTTAGAACTCGCCCTTAAAGCAGATGGTGATAATGGAGAACTTCATTATTATTTGGCTATGGCCTACAAAGCTTCTGGTAAGCAAGATAATTTAGTGAAAAGCCATTTAGAGCGATCAAAAGAGAAAGGATTTGAAGGGGCAGAAACAGCCATGAAAGGAGAAAATATCAAGCATTATAATAATGGTATTTTAGCTTATCGAGCTGGAAGATACCAAGAAGCCGTATCGCATTTTGATAATGCAATTAATGAAGATCCAAATATCCCAAAGTATTACTATAACAAAGGTTTAGCTTATGGCAAAAGTAAGAATTATGCTAAAGCAGAACAGTCATTTAAAGCAGCTATAGGCAAAGATGAAGGTTATGGAAAAGCACATTTAGCATTAGCTAATTTGAAATTTACTTTAGGAGAGTTAGATTTAGCAGCTTCTTCTTTTGAAGATGCGATTCGATTTGGAATGACAGAAGCCTATATCTACTATAATTTAGGAAATACGTATTATAATATGCAGAATTACGCAAGTGCTTCTTCTAATTATAAGAAAGCAATTAGCGCCGATCCAGCGAATACAGATTATAAATATAACCTAGGATTAGCATATGCTAAAGATGGAAAATTCCATGCGGCGATCGAAGAGTTTGAACGAGTGATTGACCAAGATGAAAAATATTTAGTAGCTTATTACAACAAAGGATTGGCTTTAGTTGATCTTGAAAGTTATGACAAAGCACTAAGCGTAGGCGAGACAATTATGAATCTTGATCCTGATTATGCTAAAGGTTATTTGTTGATGGCGGTAATCTATAACCGTAAAGACGATGCATATAATCAAAACAAATACTACAAAATGGCAGTAAAAATGGACCCATCGTTAAAAATGTAAAACTAAATTTTATTTCAAAATATAGGTGCCTTTCCGATTTCGGGAAGGCATTTTTTTTGTTCTTCACTTAAGCGTTATCTCAAAATGAAATAGTGTAAATCGCTGATTAGTAGTTTGAAATAATATACTGTTAAAAGTTAAACTTTAAGTAGATATTTAAAAAAATAAATATTATCTTTCCGCAAAATTAGTTTATCGGCATACTCTTTGAATTTAGGAAGACTAAGCATGGAAGAATGTGCCAAGCGATGAACTCGGAGATGTTTTATTTATTTGTTAAAACACTTCAATAATAAATAATCAAATAAAAAATACTATGCGTTATTTAATTCAATTTAGCTTTATGCTATTATTTACCATTCAAGCAGCTTTTGCTCAAGCAGAATATGGTATGGCTTCTATTTACTCTGATCAATATCAAGGGAGTAAAACCGCCAGTGGAGAGACTTATGATATGTCTTTATTAACAGCTGCTCATAAAACCCTTCCATTTGGAACGGTAGTTCGCGTAACTCGACTTGACAATAGAGAATCTGTTGCTGTTCGTATCAATGACCGAGGCCCTTTTGTTAAAGGAAGAATTATTGATCTTTCTAAAAACGCTGCGAAGCGAATTAACCTTACAGACATTGGTACTGTAAAAGTGAAGGTGGAAGTGATCCGTTCTGATGAAGAACCTGCAACGATTGCTGAACCCACAAAAGAAATACCAAAGCCAGTAAATACTAAACCTGTGGTTAAGCCTGCACCCAAAAATACAGGGAAAGTAGTTAAACCGAAGCCCGCTCCAAGTACTTCTGTTCCTACGGTAATTAATACGAATAATGATGATCCTCAATACGGATTGTTTAAGATTCAAGTACTACAGATTAAAGAAGAAGGTTATGGCGTTCAAATTGGACGATATACAGAATACGATAATGTCCTTCGTCAAATCGGAATGCTTCAAAATAATTGGTTTAAAAATATTTTAATTCATATTGAGCCTGCACCAGATGATGTTACCGTGTATAAAGTAATATTAGGGCCTATTCAAGATCTACAATCTGCTCAAGCATACAAAAAGAGTTTGAAGAAAAAAGGATTAGACGGTTTTGTTGTTCCTTTAGGAGATGAAAAATAGAAGTAAAATCAAATAAAAATTAAAAACCCGCTCGATTAATCGAGCGGGTTTTTTGTTTATTTTGAACAGATAAATACACTTTCTATTTTCTTTTGATCGCTAAAGGAATGATCCAATCATCTGGTCGAATTAATTGATGCTTAACTGATGCTAAATCGGTCTTAGGATCAACAATGGCTTGTCTTTCTTCACTCCCCATAAAACTAACTTGAAATTGTGCATGAACTTTGGGGTTGACCAGTCCTTTTGCTTGACCTTCTTTCTTTAACATCCGAGCAAGCTCAGGTAAGAAATCAGGATAATAAAGTAGGGCAGTGTATTGCTTTGGACTTAGCATTTTACTTACATCTAAATTACCTTCGTTTCCATTGGCATCAACAAGTTTAAAAATAGGTTCCGCTTCCTTTAGCATAATTTTCATCCGCCAAGCAAAACGCTGACCTTCTCCTGTCCAATCGACATGCCCAGGATAAAGCAAATGCCTAAAGGGGAATAAGACTTGAAAGGTTAAATAACAGAATAAAAATCCAGTAATAAGCGGTTTAGGGGAAATAGTAGCTACTCTTTTTCTCTTTTTGATTGGAGGCAATTTTCTCCATTTAGTCCACAGATTAGCAATAGTTTGAGGCTCAAGAAAAAGGACGACACTACCAATCAACATAAAAGGGAAAAACCCGATTTCTCCCACATTATAAAAGACCCAGAAATTGATAATGTTAAAACCAATTAATAGGATAATGCCAAAAGGTCTACTTTTTCTAAACCATAATAAAAATCCTACAAATAAATCTAAAAACAAACCACCATAACACATAAATGCCGCTAAGCTATTATTATTGAGAAAGGGCATTTGTTCTCGTTCGGCTTTGATTTGTAGAATGTATTTTACAGGTTGAAAATCAATTAACCAATAAGGATTTATTTTGTTAATTCCTGCAATAAAAAATACGATAAACAATTGTGCTTTAAGTATAAAAATCATCCATTGAGGAATCGCATTCCCTTTACTTTTCCAACCGCCCCAAGCGTTCGCATCAGTAAAGAAAAGGAGAAGCGTAAGCAAAGACATGAGGTAGTAGTGATTATTGAAGTATCCTTTGTCTAAAAGCCATAAATAGCTGAAGGAAAAGAAGAAAAAAGCTGCGCCCCAACGCCATAAAAAACCTGTGGTAATGAACACAGTGGAAAGTAACATTCCCCACATTAAACTATGAAGAAAGAGGGGAGAACCTGGTTCTAAAAATTGAAACAAGGTATATTTAAAATGAATAATGGGTTGAATAAGGTTAAGCTCCACAAACCCAGTTAAAATAAAGTAAAGTGTTTGAGCAAATAAAACCAAGCCAAAGGTAATACGAAAGGCTCCTAAGGAAGAAGGATGAATAGGACGATATAAATATTTTATCAACTTTTCCATATGCAATTTAGGTTTCTAAATCTGATGTTTCTCCAAATACTTTTCTTAAATATTTATCTAATTGATCACTGGTTAATCCTCGGTTGATTTTGCCATTTCGGGCAATAGAAATTTTACCATTTTGTTCTGAAATAATTAATGCAATCGCTTCCGTTCCTTCTGTTATTCCTAAAGCCGCTCGATGTCTTAATCCTAGACTCTTAGGGATGTTCTTTTGTTCACTTACAGGTAAAATGGTGCTTGCTCTTTTAATGATTCCGCCAGAGATAATTACTGCTCCATCATGCAAAGGACTGTGCTTATTGAAAATACTTTCTAGTAAAGGGGTGCTTATTTCTCCATTGACTACAACGCCAGATTGTTGGAAAATTTCCATGTCAGGATTGGTCGTGAAGACTATTAGCGCACCAACTTTATATTTCGAAAAGATCTCAGCAGCTCGGATGATATCGTGTATATGTTGTTCTTTTTGAGAATTCGTTTGAAGGCTATTATTGACCAATCGATTCCAAAAGTTAAGTCTTCCTTTTAATGTTCCTCTTCCTAATGCGGTTAGAAATCCTCTGACTTCAGGTTGAAAAACGATAAGAACGGCAATTAAACCCACATTGGTTACGGCCGACATTATTCGAGAAAGCATCGTCATCTCCAATTGTTTAACAATACCTGAAACCACGAAAATGACAATGAGTGCGACAAATATATTTACGGCAATACTTCCTTTTAATAAGCGATAAAGATAATATATCAAATAGCCCACAATGAGTACATCAAGGATGTCCCAAAGCGTAATAGGTAGAAAACCAATTTGTACAAATAATGGAATCATGGAGTCCAAGCTAAATCATTATTTTTCTTCTTTAATATCTTCTTCTTTTTGTGGATCATATGTGATTTCTTCTCCCATATTATGAAACATAAAAGCAAGTTTGTCTGCTGCTTCTTCAATGACTTTATCTGTGGGTTTACCCGCTCCATGCCCAGCACTAGTTTCTATTCTAATCATAACGGGATTTGGACCTTTATGTTTTGCTTGCAACTCTGAAATAAATTTAAAAGAATGTGCAGGCACTACACGATCGTCATGATCCGCAGTAGTTACTAAGGTCGCTGGATAAGCTACTCCTTCTTTAACATTATGTAATGGAGAATAGCTTAATAAATTGTTGAATTGAGTAGAATCTGCACTCGAGCCATAATCTACTTCCCAAGCCCAACCAATGGTGAAGGTATGATATCGAAGCATATCTAAAACGCCTACGGCAGGTAAGGCTACTTTAAATAAATCGGGGCGTTGGGTCATACAAGCACCTACCAATAATCCTCCATTCGATCCTCCTTGTAAGGCAAGCTTATTATTTGTAGTATATTTTTTATTGATTAGATATTCCGCAGCAGCAATAAAATCATTAAATACGTTTTGTTTTTCAAGTTTTGTTCCAGCTTTGTGCCATTTTTCTCCATATTCTCCTCCGCCTCTAATATTGGCAACTGCATAAACGCCTCCATTTTCAAGTAATGCAAGATTGGCAATGCTAAAACGAGGTTGTACACTAATGTTAAATCCGCCATAACCATAAAGAAGGGTAGGATTCGTTCCATCAAGTGCTATTCCTTTTTTATGGGTGATAAACATAGGAACCTTGGTGCCATCTAAACTAGAATAAAATACTCGTTTAGTTTCATATTGCGATAAATCAAACTCAATTTTTGGTGTTTTAAAAAGGGTGGATTTCCCAGTCCGAATATCCATTTGATAAATCGAAGTAGGAATGGTATATGAAGAGAAAGTATAAAATGCTTGATTTTCATCTTTGTCTCCTCGAAGTGCGCCAAGCGTACCTAATCCGGGAAGTTGTAAATCATAAAGGAATTTACCATTCATTTCGAAAACCTTCACTTGACTTACTACATCTTGGATATAAACAGCGACTAATTTTTTCCCAATGATTTGAACAGATTCTAACGCATTCTTATCATTTTGAGGAATAATATCTTTCCAATTTTCAACAGCGGGGTTTTTGGGGTCAATTTCCACTAAACGAAGGTTTGGGGCATTCTTATTGGTCAATACCAAAAGCTTGCCTTTATGATGAGCAACTACGGAATGATCATTGTCAAAATCTTCGATTAAAGGAGTAAACTCCGTTTCTCCCTTTTTTAAATTTTTAGCATATAAGGCATTGCCACTTGTACCTTCACTAGGATAAACAAGAAGCATTTCGTCATCTTTGGTTACACTGGCATAAAAAGTTCGTTTGGGATGTGTTCGATCTAAAAAGACTAACTCATCATCCGCTTGTTTAGTACCAATTTTATGATAGTATACTTGATGAAAAATATTCTCACCAGATAATTTATCTTCTTCCGAAGGCTCTGGGTATCTGGAATAGAAAAAACCATCCTTATACCATCTTAAGCTAGTAAATTTCAACCAGTTGACTTCATCACTCAAATCTTTATTCGTTTTTAAATCACGAACCAATCCCTTACGCCAGTCAGATCCTCCTTCAGAAATCGTATAAGCCATATATTTGCCGTCTTTAGAAATACTAACCCCAGCAAGCGAAGTGGTTCCATCTTTTGAAAGATTATTGGGATCAAGTACTACCTTAGCTTCGCCATCTAATTGATCTTGTACATAAAGGACACTTTGATTTTGTAGACCATCATTTTTATAATAATAATATTTGCCCGCTCGTTTAAAGGGAGCCGAATACCGTTCAAAATTCCAAAGTTTAGTTAATCGATCGGCTATAGCTTGTCGAAAAGGAATATTGTCTAAATATTCAAAGGTTAAACTGTTTTGGGCTTTGACCCAACGCATGGTTTCTTCCGAACGATCATCTTCTAACCAACGATAAGGATCGTTGACTTTTACTCCAAAATATTCATCAACAACCTCATCTTGTCGCGTTTCAGGGTAGTCAAAAGAAGCATTAGAATTTTTATGGCTAGATTTTTGAGAATTATCACATCCAGAAAGTATCATGAGTAGGGTGAAGGTTAAAAAGGTGAGTGGGAAATTATTTTTCATATTAGCAAGCGTTAATTTGGTAAATATCAGCTCCATTTGGCCGTTCCTTTACTTTTGATTATTTTTGTTGACGAAATACAGAAAAAGAAAGAAAATTTGAAAGGTATTTTTTTATTCCTTTTTAGTGTTTTATTTTTTTATAAATTTTCATTCAATAATTCGCAAGATACGGATTTATTACATGGATGTCATAAAATTAAACAGCTTATCATGGTTCTTCAATTGAAATCTTTTTATTTGAGCTTATCTGCTCTTTTTATTTTTTGTGTTTTTGTTTCTTCTCCTTTGTCTGCCCAACCAGATAAATATGAAAAAGAAATGGAAAAAGTGCGAAAAGAAAGAGAGAAACAAGAAATGAAAGAGGCGAAAGCAAAGGTGAAGCAATATGCTAAAATGATGAAGCAACAAAGTGCTGTTGCTCAAGGTAAAGCTACTACCCAAACGAAACCTGCAAAAGAGGCTAAAGTAAAAACACCAAAGCCTACTAAGGAAGTTACGGTAAAGACACCTAAAGTAAAAACGCCAAAGCCCACTAAGGAAGTTACGGTAAA